>NZ_JAKIVI010000016.1:0-81188 GCF_023614015.1 Acinetobacter sp. ACZLY 512
GTTGGTTGCTGCATCATACTCTGCCGTGGTGTTTGTACCATCTGCAAGGGTGATGGTTTCACCAAGCTTCACATTGTCTGAGGCACCTGTATTCGCTCGGAAGTTCAGGCCTTTGTTCGCTTCTGTCAGCGCAGTATCTGCCGTACCTTTAACAGTGGTGATCGCTCCGTCAATTGTCGCCTGTCCTGTGCCACCAATGTTACTCGTGGTCAGTGCACCTGTCGCGGTGTCTATCGTCGTGGCACCACCGATAATGTTCTTCACATTATTCGCTGCACCGTACAACTGACTGCCATTGATTGCTTCGGTTGATGTCGATGTCACTGCGCCAGCGGCTACACCACTAATTTTATTGGTTGTCTTGTCAAGGGTAATATTTCCAACGGTGACCTTGTCAAAGTTCACCGTGTCTTTGGTCGCAACCGTGATTTCATTTCCTGTACGGGTGATTGCGACATTCTTACCATCAGTAAATTTGACTGTATCAGTTGATTTTACTGAACTTGCAGTGTCGTTATTTGCCTGTAATTTAAATGTTTGATTTTGCAAATTACTGATGTTTGTGGTGTTCGCACTAACATTTTGGTTAGTGGTATTTAGTTGTCCACCATTTACCGCTTCTTTGGAGTTCGCTGCTACAAGCCCATCTGCAAGATTGCTGATCTTGTTATTACCTGCATTGATTCCCGCCCCAGTCACACTCACCGTCTTGGTCGAATCTGTTGGATTGGTGATTGTAAGTCCGTTGGTATCTAACTTGCTGTTCCCCGTCGTTACCGTCGTGAATGTCGGGTTCGCAATCACGTTATAGCGATAGGTATTGGTTGCTGCATCATATTCTGCCGTGGTGTTTGTACCATCTGCAAGGGTGATGGTTTCACCAAGCTTCACATTGTCTGAAGCACCTGTATTCGCTCGGAAGTTCAGGCCCTTGTTCGCTTCTGTCAGCGCAGTATCTGCCGTACCTTTAACAGTGGTGATCGCTCCGTCAATTGTCGCCTGTCCTGTACCACCAATGTTACTCGTGGTCAGTGTACCTGTCGCGGTGTCTATCGTCGTGGCACCACCGATAATGTTCTTCACATTATTCGCTGCACCGTACAACTGACTGCCATTGATTGCTTCGGTTGATGTCGATGTCACTGCGCCAGCGGCTACACCACTAATTTTATTGGTTGTCTTGTCAAGGGTAATATTTCCAACGGTGACCTTGTCAAAGTTCACCGTGTCTTTGGTCGCAACCGTGATTTCATTTCCTGTACGGGTGATTGCGACATTCTTACCATCAGTAAATTTGACTGTATCAGTCGATTTTACTGAACTTGCAGTATCGTTATTTGCCTGTAATTTAAATGTTTGATTTTGCAAATTACTGATGTTTGTGGTGTTCGCATTAACATTTTGGTTAGTGGTATTTAGTTGTCCACCATTTACCGCTTCTTTGGAGTTCGCTGCGACAAGCCCATCTGCAAGATTACTGATCTTGTTATTACCTGCATTGATTCCCGCCCCAGTCACACTCACCGTCTTAGTCGAATCTGTTGGATTGGTGATCGTAAGTCCATTGGTATCTAACTTACTGTTCCCCGTCGTTACCGTCGTGAATGTCGGGTTCGCAATCACGTTATAGCGATAGGTATTGGTTGCTGCATCATACTCTGCCGTGGTGTTTGTACCATCTGCAAGGGTGATGGTTTCACCAAGCTTCACATTGTCTGAGGCACCTGTATTCGCTCGGAAGTTCAGGCCTTTATTGGTCAATGTCGTATTCAGTTGGTTTTGCGCAGAAAGTAATTGTTCTTCAGTTGCAGCACGACCACTATTATAAGTTCCTGCCGGATTCCAAGTTGTATTGTTCAATCCTACAACTGTGTTAGCAGTACTGTTAATATTAACATTACCAATATTTAACCCACTATTCGTCAATGAGTTTGAGCCCACTTTTACTTCATTGTTTTTGATACTGCTCGAACCTGTTGTTACGCTACCATTGGTTCCAAGATTAATACTTTCAGCAAGTCGAATATCAAGTTGATTCGATCCATTTGCGACAACACCTATATTACTAGTCGTCAATGTACCAGATGCACCGCCTTTTAAGTTTAAAGTTTCACCTAACTTACGTGAAGCATTATTTCCCGTATCTCCTGCAAAGCCGATCGCTTGATTAACAGCACCATCTAAAGCTGAAAGCGCAGCACCCACATTATTTACGGTGACTTTACTACCATTTCCTGCAGGATTTGTTGTAACCGTATAACTTGGCGCAGATATACCACCGGTTGCTTGATTAGAAACAGCTCCTCCACCTAATGCCTGTGCAGTTTTATTTGCTAAATTTGATATTTCTTCATTCGTTTGAAAAAGTTGACTACCATTAATTGCATCAGTACTAGTTGATGAAACACGCCCGGCAGCAACATTTATAATTTGACGTTCTTTGTTTATAGCGCCAATACTTACGGTCGATAAGTTTGTGCCTGCACCTGCATAACTATATTCTTTACCATTAATCGTACTTTTGGTGGTTTGATTGTAATCACCTGAGATAGAATTACTACCTAGCGCTACAGCATTATTGTGCGTATTGTTGACTGTTGCATTAGCCCCCAGAGCAATAGAAGCTTCTGCATAAGCATTTGAGTTTGTACCTGTAGCAATCGTATTCTTTTTGTAGGCATTAGCACCCGTGCCTGTTGCTATTGAACTTTCATCATATGCTCTTGCCAGCTGACCAAGCGCAATTGCTTGTTGACCTTCAGATTTTGCACCAGTACCAATAGCAATCGCATTAAGTGCTGATGTTTCTGCCTGCTTACCAATAGCTATCGTATTATCAGCTGAAGCTGAAGCGGTACCTAGTGCAGTAGAATATTGACCTGATGCAATTGCACCATCACCTATTGCGTTAGCACTTTGTCCCGATGCCTTAGCTGTGTTGCCCAAAGCATTCGCATTGATAGCTGTTGACTGTGCATTATTACCAATTGCTGTACTATTTTGAGCGGAGGAAAGCGAAGACCTACCTATTGCAATGCCTTGCTCACCCTGAGTAAGAGCTTGATTACCAAATGCAATACCATTATCGCCGCTTACTATAGCTTTTCTGCCAACGACAATTGCTTGATCTGCATTTTGTACTTCTGCTTCACTACCAATCGCAACAGCATAATTTGTAGTATTGTTTGTAGCATCTATCTGTACATTTTTGCCTATTCCAATACTATCTGCTCCTTTAGTACTTACTAGAGTTCCTAATGCAATATTATTGATATCAATAGTTGTATTTTCTTTACCAATTGCGATTGAATTACTACCTTTAGCTCTAGTTCCAGCATTCCCGATTGCAATACTATTAATAGCTTCTGTACGAACATTACTTCCCAAAGCAATACTATTTTCAGCAATAGAAGATGTACCAGTACTTGGTCCAATCGCCAGTGAGTTATTCGCTACAGCTTGATCACTTGAATTGTTAGCACCGTCAGTACTATTAATTGACACATATTTAACAGTTGCATCTTTTGTAAGGGCTTTTACTTGTCCTAAATTAACAGCTTGATCATTTGTCGTTGCAGTCGCAACATTATTGATCGTTGTTCCCTGTCCTCCGTTTGAACTAAGAACAATATTATTCTGATCTGCATTGGTATAAGTCACATAATAACCAGTTGGTAATGCACCACCATTACCACCAGCTGCAATCGCTGCTATAAGACTAGAGTATTTTGTACCATTAACATTCACGTCGCCAAATTTATTATCCGTAGAACCTGACAAGCCAAGTATGGTCGATACATCTTGATGTAGTTGTGTTAACTGACTGACATTTACAGCATCTGTTGGACTACCACCTGGAGCAAGATTGGTAATTCTTCGGGTTGTAGTTCCATTTCCTACAGAGACAACGCTGTAACCGACACTTGCAACGTTTGCAATAGTATCAGGCACCAAATATGCATTTTTTGTTGAATTCAGATTAGCGTTACTATTTGTTCCTAATGCAACATTATTGGCTGCTGCTACAGTATTTGAACCTATGGCAACACCACCAGAACCATTTACTTGAGCATTATAACCGACGATAGTTGCATCAGTTCCCGAGTTTACTTTCGACGCAGTACCAACTACCACAGACTGACTAGAGCCTTTCGTCTCAGATCCCAGTGTGATAGCGCGCGAGATTGCACCACCGTTAATATTACTGTTACGACCTACAGAAATATTATCGTCCCCATTCATACCACTACCAGCAGCAATACCAATTGCGATATTACTATCTGAACTAGAATTGCTGTCAGGAGATAAATTTGAGCCAGCACCACTGCCAATCGCAATATTCTGATTTCCAACTACATTCTGTCCAGCATTTTTCCCTATCGCAATATGCTCGACCCGATCATTTGTCGTTCCCTGAGATGAACCTTGACCCGCATTTTGACCAATCGAGATACCATAATCAGTATCAGCGGTTGCTCCGCTACCGATAGCAACTGCATTTTGTCGATTAGAAGAAGCCTGTTTACCAATTGCAGTAGAACCGCCTCCATTTGCAATACTATTATCACCAATCGCTATACTAGAAGAACCAATCGCTTTATTTCCTGATCCAACAGCAGTACTTGAATTTCCGGTAGCAGCATTTGTCGCCCCAATAGAGGCACTTGAGTCACCTGTCGCTAGGTTCGATGTTCCTACTGTAAGACTGTTTTTACCAGCAGAGAGATTGGCACCACTACTTAACAGACTCATAAAGCTATTCAGTTGAGCGGGTGTTACAGGAGTATTATTAATCGCTATAATATTCGAAATATTTTGACCTGTTGAATTTGGATCTGTAGTGACAGGAATACCATCCACTGCAACAATACGATTATTATTATTGGTATCTCTTGTCAATTGTGGTGTTCTTGGAGTTCCCGTCGTTGCACCTATTGCAGTGCTATTTAAACCTAAAGCAGATGATTCTTTACCAATAGCAACATTGTTTTGAGCATAAGCCAGAGATTTTTCACCTAAACTTATGCTGCCAGCGGCAGATGCTTTTGCTGTCTTACCAATACTAATACTCGAATCGGCAGAAGCTAATGCTTGATCTCCTATTGAAATAGCGCTCAACCCATCTGACTTTGCTTGAGGGCCTATAGCTACTGATTCATCACCATTTGCTTGCGCATCTGCATTTATAGATTTAGTGCGGAAATACTTAATACCATTATAAGTAACGCTAGGATCATTTACGCCCAGTAAACTCTTAATTTGACCTAAATTAACAGCATCACCATCCGTTGTTGCTGAAGCTAAATTTTTAATCTGTTTATTATTTAAATCAGCACCGCCATTTAAGCTAGCAACTCCTGAAGTCGTTAAAGTACCATCTACAGATGTGTTCTTAAGAGATGTTGTTCCACTGTTTACAGTTAAACCATTTCCTACAGTTACCGCACCAGTTGTTGTTACGCTTGTAAAATTAGGATTATCAATCGTATTGACTGTATAAATTGTTTGACCATCACTACCAGTGGTAGATGTAATACTTGTATTTTTTCCACTCGCAGCAATTTGTGTTTTAGCAGCTTTAACCTGTGCATAGTTCGCAGCATCGGTATCCACTGTACCAGCCGCCAGATTATTAATAATTTTGTTATTTAAACTAGCACCACCATTTAAGCTAGCAATACCTGAAGTGCTTAGCGTTCCATTTATAGTGGTATTTTTAAGTGAAGTTGTTCCAGCAGTTACAGTTAATCCATTTCCTACCGTTGCAGCACCCGTAGATTCTAGAGTTTGACCTTTGATTATTCCACTAGCTGTAATATTACTTGCAGTTGTATTGCCGGTTACATTTAATGAATTTGCATTAACCACACCCGTTGTGTTTAGCACTCCGTTTACAGTCGTATCTTTAAGTGAAGTTGTTCCAGCAGTTACAGTTAATCCATTTCCTACCGTTGCAGCACCCGTAGATTCTAGGGTTTGACCTTTGATTATTCCACTAGCTGTAATATTACTTGCAGTTGTATTGCCGGTTACATTTAATGAATTTGCATTAACCGCACCCGTTGTGTTGAGTACCCCATTTACAGTCGTATCTTTAAGTGAAGTTGTTCCAGCAGTTACAGTTAATCCATTTCCTACTGTGGCAGCACCCGTAGATTCTAAGGTTTGCCCTTTAATTGTTCCAGTTGCCGTTACAGTACTAAAATTTGGATTATCCGTGGTTTCAATTTTTGTATCTCCATTTATAGCTGTTACTGTAATATTATTTCCTGCTATGACATCAGCGTAAGCAGGAATAGCTACACCAAGTAGAATAGTAGCAGCAATACTTTTAACAGTTCTTGTTTTTGTCTTGTTTTTTGCTAGTTCAGATACCGCAACCCACGCACCTAGAGATGCATTCCAAACAACCTTGTAAACTTGATTCATATTTACCTTACCCTAAATTAGTAAATTGTGACGTGAGTTGCAATAAATTAACTACTTATACAAACTGTGTTAAGATTTGCATACTTTGTGTAAATAATATATTAAAAAATTGACAATCACATCACATTTTTATTCATTTACATAAGATTCACCACAAAAAACAGTAAAGAGTTTAATTAAAATTTTTTCTATTTAAACAAAAACTTAAGAACATATTACTGTTTTCAAGCAATTATACGTATTGTTACAGAATCAACTTGATTAAATTAAATTTTTATGTTTGTTTTGAAACAATATCTTTTTATTAAAAATTAACACGATAAAGGCTTAGTCATACAAACCTATTCTTGAAAACTTATTAAGCAATGTAATTTCAGAATAAATAAACTTGCCCCTAAAATCTATCGCACAACCAATTGATCTTCTTATATTTAAGCGCTAATCAATCGACAAAATCTCTCGATCTAGTTTGATGCGACTACTCAATGATATACATAGCTAAAAGGCAAACACAGACCAAATTAAACTTATTCTGAAGCGGCTATTTAATGCTACCTTATGATCAAATCACTATTTCGTCTCTTTACTTATGGTCACTGTCTTTTGCAAAGCCTCATTAAGCTTTGACTTTAAATTGGATAGCTCCGAATATCAGTGATATTCGTATTCCATCATTTGCATAAGACAAAGGGATCTTGATGCTGTAATCAGCTATCATAAAAGTTATGATGGAGTTCACCTACTTCTCAACTCTACTAGCTTAAAGTTTTTAGGTGAAGGTAAATGGATAAGCAAGAAAAGTCAGCCCGAATATCGTCGTCAATGGCGTAAGACCGCATATTGGTATAAATGACAAAAGCCTACATATGCAAGCAGTTCAGCTTACAAAAAAATAATGTCAGTGATTCGCAAGTTTTGAGGGGTTTATTTAATCAAATCTCCCCTTGGATGAGCAGATTGATTCAATCTATACAGATAAAGCTAATGATACAAACAATCTCGTCAGGTCATTCCAAATCGGTAAGAACAAGCAGTGATTTCATTCAGGAAAAAATGCAGGGTCTTTTTAAGATAATAGAGTTCATTCACGAGAGCGAAATGAATGACTTCAAACAGTCAAATTTTCGGCAGGACACTATAAAAAAATAATCAGACTATCATTGCCGAAATTTAGTCGAAACCAAGATGGATTACATCAAATTACTAGGCGATAAATTCAGTGCTATGAACCTTTAAAGTCAAGTCAATGAAGTTCATAGCAATATAGCAATTTTAGAGAAATTTACAGAGTTACATCGTTCTCGTACCCAAGTTATCACTTGAATTTTAGCTACCCATACCAAATTTACCTTTAAACACTTTACGCGATAGAACCCAATTACCGCTAAATAGTTTTTAAATAAAAAAATAGCTCTTTTAATCATTATAAATTCCTACCAAATCAATTTACACACAAACGTCATTGTTGGACTATTTTTTCAATTTAGAAATTGAATAGCCATAGCTCTACTCATGAAAGCAACGTATGCTTTTCTAAATATGTTCTTTTTGCACGTTCGTTATGTCCAAGCTTGCTCCATTTGATGACTTATTAAAGCAGTATCATGCGCTTGCGCATCATCATGATCCGATTTTGCGCGATCGTCTTTTTGATGCACAAAGCTGGCTCAAAGCCCGCATGATACATACCCATTCCGATCTGTTTGAACAACCACAATATCGCTTAATGACAGATTATTTTTTAAATCGTTTATATGGTGGCCCCGACTTTGATCCACTGGCAGCTCAAATTGAACGATTACTCAAATATGCCCACAAAGTTGAAAAACTGGTGCCCGACAATGCCATCAAAACGGGGACGCAATCGATTAGTTTAGCCATTCTTGCGCTAGAATTAGACGAACAAATTGCACTGCAACTTCTTAAAGACTATCCAGTCGACACACCCATTACAGACGAAATGATGCGTCAAACTTTAATTCAGCTCGACCAGAAAGCGCAGCGACTACATCAGTTGGCTTTACTCGATGATCTGGGCAAAGCGCTTGATAAATATATGCGCTCATTTGTAATGTATACCGCATTTAAAATGGCCAAAGGGCCAGTCATGAAGCATAACTTTGAGTTGATGTATCACTTTATTGATGAAGGCTTTCGCGCCATGAAACCCATGAAGTCGGCTGAAGCGTTTATCAAGGCCTTTACCCACAAAGAGCGTGAGATTGTTGAAAAGGTTCATGCAGGGCATCCTGATCCATTTTATTGATCTGCTTTCCTTGCGTTTTCAGCAGGGTGCATGCCATGCTTGCACTGCTGCATTTTATGTATAGTATTAATAACAATTGCATGATGACGTCTGTCAAACAACTCCAAACTCTGTCATCATGCACAGCCATTATCATTTGATCATGTGTGTTTACATTCAGGAGCGACATCATGTCTAACGAAAATCAAACGCCCACTACTCCTACTGAGCCGGCTCAACGTTCAGACAGTACCAGTCCTTTCCTGAATAGCCCACTTCCTCAAGGCACACCACAAGGTCAACAACAGTCGTTACAACAAGAATTCAACGATGCGCCGATCAGTAATGTACCAAAATACAATTTACCACGGGGTGCAGGTAAAACAGGCAATGTCGGTGATACCACACACTTTGGATATCAAACTGTAAAAGCCGAAGATAAGGCCCAAAAAGTGGCCGAAGTGTTCCACTCCGTGGCAAGTAAATACGACATCATGAATGACTTGATGTCATTTGGTATTCATCGTTTATGGAAACGTTTTGCAATTAATATGTCGGGTGTGCGCCGTGGGCAGCATGTGCTGGATATTGCGGGCGGTACTGGGGATCTTGCCAAAGTGTTTAGCCGTGAAGTCGGCCCTCAAGGACGTGTCGTACTTTCCGATATCAATGAGTCGATGCTTAACGTTGGGCGTGACCGTTTACTCGATGCAGGCTGTACCAATGTAGATTTTGTACTGGCCAATGCCGAAACACTCGAACCTTTTGCAGACAACAGCTTTGATCTGCTGACAATCAGCTTTGGCTTACGTAACGTCACCGATAAAGATGCCGCACTTGAAGCGATGTATCGTGTACTAAAACCGGGTGGTCGCCTGTTGGTCCTTGAGTTTTCAAAACCCGTCTTTGAACCTTTTTCAAAGCTTTACGATTTTTACTCATTTACCGCCTTGCCAATCATGGGCAAACTTGTAGCCAACGATGCCGAAAGCTATAAATATCTGGCCGAATCGATTCGTATGCATCCTGATCAGCGTACCTTAAAAGGTATGATGGAGCAGGCTGGCTTTAAAAACTGCGACTATCACAACCTCACCGGCGGTATTGTGGCTGTTCACCGCGGATTCAAACTTTAAAGGATGTAATCTGATGTGGTCGATTCTTGCGCTAGGTGCAATCGAACGCTGTATTCATCATTTTATCGATCTGGATGCCATTACCCGCATCCAGCTCAACCGTCTTCAAGGCAAGCTGCTGCGTGTGGTGATTGACAGTCCGCAGCTGTCGGTGGATGTGTTTTTTGATGAACACAAGGTGCGTCTTGAACCTACAGTGACAGGACATGCCGAGAAAGCGTCAATCTTTGAACAACGCCCTTTTGATCAACAACACTGCGTCATCGAAGCCACCGCTACCTTGCATGTGCCCAATGTCATCTCGCTCCTTAAATTGCTTCTCAGCGATCCAGAGCAGATCGGTAATGTACCGCTTCAAGGTGATTATCATCTGTTGCAAGACATACAGCGTATTTTAAATGAAGCTGAACCTGATCTTGCATCACATTTGAGTCCATGGGTTGGCCCTGCGCTTGCACATGAACTGGGCAAACTCGGCGGTGTGCCCAAACACCTCAAACGTGCAGTCGAAAGCGGATTATTTTTTGCTGAAGATGCACTCAAAGAAGATACCGGTTTGTTTGCTTCACGCTGGCAAATGAACGCGCTTCAAGGCCAAACCCGTAAATTGAATCAAGAGCTGGATCGACTCGAAGCCAGACTTTCACAACTTAAAACCAAGATACTACCCAACAATTAGGTGACAACTGACTATGGTTCCGCACGTTTCACGGTTACTCGAACTCTGGCGTATTGCTGCACACTATCGGCTCGACACCCTGTTTCCTGCGGAAGAATTGCCTACCAAAGCACGCCATGCACTTAATCTGATCCGTCTGCATCCTGCCGCATGGTCGAGCCGTGAACGTAAAAATCCGTTCAAGCTCAAAGAAGCCATTGAAGATATGGGGCCACTGGCCATCAAGATGGGGCAATTGCTCTCGACACGTCGTGATCTAATTCCACCTGAAATTTTAGCACAATTGGTATTATTACAAGATCAGGTTAAGCCATTTGATACCCAAATTGCCAAACAGCGGATCCAGAATGCGCTGAAAGCCGATGTAAATACACTCTTTGCACGTTTTGACGAACAGCCCCTTGCCGCTGCCTCAATTGCACAGGTGCATACCGCGGCTTTGTTTGATGGTCGAGAAGTGGTGGTTAAAGTCACACGTCCCGATATTCGCAGTCAGATTCTGCAAGATTTTGAAATTATCACATGGCTTGGTCAATGGCTCGAAAGCCGGATTGAGGCCGCACGCGCACTGCATTTAACTGAAATTATTCAAGATTACCGTCAGATCATTCTCAATGAACTGGATCTCACACTTGAAGCGGACAATACCCGTCGCATGCGCCATAACTTTACGGGCTCAAGCATGATGTATGTGCCCGAAGTTTATATGGACAGTACCGACGTGATGGTGGCAGAGCGCATTACAGGTGTGCCGATTTCCGATACCGCTACCTTTGATCGCCTTGGTATGGATCGTGCACAACTGGCCGAAAAAGGTCTCACGATTTTCTTTACACAGGTTTTCCGCGACAACTTTTTCCATGCCGACATGCATCCTGGCAATGTCTTTGTTGAAACCCTCAATCCAACTAATCCACGTTTCATTGGACTCGATTGTGCGATTATGGGCGAGTTGTCTAAATCAGATCAGATGACCGTTGCACGCATGCTACTGGCAGTAATGAACAGCAACTTTATGCAGCTGATTCAGATTGTACACCAAGCGGGCTGGATTCCACCCGGTACCGATCAGGATGCCTTGGCTCGTGAAATGCGCCGTACCGTGGGCCCGATGGTCTCTAAACCCATGGATCAGCTCGACTTTGCCGGTATTTTATTACAGGTGATGGATATTGCCCGACGCTTTCGTTTGGAAATTCCACCTCAACTAATGCTGCTGCTCAAAACATTGGTTCATGTAGAAGGTTTGGGCACCGATTTGTATCCACAACTGGATATCTGGAAACTGGCCAAACCTATTTTGACTGAATGGGTGAAAGCGGAAATGAATCCAGTCAAAAACATGAAGGCGCTGGGTCAGCAAATTCCTGATCTGTTATTGGGCGCGCATGACCTCCCGACCTTAATGATCGACAGTTTAAACGGATTAAAAAATCAATCTGCATGGCAAGATCGTCAGGTGCGTGAAATTCTGCAATTACGTTTGCAAATGGAACAGCAACAAAAGCGGAGCTGGATCTTTGGCAGCATGATTGCAATTTTACTCAGTATTGCTGTGATTGCACCGTGGTATTTCTCAGCCCCTTTAATTGTCGTGGCTACACTGATTGCGCTCTGGCGCGTGACCAAATAAAAGCACGGCGTCATCTCGTGCAGACTGCTTCATGAGCGCTATCTGCCTAATGAAGTACGCCAATCCGACTGGGCCATATGGCCCAGTTTTTCGTATATGCTGGTAAAGCCCCCATGAATCTGGCCAAAAGATCGAGTTTTTTTTCGCAAATCCGGTCAGATGCCGTACACTATAACCGTCTTAAATGACCAACAACTCTTTTTCTATTTCCATATTGGTGATGTCTCATGAACAACGTGCAATGGCTCGATGAAGTAAAATTTAACGAACAAGGATTAATTCCAGCCATCGCGCAGCATCATCAAACTGGTCGTATTTTGATGGTCGCTTGGATGAATCGTGAATCCTTGGCTTTAACCGCAGAAAAAAAACAGGCCGTGTATTTCTCACGTTCGCGTCAAAAGCTTTGGCATAAAGGCGAAGAATCTGGGCACTTTCAAACCGTGTATGAAATTCGTCTCGACTGTGATGCGGATGTCATTATCTTACAGATCGAGCAGCACGGAGGCATTGCCTGCCATACAGGCCGTGAATCCTGTTTTTATCGCGTACTGACTCCGCAAGGCTGGGAAATCGTTGATGCGCAGCTCAAAGATCCAACCGCCATTTATGGTGAAACGGCCAAGCAAGAGCCACACGACACTCTCAAGACCGATGATCAAATCGATGTTCTTGCCTACCTTGGTCAGCTCATGCAAGCGCGTAAGCAGGCACAAGCAGACAGCTCCTACGTGGCCAGTCTGTATCAAAAAGGCCTAAACAAGATTTTAGAGAAAGTGGGTGAAGAAAATATTGAAACCCTGCTGGCGGCTAAAGAGTTTGCACACCAACCAAGTGATGCAACGCGCAATGATTTAATTTATGAAACAGCCGATCTTTGGTTCCATAGCATTATCATGCTGGGCTATTTCGATCTCAGTCCTGAATTGGTACTCAATGAACTGGCACGACGTCAAGGCCTATCGGGTCTGGTCGAAAAAGCCAATCGGATAAAAGGATAACTGCCACCTGTGTCGAGCCAAGAAAAACCAAAAGCCACATACGAACAAGCGACCGCAATTGACAATGCCCGTTTGGGTGAATCGTTTAAGGTGATTGCCTATGCAGGCACAGGAAAAACCACCACCTTGCAAATGATCAGTGATGCCATGCCTGCACGGCGTGGCATGTATCTGGCTTTTAACAAAGCCATTGCCAGTGAGGCACAGCAAAAGTTTCATCGACAAGTGGATTGCAGAACCTTTCATTCATTGGCATTTCGTAGTGTGCCACGCGGCGTTACCGATAAACTTCGCTTACCACGACTCAGCCCCAGCTTTATGGCCAAGGATTATCGGCTTGAGCCGATTACTTTACGTCGATTGATGGGCGGGCGTTACGAAAAATATGTGCTGATGCCCAGTCGTCTAGCCAGTTTAGTGGCCAACACGGTCAGTTACTTTTGCTCGACCAACTCGCAATATCCTGCACCTCGACATATTCAGGCACCGAGCTGGCTGCATCCCGATGACATCGATCAGCTTCAACAGCATCTTTATCCGGCAGTTGAGCGGCGCTGGCTAGAATCGATTGATCCACAGCATCAGGCGGGTATCGGGCACGATATCTACCTCAAGCTCTGGGCGTTATCAAATCCCGTCATTCCAGCCGATTATGTGCTATTTGATGAAGCACAAGATGCCGATCCACTCATGCTCGGCATCTTGCTCAAACAACGTAGTACCCAAGTGATTTATGTAGGGGATGCGCATCAGCAAATTTATGCTTGGCGCGGTGCAGTCAATGCCATGCAACAACTGCCCTTGCCTGAGTCACGCCTGACCACCTCGTTTCGCTTTGGCGAAAGTATTGCCGATATTGCCAATCATCTGCTGTATGGACTGAATGAAACCATCCCGCTACTGGGCAATCCCGAACTGAATTCAAAAGTCGTCAACAAACCGCATACCAAACAGCGTGATGCGATTTTGTGCAGAACCAATGCCCGTGCCATGGAGTTACTCCTCTCTGGTCTGGTTCATGGCGATAAAGTCAGCCTGCAAGCCGATCACAATAAACTCAATCGCTTTGTCGATGCGGCCAGCCAGCTCAAACAGGGCAAACGTGTGACCGACGTTCCAGAGCTGGCATGGTTCAATTCATGGCATGATGTACATGAATATTGTGAAACCAATGATGGCAGTGACATTAAGCCTTTGGTGAAACTGGTCGATGACCACGGTACAGCCCCTCTTAAAAAGGCATTGTCCAAGATTACGCCGATTGAGCAAGCAGACTATGTGATCTCAACGGCACATAAAGCCAAAGGTCTTGAGTGGAACCGCGTGCATATTGAAGACGACTACCAATTTAAAATTAACAATTTAGAGCATAAAATTACAGATGAAGAACTTCGTCTGCTCTATGTGGCTTGTACACGTGCTAAAGTAAGTTTGAACATCCATCATATTTATGATCTTGTGCAACAGCTCAAGTTACGCTCGTCACAGCGCTTGAGTACATCTGTCGTATAGAGAGTGAGCCACTGATGAAGCTAAAATCGATCCGTCTAAAACATATTGGTCCATTTCAAAACCTTGACGTACAGTTCGATTACGCTCAGAAGCCCGTCACATTAATTCTGGGTGAGCATTCATCAGGTAAAACCACGCTGCTCAAGCATCTTTTTCAGGCGCTCAGTTGGTTTCCTGCACGCTTTAAAGACGCGCGTGCTGCCGGCATTGTCATGCAAGATCAAGATATCAGCTTTCAAAAAACGCAGGCAAAAATTCAATTGGATGTCCAATTTCCTGCTGAAATAGGTGTGATCACAGAAAGCAGCGATGTACAACAATACGACGCTCACGGATGCACATGGCGACTATTTAAAACCTTATCGGCCAGTGGGACAGGCATCAGTCAAGTTGATACGCAACAACTTGAACAACTGGTTAGTCTTTATCAGCACGCCATACATCAAGATCCGTTACAAGGCCTGCCTCTGATCGCCTACTACCCTGCCGATCGTTTTATTCACGAAGTAAATTTACTCAGCAAAAATATTCCGGCGGTGTTTCAACCCATTTCTGCCTATGAAACTGTGACGCCACCCTACACCACATTTGCACGCTTTTTTGAATGGTTGCGTGAAGTCAGTGATGTTGAAAATGCCCAGGCTGCTCAGCTTCTACAACGCGTCACCCAACATGATGAAGACAGCAATGCAACACAACTTGAAGAAGTAATGTTTCATGCGCAGGCTCAATTAAAAACGCCACATTTACAAGCGCTGAAAAACAGTTTGCAAATGGTTTTTCCTGAATTGACCGATCTTTACCTTGAGTATCATCCTAAATTGCAACTTATGGTGCATTACCAAGGGCAGCTCCTCCCTTATCAACAATTGTCTAACTCACTCAAAGTCTGGATCGCACTGGTGGGAGATGTGGTCAGACGCCTATGCTTGCTGAATCCATTTAGTCTGTACCCTTGCCTTGAAGGCGAAGGGATTTTGATGATCGACCATATCGATGCACAGCTGGACCATCAGCTTTCGCATGAAATATTAAAGCGTCTGAGTCGTGCCTTTCCGGCCATTCAAATTATTGCGACAGGCAATCGGGACGAATTACTTGAGCATGCCAGCGATTATCAATCGTTGAAACTGATCCATTTTCAAATTCACACTATTGAACCCAGTGCCCCAGTACATCTTTATGATCAAATCTATAATCGACTCTTTAACCAAGCGACTGAATCGGCTCCCGATGAGTCGCCTTGCTTACTGGCTGGCACCGAGCAACTAGATGGCTTAGTGGCGCAAATTCAGTCACTTTCGCCAGAACAAAAACAGCAACTGATTCAGCTGCTCAAGCCAGATTTACCCTCAGATGAACCGCATGTTGATTCCGCACGATAAATAGGCTGAATAATTAACAAATTAAATCAGATTTTGTGTTACAATTGAAATTACCTATCAATGAAAATCACTATCTTAGCCTGAAGTCTTCATTTAAGTCTTTGATAATGTTATTTTCATGTAAGCGTTGAGGTGTGTTTATTTTCTATCCTGTATACTGCTTTGGATAGTTTTATTTTGTTTTTTCAAGTTGCGCAATACAGCTTGTTTTTTCCTTGCTTTGTTCTATTTTGGTTTTTAAGTGATCAATATTTGGAAGGCTCTTTGTCATCCTAGACCGCTTAAAAGATAAGATTCACGTTTAGGCTGCGGCCTAACTCATGACATGGATACCAGCGTGTTACCGATCATTATCTTATTACCGTTAATATTAGGCACAACACTTGTCTTATTTCTGCAGCGATTTTCTCGAGGGATCACCGCACTCGGTGCCATTGGGGTCAGTCTCGCCAGTTTCAGTTTGCTCTTGACCCAAGCTCAGGCGGTATTTAGTGGTGCCGTTGTTCAGCAAAGCTGGGCATGGCTACCTCAACTTGGAATCAATCTCAGTTTTCGTCTCGATGCGTTGGGCTTGCTGTTTAGCCTCCTCATTACCGGCATCGGTACACTGATTTACATCTATGCATATTATTACCTGAGCGCCAAAAATTCCCTCTCCAAGCTGTATATGTTGCTGATGATTTTTATGGCAGCCATGCTGGGAATTTCACTTTCCAATAACCTCATTCTGCTCCTGATTTTTTGGGAATTGACCAGTATTTCATCTTTTTTACTGGTGGGATATTGGGGGAATTACGAAGCGGCACAGCGTGGCTCACGTATGGCACTTACCATTACAGGTATGGGCGGTCTTGCGATGCTGGGTGGATTTATTTTGCTGGGTCAAATCGCAGGAACTTATCAGATTGATCAACTGCTCGGAATGAAAGAGCTGATTCAATCACATAGCCTATTTGTACCGGCTTTGCTGCTGATTCTACTGGGTGCATTTACCAAAAGCGCGCAGTTCCCGTTTCACTTCTGGTTACCCAATGCCATGGCAGCCCCTACACCTGTCTCGGCCTATTTGCATTCTGCAACCATGGTGAAGGCAGGAATTTTCCTGCTGGCACGTTTGGCCCCGATTTTTGTGGGTGCAGCGCTGTATCATAATATCGTGACGTTTGTCGGCCTATTTACCTTATGTATGGCTGCTTTCTTTGCGATTTTTAAAGAAGATCTAAAAGGTCTTTTGGCATATTCCACCATCAGCCACTTAGGGCTTATTGTGTGTTTGCTCGGTATCGGATCACCGCTTGCGGTGGCTGCGGCGATTTTTCACATCATTAACCATGCCACCTTTAAAGCAGCGCTGTTTATGATCGCGGGAATTATCGACCACGAAACCCAAACACGCGATTTACGCAAACTCAGCGGAATTTGGCAAATGCTGCCTTTTACCGGCACCCTGACCATGATCACTGCCGCTTCGATGGCTGGCGTCCCACTCACCAATGGCTTTATCTCTAAAGAAATGTTCTTTACCGAGTTGGTGGCCAATCTTTCGGGTGGTGCGCTGATCTTCTCGATTATCGTGGCAACACTGGCGGGTATTTTTGCCGTGAGTTACTCGATTCGACTGGTACACGGCGTATTTTTTGATGGTCCAATCGGCAGTAAAGTTCCCAATAAAAATGCACATGAACCACCAATCGGCATGCGTTTACCTGCAATCTTGCTGGCAACTTTGTGTATTTTAGTCGGTATTTTACCGGCGCTCTTGGTCGAAAACATTGTTAATCAAACCACCCGTGCAAGCCTGATGACACCAGATTTTGCAGGAAGTCATCTGGCAATTTGGCATGGTTTTAATCTGCCACTGCTGATGAGTGTCATCGCACTGGTAGGTGGGGCATTGTTTTATTTTGCACTTGCAAAAGGTCAGCGCTTACGCGATATCGATTTAGACCCTTATTTGGGGCGCTTGCAAGGGCGTGAGCTGTTTGATCGTTTCCTTCATTATTTATTGTTGGGCAGTCGTAAAATCAAGCTCAGCACAGAAACCGGATCATTACAGCTTTATCTGTTTTGGATTTTACTTTTTAGCATTGCCATTGTCGCCACACCTCTGGTGAATCAGGGCTTGACCACAGGAACACGTGAGCTGTTACTGGCACCGTGGGCTGCTGTGGTGTTATGGCTGGTACTTTTCTGTGCCTGCTGGATGATGATCTGGTTCCATCATGAACGAATCAAAGCTGTCTTGATCAGCGGTGCGATTGGTTTGGTGGTGACCATGGTGTTTGTCGGCCTTTCTGCACCTGACCTTGCCTTGACCCAAATTACCGTCGATGTGGTGACCACAGTGTTATTGCTGATGAGTTTGTCATTGCTGCCACAACTTACACCGTATGAATCCAAACGTACGCGTCGCTGGCGCGATGCCAGTATCGCGATTTTGGGTGGCGCTGGGGTGGGCTGGATTGCATGGCTGATTCTAACGCGTGATCACAATTCAATTTCATGGTTCTTCTTACAACAATCGCTTCCACTTGGCGGCGGTTCAAACGTGGTCAACGTTATTCTGGTCGATTTCCGTGGCTTCGATACTTTCGGTGAAATCACGGTACTCGGAATTGCTGCCTTGGGTGCACTGTGCCTCATGGATGGCATGCGAATCCACGGCACCAGCGTGACACCAGGTCTGACCTATCGTTTTAATCCCTCTCCTCTCATGCTCAGAACCACAGCCTCATGGGTACTTCCTGTGGCATTGGTGGTGAGCTTGTATATCTTTTTACGTGGGCATAACTATCCTGGAGGCGGATTCATTGCTGGCTTGATTACCTCCATGGCATTGATCATTCAGTATGTTGCACAGGGTCAGGATCGCGCTGAGCGTCTATTGCAAGCTAAGTCTGGTCGCTTATATGAAATCTGGATTGGTTCAGGACTCATGATTGCAGGGCTTACGGGTTTAGCCGCATGGTACTGGTTACGTCCATTTTTGACCAGTGCGCATATTTATGTGCATCCGCCACTTTTGGGAGAAATGCATCTGGCCAGTGCCGCAGCTTTTGACGTGGGCGTTTATGCCACGGTTGTGGGCGCCACCATGCTGCTGATTTCAGTCTTGGGGGATTCTCGACATTCCACCATGTCTGGTCCTGTTCTACGTGAAGGAGATTGATCATGATAAGTCTTGAGTTTTTACTGGCCTCTGCAATCGGGTTATTGGTTGCAACTGGTATTTATTTGATTCTACGTGCGCGTACCTTTCCCGTCGTATTGGGACTGGCCATGATGGGTTATGCTGTGAATTTATTTTTGTTTGCCATGGGACGCTTGCAGACGAACTCTCCTGCCGTACTCACCGAAACAGCTAATGTAACAGATCCCTTACCTCAGGCTTTGGTGTTGACTGCGATTGTGATTGGATTTGCGACCACAGCCTTTGTGGTGCAATTGGCCATCCGCAGTCGTTATGAGTCTGGAACCGATCATGTCGATTCAAAAGAAGATCCATCGCTGAACTATGACCCGCGTGAGGACAAGCCATAATGTTTGATTTTATGACCTTCTGGCATGCTCATGCGCCAATCATGAGTATTTTAATTCCGGCTTTTACTGCATTTGCACTCATTTTGTTGGGGAATCCCGGATCGGGCGCTTTAGATCACGATCCGCGTCAACCATGGCGCCGCGGCATCAGTTTAGTTTCAATCTTGTTGAGTCTGGCAACCGCGATTAGTTATTTCATGATCGCCAATACTGGTCAGATTACGGTTTATCAACTCGGAGAATGGTCGGCACCGTTTGGCATTGTATTAATTCTGGATCGCTTGTCTGCATTCATGCTGTTGCTCACTTATGCCCTTGCTGCACCTGTATTGTGGTTTGCCAGCAAAGAGTGGGATGCGCGTGGTCGTTATTTCCACACCATGTTTCATTTTTTACTCATGGGGGTGTCCGGGGCATTTTTAACGGGCGACTTATTCAACCTGTTTGTCTTTTTTGAAGTTTTGCTGTTGGCATCGTATGTACTGCTGTTACATACACAAGGCAAAGCGCGGTTTCAATTGGGAATACATTACGTCACCATCAACTTGCTGGCTTCTGCACTATTTTTGATTGGCCTCGGGATGATTTATGGCAGTGTCGGCAGTCTCAATATGGCGGATGTGGCGCGCTTAATGCCAATTCTTGAGCCTGATGCACACAAACTTGCAGCAGCGGGTGGCTTATTGTTATTTGTGGTTTTTGGAATTAAAGCAGCCATGCTTCCTGTTGGATTTTGGCTACCGAAAACCTATGCTGTGGCCACAACGCCCGTCGCTGCAATTTTCACCATTATGACCAAAGTGGGGATTTATGCCATTTTACGTGTTAATGGTACGGTATTTGATGACACCTTCTCACAAGCGATGTTACAGCAATGGCTACTGCCAATTGGCCTGATCACCTCCATTTATGGTGTGATTGGCGCTATTGGAGCAGATCGTTTACGTCGCTTTATCGGGTTTATGATCTTGTCGTCGGTCGGTACATTACTGATTGCCATTGCCATGGCCAACACGCAAGCATGGGCTGCAGCGCTGTATTATATGGTGCATAGCACCCTGATTGCAGCAGCATTTTATTTGTTTTCAGGCTGGATTACTGCGCAACGTGGTGAGTTTAAGGATCACCTTAAAATTGCGCCGCAAATGAAACAAGACAAGCTACTCTCGATTGTTTATCTACTGATTGCACTCATGCTTGCAGGCCTGCCCCCGTTTAGTGGGTTCCTTGGTAAAGTCTTTATTTTACAGGCTACAGCACAGTCGGCGTATCAGGGCTGGATTATTGCCATTATTTTGATCGTGAGTTTGCTCAGTATTATTGCACTGACTCGTGTGGGCTTTGTGCTGTTTTGGCGCTCAAGCCGTCCTGAACAAGATCCAACACAACCAGAATATGTACGTTATCAGGCTTTACCTGGCCGTGCTCCGGCACGCAATAACATCACGATTTATGTGTTTTTAAGTATTTTAACGGCTTACGTCGTTTTCGCATCGCCCATTCAGCAATACACGCAAGCGACCGCCGAACAAATACGTGATCGCTCATTGTATGTCGATCAGGTATTGAAAAAAGACCGTGAAGGCCAAGTGATTAGCATTCAAGCTTTTGATCCAACCTATTTGCCGGAAACCAAATATGGCGGAGAAGCGCCGGATGTCAATGCCCACTATATTCCGTATGTTGTGTCGCCAAATAGTTTAAACGGTGAACATATCTCGTCTTATAAACTGCGCCAGATTGAACAGCAGCTTAAAAACGAGCAAGTTGCACCAAGTGATGCCCAACTCAAACCAATGGAGCAATAGAGATGAAAAAAGATTCTTTACTTGAACGTTGGTTTCCTCATCCATTTGTTTCAGTGATTGTAGTATTGAGCTGGCTCATGCTGTCGCATAGCGTGGAGTTTGGACATCTGCTCTTGGCAGCTTTACTGGGTATTTTTATTCCACGAATGATGCGTCCGTTTATTAAACGTACGCCGCACATTCACTGGACGCTGGCCATCAAGCTGGTTTTTGTGGTGCTTTGGGATATCGTAATCTCCAACATTCGCGTCGCCAAATTGGTGCTAGGTCCAACCGATCGTTTGTGCCCCAAATGGTATCGTGTACCGCTAGAAACCCAGCATGAACAGGTGAACAGTTTGCTGGCGATGATTATTACCACCACACCTGGCACAGTATCTGCGGGTATTGATCAGGAACGTGGTGATATTCTGGTGCATTCACTCAGCACAGACGATACTGAGCTGGATATTCAAGATATTAAAGATCGCTACGAAAAACCGCTACTTGCCATTTTTGAGGTCGATCCAAATCAAGGAGATCGCGCATGACCATACTTCCTTATGCTTTAGGCATCTGTTTGGTTGCCATTACGATTTCGATGTTTCTTTGCCTGATTCGTTTGGTCATGGGGCCTTCGGTTATTGATCGACTACTGGCACTCGACACCTTGTTTTTAAATGCAACCTGTTTGGTGATTGTGCTGGGAATTTACTGGGCCACCACCAATCTGTTTGAAGGCGCATTGCTGATTGCCATGCTGGGCTTTGTTTCGACTGTCGCATTGGCACGTTATTTTACCACTGGGCATGTCATTGACTAGGAGCAACTCATGCAATTGATCATGGAAATTCTGGTTTCGATCTTTTTATTGATTGGCGCCTTTTTTATTCTGATTGGTGGAATTGGCATGATTCGCCTGCCCGATCTATTTATGCGCCTGCATGCACCCACCAAAGCCAGTACTTTAGGTTTGGGCGGTTTTTTGATTGCCTCAATTATTTATTCTGCATTTCATGGTCGCTTCGGCTTTGCAGAGCTGATCATTACCTTACTGGCATTTATCACAGCACCCGTTTCAGCCAACTTGATGGCACAGGCGGCATTACATTTGCGTTTACGCTCTTTAAGTGGTGAAGTGCCTGAAAGTATTAATCGCCCTTTACCGTGGGATCGCTATAAATTCGGTCAACGCTTCTCATCGACTAAACCGCCTATGGATCCTCCCAAGGATTAAAAGTGCAGCAAAAAAAAGCCACCCGAAGGTGGCTTTTTTTTATTTAAGATTTATCTTCAGGCGACTGTTCTGGCAGATCTTGTACTGCCTTTTCAATCAAACCAAACATGTAATTACCATAGGCATTGGTTTTGTCATAATGAAAACGCAATCTAGGCGTAATACGTGTCTTGATGCGACGGCTTAGTTCATGGCGCAAGAAACCAGATGCTTTATTTAAAACGTCTAGCGTTTCTTTATTTGCTGCCTCACTTTGCTCATCACCGAGCTCACGCCCCATTACTGTGACATAAACTTCAGCATAACCCATGTCTGCACTGACTTTCACCGCCGAGATGGTCACTAGACCACCTAAGCGAGGATCTTTCAGCTCCTGACGGATCAGTTCAGACAACTCACGTTGCACTGAATCCGCCATTCGCTTTAAGCGTTGGCTACCCGCCATTAAAGACTCCGTTTAATTAATTGAACATCATAGACTTCGATCTTGTCTTTGACCTTGATGTCTTTATAACCTTTCACAGCAAGGCCACATTCCATACCGGCACGAACTTCATCTACCACATCTTTATAACGACGAAGAGATTCAAGCTCGCCTTGGAAGACCACCACGTCATCACGTAATACACGAATCGGCTTATTACGATGTAACATACCTTCAAGTACCATACAGCCCGCTGCTGCACCAAACTTGCTTGAGTGGAATACTTCACGTACTTCAGCAACACCCAAGATAGTTTCACGGTGTTCAGGTGCAAGCTTACCGCTCATGGCATTCTTCACATCATCAATCAATTCATAGATGATGCTGTAGTAACGAATGTCGATGCCGTCTTGATCGCTCTTTTGACGTGCGGTTGTATCGGCACGAACGTTAAAGCCAAGCAATACTGCTTCAGACGATTCTGCAAGCGTTACGTCAGATTCTGTGATTGCACCAACACCTGAACTGATCACACGAACGCGAACTTCGTCCATCGACAATTCATTCAAGGCTGCAGTCAAGGCTTCAAGCGTACCACGTACGTCTGCTTTCAAGACTACATTGACGGTTGGAACGTCTTTTTTGCCCATTGATGACATGATGTTTTCAAGACGCATTGCACTTTGACGCTCAATACGTTTTTGACGTTCACGGTCTGCACGCGCATCGGCCACTTCACGAGCTTTCTTCTCGTCATTGACCACAAGCACTTCATCACCCGCCATTGGAGCATCTGGTAAGCCCAGAATTTCCACTGGAATAGACGGACCTGCAGATTTGATTGGCTGACCATTTTCATCAGACATCGCACGAACACGACCATAAGATGAACCTGCAAGTACAAGGTCACCAATGTTCAATGTACCGTTTTGCACCAGAATCGAGGTCACTGCACCACGGCCTTTGTCGACACGTGCTTCAATCACAACACCCTGCGCAGCACCTTCAGAAGATGCTTTTAATTCCATCAATTCTGATTGAATCAAAATCAAATCAAGAAGTTCATCGATCCCTTGTCCACTGTGTGCAGAAACTTTAGCAATCGGAACATCACCACCCCATTCTTCTGGAACGATTTGTTTCGTTGTTAATTCATTTAACACACGGTCTACATCAGCAGATTCTTTATCCATCTTGTTGATTGCAACAATGATTGGCGTACCTGCTGCACGCGCATGGTCAATTGCTTCTGCAGTTTGTGGCATTACACCGTCATCTGCTGCAACTACCAATACCACGATATCCGTTGCTTTCGCACCACGTGCACGCATTGAAGTAAATGCAGCATGTCCCGGAGTATCTAGGAAAGTAATAATCCCTTTTGGCGTTTCAACGTGATAAGCACCAATATGCTGGGTAATACCACCCGCTTCACCCGCTGCCACTTTCGAGCGACGAATACGGTCAAGCAACGAGGTTTTACCATGGTCTACGTGACCCATGATCGTCACAACTGGCGGACGAGTCGTTTGCTCACCACGTGCTTCTTCAGCCGCTTCAAGCAAGTTATCTTCTGCTTGTGTATCAGAAACTAAAACAGGGTTATGGCCCATTTCCTCAACAACAAGTGCAGCGATATCTTGATCAATCGCTTGATCTTGATTAACCAACTCACCCATTTTCATTAGTGATTTGATGACTTCACGTACTTTGACTGCCATTTTTTGTGCAAGATCGGCAACAACAATGCTTGAACCGATTTCTACATCATAAACTTGCTTTTTAACTGGCTTTTCAAATCCATGCTTATTTGCCTGGCTTGATTTCAAACCACGTTTATTGTGGTTAACAAAGCTTTGCTCTTCTTGACCACGGCGGCCACCTTTTTTACCCGCACGCGGATTGGTGGTTGCGCTACCGCGTTTAATTTCACGGTCTTCTTGCTTAAATGAATCTTCATAAGCTTGGCCAACTAGACCTGAAGCAAGTGGAGAATCATCAATCACACGAATTGTCGTAGTCGCTTCGTCACTTGAATACTTAGACGCCATTTTGCGCATTTGTTCAAGTGTACGCTGTTGCGCTTCTTCCGCTGCTTTACGACGCGCTGTTTCTTCTGTCGCTTTAAGTTTAGCCGCTTCTGCTTCACGCGCTTTACGTTGTTCGGCCGTTTCCACCTGTTTTACATTGACAGGCTTGATTGGTTTATTGGTCGATTTACGTTTTACCACCACCTCAGCTGTTGCTGTTGTGGTTTTTGCGGTTTCTTTTTGCTGAGCAGCACGCATCGCGTTTAACGTTGCTTGCGCTTTATTTTCTACAACTTCGTCACGCTTTGGTTGTTCCGCCACTTGACGCGTACGATCTTGTGTACGTGCTTTTTCTTCGCTTTCCTGACGCGCTTTGGCTTCAGCCGCGATTTGTTCAGGATTTGGCTTGGTAAACGTATGCTTCTTGCGAACTTCTACGTTAATGGTTTTGGCTTTGCCTGATGTGCTCGCCACTTTTGCCGTACTGGTAGTTTTACGTTTCAACGTGATTTTTCCTGCACCACTTTCCTGCCCGTGAACCTTTTTCAAGTAATTCACCAAGGTATTTTGCTGTTCAGTGGTAATAATGTCATTTGCTGTACGTTGTGGCAGACCTGCTTCACGAACCTGTTCAAGGAGCTTTTCAACAGGACGATCAACACTGAGTGCTAACTCTTTAATGGATTTGTCCGTCATGTACCACCCCCTTAATTAAACCAAGATTCGCGTGCTTTCATAATCAGTTGACCTGCTTTTTCTTGACCAAGACCTTCGATATCAGAAATATCATCGGTTGCTTGATCGGCAAGATCATCAACTGTCACGACACCACGTGCTGCAAGAGCGTATGCAAGCTCACGAGTCATGCCTTCCATTTCGAGAAGTTCTTGACTTGGTTCTTGAACATTTTCTTGCTGTTTTAATGCATCTGTTAATGCGGCTTCTTTTGCACGGCTTTGAAGTAACTCAACCAACTCTTGATCAAGCTCAATTTCATCAAAGGTTTCTGGTGGTACGTAAGCAATTTCTTCAAGAGAAGTAAAGCCCATTTCAACCAGCGCCATTGCGAGATCTTCTTCAATATCCAGACGTGTGACAAACATGTCCAAATACTGCTGTGCTTCATTTTGTTGACGAGCACGATACTCTTCTTCAAGCATCATGTCGAGTTTGTAACCAGTTAATTCAGATGCAAGACGTACATTCTGGCCTTGTGAACCAATTGCACGCGCCAACTGATCATTGGTTGCAAAAATAATATCGGCACTGCGTGTATCCTCATCGAGTACGATGCCCGATACATCAGCTGGCTCAAGCGCGCTTGCGATGTATTGTGCTGGATCGTCTGACCATACCACGACATCAATACGCTCGCCGTTGAGTTCTTGCTGAACCGCTTGGATACGCGTACCACGCATACCAATACATGCACCAACAGGATCGATACGATGGTCGTTGGTTTTCACGGCAATTTTTGCGCGAACACCCGGCTGACGTGCCGCTGCTTTAATCTCAATAATTTCTTCAGAAATTTCTGGAATTTCTTTTTTCATCAATGCCATCAGCATTTCAGGACGTGCACGTGACAAGAGCAACTGCGCACCACGACCTTCACGGTTTACGCTGTACAAAATTGCGTTAACACGTTGCTTAGGACGCAAAATTTCTTTGGCAATCATTTCTTCACGTGCCAAATACGCTTCTGCATTGTCCCCTAGATCGATAATGAAACCGTCTTTGGTTTGCTTTTTCACTTCGCCATAAATGAGCTCACCCACTTTTGACTCGTAAGCATCTGCAATCAGTGCGCGTTCTGCTTCACGGATTTTTTGTACAATCACTTGCTTGGCAATTTGAGCAGCAATACGACCAAATTCGATCGACTCTACTTCAAGTTCACGCACATCGCCAATTGACCATTTTGATGAATCAACATCAGAAATCGCGTCTTGACATGCTGGCATTTCATGATCTTCATCGGCCACAAGTGTCCATTGACGGAACGTGCGGTAGTCACCTGTTTTACGATCAATTTCAACACGCAACTGCGCTTCTTCTGCATTTGTGCCTTCGTAGAATTTTTTCTTCGTTGCCGCAACAAGAGCTTGTTCTAGCGCTTCGAAGATCGCTTCACGACTAACACCTTTTTCATTACTAACCGTTTCTACAACGGTAAGAATTTCACGGCTCATAAGTCACCTACAGATTCTTATTAATTTAAATGAATTTAGTCCTGATAGATCAAGTTTGCTTTGTCGATATTATGACTATCAATCTCAAGCACATGCTTACCGTCCACTTCTACTTGAATCATTTCATTTTCAAGGTCTACGAGCAACAGTTTTGCTTGGAACTTACGACGATTTTCGACAGCGCTAATTAATCTCAGAGCGACTTGTTGTCCGATATATGCAGACATTTGTTCAAGCTGGAAAAACGGTCGATCCCAACCTGGTGATGAAACTTCAAGTGCATACTCACCTGAAATCGGATCATGAACGTCCAAGATGGCACCCACTTGCTGGGTCACACGAACACAGTCCTGAACGCCAATACCACGTCCGAGCTCAGTTTCCCCGTCTTCATTTACAACAGGTTCAGCAGTCTCATCTACGGGCTTATCAATAAAAATACGCAATAATGAACGCTTGCCTTGTGGAATAAATTCAATTCCCCAAAGATTGACGTCACAGGCTTGCACTGCAGGAGCGATTAGATCTTGGAGTGCTTGGGTTTTGTTTGATAACTTCATTTACTCTCGTCATTTTTGTGCGATTCAATCGGTCCTTTGACCGATTCAGACTTACTATAGTGAAGCATGACTATTTGACCAATTGATGTCGACACTACACGATAGCCAATAAAAAAGGGCGTTAATCGCCCCTATATTTTTGCACAGCAACCTAAAATCCACTGTGCAAAAAGGCCCACCTATCTGTGAGCCCTCTTAGAAACTTGGTAGCGGGAGCTGGATTTGAACCAACGACCTTCGGGTTATGAGCCCGACGAGCTACCAGACTGCTCCATCCCGCATCAACGTGCAAACATTATATACATTCATTGAAAAAAGTCAATCTTTCAACCAATGCTCCAATTTGACTTTGCAACTCAAATTGAAAATGGTAGCGGGAGCTGGATTTGAACCAACGACCTTCGGGTTATGAGCCCGACGAGCTACCAGACTGCTCCATCCCGCATCAACACACACTTTGTGTGGCAAAAAGTTTGCACCAAGATTTTTAACATCTTAGCCTGTTGTGTGTCTCACAAACAGTGCAACTTTTCTGGTGAAGCGAACTATAGAGAGTTAAACCCACCCTGTCAACCAATGATTCCGATTATTCAGCTTTACACTCACCAAACGCCCAATTATCGAACAACACCGCACAATTTACACTCAAAATCGAGATTTTCCATCTGACAAGCACACATTTTCTTGGTGTTAAGGATGTTGGGGGCTATTTCGGGTTTTGATTTATTTTGATGTGTAATTCTTAAGATCAGATCCCGTTACACGGCGCATCATCTTCTGATCAGCACCTAACAAGAAATTAGGGTTATATTTTTAATTTACACAAACAAAAAAAGGTATCTTATAAAAGATACCTTTTTTTAATCTCAGGATGTTCGCATTCAATGCGACTCCTTCAACTGCTGCATACACCAATCATCAAATGACTTGAAGATTGGTGCGGAAGGGGGGACTTGAACCCCCACGCCCGAAAGCACTACCACCTCAAGGTAGCGTGTCTACCAATTCCACCACCACCGCAGCTTGTGGCAGGAATTCTAGTCGCTTCTTACACAAAAATAAAGAGCAATTTTCAATTATTGACTCGACTTAGGTGCATTTGGCGAAGTTTCAGGCGTTGTTGCAGGAGCTGAGCTTGTTGTCTGTACAGATTTTAAGCTATAAGCATCTGTAGTTTGTTTTTTCGCAAAGACGGCCAAGCTTAAACTGGTCACAAAAAACAATGCCGTTAAGATTGCCGTCACGCGGGTCAGGAAGTTACCTGAACCTGAAGCACCAAATACGGTTGCAGCACCGCCGCCACCAAAAGATGCACCGGCATCAGCGCCTTTACCGTGTTGAATCAATACGAGACCAATAATCATAACGGCCAAGATGATATGTACAACCAACACAAATGTATGCATGCTGACCTCCTATTGTTGTGTTTGGGCAAATGCCTGAGCGATTTGATAAAATGATTCGGCATTGAGGGAAGCCCCGCCAACCAAAGCGCCATTGATATCAGCGCAGGCCGCCAACTCTACTGCATTCTCAGGTTTAACACTACCACCATAAAGTAACGCAATTTGTGCGCCTGCTGGGGTAATCTGACATAAACCTTCACGAATTTTGGCATGAATGGCTTGTGCATCTTCTGGTGATGCCGTCCGCCCTGTTCCAATTGCCCAAATTGGCTCGTATGCAATCACGATTTGCGACTGCCATTGCTCGGCACTGACCACAGAGGCGATATCACAGATTTGCTGCAACACCACTTGCTCAGCCTGCCCTTGCTCACGCTGTTCAAGGCTTTCACCGACGCAATAAATCACCGTCATACCTGCTTGTAAGGCATGCGTCATTTTTTGTTTTAAAATTTCAACCTGGTCACCGAGCAGTTCGCGACGCTCAGAGTGCCCGATCAAAACATACTGAATCTGACTGTCGGTAAGTAAATCTGCACTGACCTCGCCAGTATAGGCGCCTGTGCCTGCAAATCGTGAGACGTCTTGGGCAACGGTTGCCACTGCACGGTTCGCACTGGCCAGCTCGCTTTGAATACGCGTCAAGGCGATTGAGATTGGCGCCACACCAATATGACAGTGCTGCTCAGAAATTGGCTGTTGCTTTAATAAATCTTTAAATTGTTGTACAAGTTGAATGGCAGTAGATTGTTGAGGATTCATTTTCCAATTGCCGACAACCCAAGGAATAATAGTCGAGCCCGACATATTGCTAACCTTTCTTCAAAAATGCAGCTCATTCTACACGGATTTTAAGCGAAATTAGAATGATTTCTTTTACATCGCATGTGTAAAGCGATCGACCTTTTTGCACCATAATTGTTAGATACAAGACAATTCAACAATTCCCAGTAACAAAATAGACGCGTTGTTGTATGGAAAGCTGGCTGTACAGGGTGGTATTTTTTCTGTGGCGCCGTATAATTTTCTATATACAAATTATAATGATATCAATGTTACAAGGCAGTCCCATGTCATTAGTTACCGCATCACCTAAATTTTCAGGATTCATTCGGCGCCTTGTCGAAGAAGGTCATATTGATGCACACGACATGCAAATGGCTCAAGAGAGCGCCAAAAAAAACAAGCAAGATATTGTTCCTTATTTGATCGACCATTATGCCATTACCCCGATCACCATTGCTGAAACCATCTCGGTCGAGTTTGGCGAACCGCTATTTGATCTGGATGTTTTTGATCCTGCGCTGATTCTCAAAGATCGTATCGATGAAAAGCTGATTCGCAAGTATCGTGTAATGCCGTTGGTTCATCGTGGGCATGTGCTCTATGTCGCGACCTGCAATCCGACCAATCTTGAAGCGATGGATGCCATCCGTTTTAACAGCAAACTCAAAGTCGAACCGATTATTGTAGAGCACGATAAGCTTGAGCGACTGTTAAACGAATATTTCCCCGAAGATAGCCGTTTTAACTTTGACACCGAAGATTTTGATCTGGATCTGGAGGTGAATTCCCCCACTTCAGATGACGACGACGATGACGAAATCAGTAAAGATGAAGCCCCGGTGGTCAAATACATCAATAAATTACTGATTGATGCTATTCGTATGAATGCATCAGACTTACATTTTGAACCTTATGAAAAAATGTATCGGGTCCGTTATCGGGTCGATGGTGTACTTCGTTTAATTGCAACACCACCCTTACAACTGGCTACCCGACTGGCCTCGCGTTTGAAAGTGATGTCTCAAATGGATATTTCGGAAAAGCGTGTTCCGCAAGATGGTCGTATTAAACTGAAACTGTCGAAAACCAAAACCATCGATTTTCGGGTCAACTCCCTACCGACCCTATTTGGTGAAAAGATTGTACTGCGGATTCTGGATCCTGCGAGCGCGATGCTGGGTATCGATGCACTGGGCTACGAGCCTGAGCAAAAAGCATTGTTTACCGAAGCGCTGAATCGACCACAAGGCATGCTGCTGATTACCGGCCCTACAGGCTCGGGGAAAACCGTATCGATGTATACCGGCTTAAATATTCTCAATACCGAACATGCCAATATTTCTACCGCCGAAGACCCAGTCGAGATTAATCTTGAAGGTATTAATCAGGTCAATGTAAATCCCAAAGTCGGCCTGACCTTTGCTGCGGCATTACGCTCTTTTTTACGTCAAGACCCTGATATCATTATGGTGGGGGAAATTCGTGATTTAGAAACCGCAGAGATTGCCATTAAAGCGGCTCAAACCGGTCACTTGGTGATGTCGACACTGCATACCAATAACGCTGCCGAAACACTGACACGCCTGAGAAGCATGGGGGTGGCGACCTTTAATATCGCCACCTCGGTCAATCTGGTGATTGCGCAGCGCCTTGCCAGACGCCTGTGTAATCAGTGTAAACGGCGTATCGACGTGCCACGTGCCAGTTTACTCGAAATGGGATTTACCGAAACCGATTTAGATGCTCCAGACTTTCAGATCTATGAACCGGTAGGGTGTAAAGAATGCCGAGAGGGCTACAAAGGACGTGTGGGCATTTATGAAGTCATGAAAATTACACCGGAAATCTCAAGAATTATTATGCAAGACGGCAATGCACTTGAAATTGCAGCAGCCGCTGAACAGCTTGGATTTAGCAACTTACGCCGTTCTGGCTTAAAAAAAGTGATGCAGGGGGTCACATCGTTACAGGAAGTCAATCGTGTGACGAATGAAGAATAACGGGGCAAAGCAAGGATCATCTGATGGCAGCAAAAAAAGTACAAACAGTGCCCACTTTCGCGTATGAAGGTATTGATCGCAAGGGGATCAAACTTAAAGGGGAGCTTTCTGCCCGTAATATGGCATTGGCCAAAGTCACTTTGCGTAAACAAGGCATTACCATTCGAACCATTCGTGAAAAGCGCCGCAACCTGCTTGAAGGATTATTTAAGAAAAAAGTTAAACCGCTCGATATCACGATTTTTACTCGCCAGTTGGCAACCATGATGAAAGCAGGTGTGCCGCTGGTGCAGGCCTTTGAAATTGTCGCTGAGGGCTTGGATAATCCTGCCATGCGCGAGGTGGTACTCGGACTCAAAACAGATGTCGAAGGAGGTAATACTTTTGCTGGTGCGCTGCGTAAGTATCCGCAGCACTTCGATAATCTGTTTTGCTCCCTAATTGAGTCGGGTGAACAATCGGGTTCGCTTGAAACCATGCTAGAGCGAGTTGCGGTATATAAAGAAAAAAGTGAAGTATTAAAGCAAAAAATCAAAAAAGCCATGAAGTATCCGGCCATGGTGATTATGGTCGCGATCGTGGTGACCATTATTTTGATGGTGAAAGTGGTTCCGGTATTTAAAGATTTATTTACCTCATTTGGCGCCGACTTACCAGCCTTTACCCAGATGGTGGTGAACATGTCCAACTGGATGCAGTCTTACTGGATATTGCTCATTTTCATTATCGGTGCGGTCATTGCTGGCTTTTTAGAGGCACGTAAACGCAGCAAAACTTTTCGTGATCATCTAGATCAACTTGTGCTTCGTCTGCCGATTGTAGGTGATCTGGTCTATAAAGCCATTATTGCCCGTTATAGTCGTACCCTTGCCACCACTTTCGCAGCGGGTGTTCCGCTGATTGATGCGCTGGCATCTACCGCAGGTGCAACCAATAACAGTATTTATGAACGTGCTGTGCTTAAAATTCGTGACGATGTGTCTACAGGCCAGCAGCTTCATTTTGCCATGCGCGTGTCGAATCGTTTCCCCACGATGGCCATTCAAATGGTGGCCATTGGTGAAGAATCCGGGGCACTAGATGAAATGCTGGACAAAGTTGCGAATTACTATGAAAGTGAAGTCGATCACGCAGTAGACGGTCTTACATCGATGATGGAACCCTTGATTATGGCAATTTTGGGCATTTTAGTGGGTGGTCTGGTGATTGCGATGTATCTTCCGATTTTCCAAATGGGTTCAGTGGTGTAATGTCTGATATCTTCTCGTATTTTATTACCAATTCGACTGCGCTTTATCTCGCGATTGGTATCTTAAGCCTGTGTATTGGCAGCTTTTTAAATGTGGTGATCTACCGCACACCCAAAATGATGGAGCAGGAATGGACACAAGAATGCCAGTTGTTGCTGCATCCAGAACAGGTCGTAATTGAAACCGAAAAGCTCAGTCTAAGTTCACCTGCATCTTCATGTCCGCATTGTCGTGCGCCAATTCGCTGGTATCACAATATTCCAGTGCTAAGCTGGCTGGCTTTACGCGGGAAATGCTATGCGTGTGACCACCCGATTACAATCCGCTACCCCGCCATTGAATTGCTTACGCTGCTGACCTCACTGACTGTGCTGATGGTTTTGGGGCCAACGCTTAAAATGTTGTTTGGGCTAGTGCTCACTTGGATGTTAATTGCGCTGACCTTTATCGACTTTGATACTCAACTTTTACCAGATCGCTATACCCTCACCCTTGCAGGATTAGGCTTGGCCATCAATAGCGCGCATGTGTATGTTTCTCCCAATGAGGCCATCTGGGGCTATGTCATCGGCTTTTTGTGTTTATGGGTGGTGTATTACCTGTTTAAACTGCTCACCAAAAAAGAAGGCATGGGATACGGCGATTTCAAACTACTGGCAGCGCTGGGGGCTTGGATGGGGCCGCTAATGCTGCCGCTGATTGTGCTGTTGTCGTCGTTTGTGGGGGCGATTATTGGTGTTGTACTTTTGCGTATTCGCAAGCAAAATCAGCCTTTTGCATTTGGTCCCTTTATTGCCATTGCGGGCTGGATTGCCTTTTTATGGGGAGATGCAATTATGCGGGTATATCTAGGAGGATGAGTATGCCGTACATCGTGGGACTTACAGGTGGAATCGGAAGTGGTAAATCGGCTGCCAGCCAATGGTTTGAACATCAAGACATTGATGTGGTCGATGCCGATGTGGTCGCACGCGAAGTTGTTCAACCGGGACAACCCGCACTGGAAAAAATTGCACAGCACTTTGGTGACTGGGTTTTGCAGGCAGACGGTCAACTGGATCGCCGCGCCTTACGTGACTATATTTTTCAGCATCCGGAGGCACGCCAACAGCTCGAAGCCATTACCCACCCTATCATCCGACAATCGATTTTGTCGCAGTTGCAACTGGCACAGAGTGCGTATGTGATTCTGGTTTCGCCGTTATTGTTTGAAACCGGTCAAGATCGAATGACCCATCGCAATCTGCTGGTCGATGTGAGCGAAGCCACCCAACTGAAAAGAGCCAGTCAACGCGATGCGCAATCGACCGAACAGATCCAGAAAATTATAGCCACACAAATGCCGCGTTCTGAAAAATTAAAACGCGCAGATGATGTGGTACACAATGAAGGTACGCTCGATGAGCTGTATCAGCAATTGATGCGTTTACACACCGATTATTTAACACGCTCACCTGATTGATTTTTCTGCTTTTCAAGCTCTCGGGTGAGCGTGTCTTTCAAGCGCCAGCGCCACGGCTGCAACGCGCCTATTCCCATTCCAATTAGACCAAACAAAAGCGATAAACTCAGCGGCTCATGAAGTAAGGGAACAGCAATCAATGCCGCCAAAAATGGCGCCAAATTGACGATACTGCCTGCTTTAAACGCACCTAAACGTTCGATCGCGGCAATATAGGTCAGTGTGGCCAAAATCACCACAAATACGCCATGGAACAGCCCCTGCACCACTAAGTGAAGCGGCTCAACCTGATTAAAATGTTTGGGCAGAAACAACGCATAAACGGGTAAATAAAATAATGTCGACCAGATGGCTACGCTGGTCATGGCATGCCATGCGCTCAGCTTCCATTGCTTGAGCAAGATGGTAAAAACTCCCCACCACATTGCGCTACATACAAAAAGCACATCACCAACGCCAAAACCACTATGATTTTGGCGAAGCATCAATACGCTCATCAGGCCAATTGAAGCCAGAATAATGCAAAAGCTCAGCCATGTATGGCGGTCAAAGGGTTGCCCGAACAGCACAAAGGCTGCAATGGCTGTCCATAACGGCATGGTGCCATTTAAAAAAATCGCGGCATGCGCGGCGGGTGCATACAAAAACGCACTATAAACCGTCAGGCAATAGCCCACACCGCCAATCAGCGCCAAAATCATGGCTTTGGGCTGCCATAAAAAGGCCCAGTCTTTTTTGTAGATCAGTATAGGCACCAACAGACAAAAGGCGATTGCAAAACGCATTGCCACAATGTCCCAAGCACTGATATGCCACTGGGCATTGAGTCGAGAAAAAATCGTGAAGCCACCCCAAATACACATGGTAATGGCCACATAACCGTACCCTTGTAATCTGGGTGACATGGCAATCTTTAACCTTTGACAATGCCGAATTTAACGCTTAAACCAAACGTTGACGGCAGGCCTCATAGAGCGCCATTCCTGTGGCTACACTCACGTTTAAACTTTGAAGATTTCCCGACATTGGGATATACACGGTTTGGTCACATTGCGACTGCGTGATCGGACGTAAACCCGTATCTTCAGCCCCCATCACAATGGCAACGTTTCCAGAAAAATCACACTCTTGTAAAGGTAATGCTTTTTCATCCAGCATAGTGCCCACAACTTTGACAAAGAACTGCGCTTTAATGTGCGCCAATGTACGTGCCAAATTGGTAACCTGAATAAACTTCACTTTTTCTGCGCCACCAGCAGCGACTTTACGTGCAGTGGGTGTGAGTCCGGCAGAACGGTCACGCGGGACAATCACCGCCACCACGCCCATCGCCGCCGCCGTACGGATACATGCACCAAGGTTATGCGGATCGGTGACCTGATCGAGAGCCAAAATCAAGGCATTGTCTTGCTGCTCGAGCAATTGATCTAAGTCTTTTTCATTTAACACCGGATGTGGGCGTACCGCAGCCACCACGCCTTGATGAAACGGCAAACCAGCCAGTTTTTCCAAGCTGTCACGGCTGGCTTTTTGTACACTAATCCCAAATGGTTCGGCCAGCTCTAAAATTTTTTGCAAGCGCTGATCATCTCGGCCTTTGAGTGTAAACAGGGTCAAAACCCGCTCAGGCTCCAACTCCAACAATGACTCCACCGAATGAACGCCATAATAATATTCTGGTTTAGCCATGGTGACCCTCTAAAAGCACAGATAAAAAAATAAAATCCTGTAAAGCCAGCTTCACAGGATTTTTTAACGCGACCATTTTAACTGATTTAACAGCCGATGAGTTAGCCTTCTAAATGACAAACGTAATCTAATACGTCGTCAGTTTCGATTTTAAATAGGCTATTTCCAGGCACATAAAACGATTGTCCGGCACGGAACAATTCACTTTCAGTATTATCGGCAATTTTTACGCGACATTCGCCAGAGATAATTTCCATACGCTCAGGAACATGGGTTTCAAATGTCAGTGGCTGTTCAGTCGGTAATATCACACCTAATGTTTTTTTTGTACCGTCTTCAAACTGAACGGTGTGACTGATGCATAAACCACCGAAATATACATTTGATTTTTTAATCACACTCACGTGATCAAATTGAGTAGAACTCATGCGTACGTCTCCAAAAAATGTCGCATTTATATGAGGTAATGACAGATGTAGTTTAATTGTGGCGAAATAACTAATCAATCAGTTTTAAACAGGATAAATCTGCAAATTCCATGCCTTTACACGGATCTGCGCCGCATATAATTCTGGCAAATGTAAATCGATTGATCCAGATTCATCCACCGTGGCGCGGTACTGACACACAATTTGCTTTTTATTGTTGTATAAAATCCATTGGATTTGACGGGCCATTGAATCAGGCACAGTTACGTTGACCACTGCACTCGATTCATTCATTCCCACATGCGCGTGTCGGGTCAGTGTTACTGGCGTATCTTGCTTTTGATCGCCTGGAAATGCTTCGGCAGAAGGGTCAAATCCATATCGATCATGAGTCATAACACTCTGACATAAGGTTGGCCAGATACAATAACGTAAAAAATGCTGATCCATGACCCGCGTATTCAGATAACGTCCGGAATGAATATAATCACTAATCAAAGCTTCAACCTGATGAAAAACACCTGTACATCCACCCCACATCCCCGCCAAGATTAATTCGGTGTGCGAATAGTAATCTCGCATAAGGTGAAACCAGCGGTCACTGTCCAGCCATTGCTGAACGGCTGCAACCTCCCGCGGTGAAATCAGTGAATCGGCATCGCGGATTAAAAAGCGTTTGACTTGCGGATCGTCCATCACCAAAAAGCGCCAGAATAACCCTGAAATCTGAGCCTGAGTCTCGGTCACTTTAATGAGCTGTGCACCATGCTGGCTTAATCGCTGCAAAATGGGCGTCGGCACTGAATCATCGACATAAAAGCGGCAGCGCCAATTTGGATAGAGTTCTTTGGCTCGAATAACATTTAACACTGCGGTTTCACAATAACGCGGATGATCTCCAAATAATGAAAATGAAATAATATTCTGGTTAGGATTTTCTGCCAGAAAGCGTTCGGGTGCTGCTTGTGGCAGTGTCAATTTTGGTTCTTGGCTTGCCTGTTGCTGTTTACGCTCAATGGCAAGACGGCCAAAGTGCTGCACGTCTTGCGCGCGATTAAGCGCAAAACAGACTTCACAAAGTCCGTCATAAATATTGGGATCGACAGATCCGTTGCTTAACGTAATGGCGTGCTGATAATGCGCATAAGCATCTAAATAACGCTTTAACTGAAGTTCTGTGTAGGCCAAATCCATGTAGGCCACCGGATGCTGAGGCACAAGATCAATCACCTGCCGTACCAGCTCATAGGCCAGCTGATAATCTGCTGCCGCACTTGCACGACGAAATTGTGTCGATAGTGCTGCAAGCTGTTGATTGAGCTGCGCTACTTTTTTTGGCGATTGCGCACTTTTTTGTACAGGTTTAGGTATGGGAAGACGTATTTTCATTTTCTGACTGACAAATCTTGCTATTCTTATAATGGACTTAGAATAACGAATCTCTTGTGACAAGTCCAAAAGTTCACTATCTTAAACATCTTAAACAAAAAACTCTTGGCGCCTTGGATGCGTTTATGCTGACACATTTAACTCTTATCAATTTTGCTTTGGCCGATCACCTTGCCTTGGATATTGAACACGGATTTAACGTTCTGACCGGGGAAACAGGGGCTGGAAAATCATTGCTTTTAGATGCCTTATCAGCAAGTTTGGGCGAGCGTACCGACACCAATTACGTGCGCTATGGGGCAGAAAAAGCCGATATCACCGCAACTTTCAGTTATCGCGAACACAGCGCAGAGGCCGAATGGCTCAAAGAGCATGAACTCGATGATGACTCCGGTGAAATTCATTTGCGTCGCGTCATTTTCGCCACTGGCCGGAGCAAAGCCTGGATTAACGGCCGCCCGAGCAGCTTGTCTGAACTACGTGAGTTGGGGCGCTTGCTGGTACAACTGTATAGTCAGCATAGTCAGCAACAATTACTTGAACCGCCCTATCCCAAACACTGGCTCGATCGTTACTACAACTTTTACACGCCCGCACATGCAGTAAAACAGGCCTACAATGACTGGCAAAATACTATTCGTCAGCATCAAGCGGCACTAGATGCACAGGCCACCCGCCAGCAGCGCATCGCCACACTGGAATTACAAATTGAAGAACTTGAAGACATAGTCGCAATCGACTACAAAGAGCTTGAACAAGAATTTGATCGACTGAGTCATCATGAACATATCATGCAAGATTGTGGCTATGGTCTAAATTTACTCGATGAGGCTGAGCCGAATATTACCCAAGAATTGGCCTCGTTACTGCGTCGGCTTGAGTCACATGCTGGTCGTAGTGAGCAGTTGTCTGAAATTTATAATTCATTGCTCAATGCACAAAGTGAAATCGACGATGCCACGGCCAATTTACGCCAGTTTATCGACCGCCAAAGCTTCGATCCAGAACGTATGGAAGAACTCAACAGTACCTTGGAAGTCTTTCATCGTCTGGCCCGTAAATATCGCACTCAGCCTGAACAGCTCAAACAGGATTATGCACAATGGCAACTTGAGCTAGATCAATTACATCAACTTGAAGACCCTGAAACACTGGCCGAGCAAGTCGACATTGCCCATCAGGAATTCTTGGAAAAAGCTGAATATCTGGATCAGATCCGTCGTGAAGCCGCACAACCACTGGCCAAACAGCTGACCGAGCAAGTGAAACCTTTAGCCTTGCCTGAGGCACATTTCGAATTTAAGTTTGAACCGCTGGAGCAACCGTCTGCCGAGGGCTTAAGCTTCATTCAACTACTTTTTACAGCAAATAAAGGGATTCCACCCCAACCGCTTGCGCGTGTGGCATCAGGCGGCGAGTTGTCGCGCATCGCCTTGGTGATGCAAGTGATGAATGCGGAGAAAACCGAAGCCGAAGTCTTGGTGTTTGATGAGATTGACGTGGGTATTAGCGGTGGCACAGCCGAAGTGGTCGGACGGCTACTGGCCGATCTGGCGCAGCATGTGCAGTTACTGTGTATCACCCATCAGGCCCAAGTGGCCGCTCAATCCGATCAACATCTGCTGGTCAAGAAACAACAAACCGATCCCGCCAGCAGCACCATCATCGAACTCGATGAACAACAACGCGTTCTTGAACTGGCCCGAATGTCTGGCGGTGTGGAAATTAATGAAACCACGTTACAGCACGCCAGACAGTTAAGACAGCTTAAATTCCAGCATGCCTAGAGATTTGGTCATAGAAATAAATCATGGAAAATGATTGGCGAAATCCATTTACTCTTGTATGTTGATAAGAAGAATCTATCTTTCAAAGCGACCGATTTAAAGGAGAAGCGTCTAGGTGACCAAACAATATTTGACACACCGTTGTCTGATTGCCCCTCCAGAAATGGCCGATGATTTTTTCGCAAATACCGTGATTTATCTGGCACGTCATGACGGTGATGGTGCTCAGGGCCTGATCATCAACCGGCCATCAGGCATTCAGGTTCGTGAGTTACTCAATGATCTGGACATCGATGCCGATCACGTACAGCCGCATGAAGTTTTGCAAGGTGGGCCATTGCGCCCGGAGGCTGGTTTCGTGTTACATACCGGTCAACCCGTATGGCACTCCTCGATTGCAGTAGGCGAAAACCTATGCATTACCACCAGTAAAGATATTTTGGACGCGATTGCGCATAACGAAGGGGTTGGCCGCTATCAAATTGCGCTGGGTTATGCCAGCTGGACAAAAAACCAGCTTGAAGACGAGATCTCTCGTGGCGACTGGCTGGTCTGCGACGCCGATATGGATCTGATTTTTAACTTACCTTATGACGAACGTTGGGACGCTGCGTATAAAAAACTCGGCGTCGATCGGAACTGGTTATCATCCGAGATTGGTCATGCCTGAGATTTCTACACACAGCATGATTATGGCATTCGATTTTGGCACTCAAAAAATGGGAATTGCCATTGGTCAGGCGGCCATCGAAAGCAGCACGCCTTTGGTTCTCTTTCCCATGAAAGACGGCATTCCCAACTGGGAGCAACTGCTTAAAATCGTTCAGGAGTGGAAACCCACATTATTTTTGGTGGGCTTGCCACTGAATATGGATGATAGTGAGTCGGAGCTTTCAGCACGCGCACGTAAGTTTGCCAGACGCTTACGCCATCAAACCAATATCACCACATGGATGGTCGATGAACGTTTAACCACGCGTGAAGCACGCGATGAACTCGATCATTACCACAGTCAGGGGCGCGCCAAAGGGGTGGCGGCCGATAGTCTGGCTGCGGGACTCTTAATTCAAAGCTGGTATCACAACCCAACAGGTATCACGCCTTAATACTGAGGCTCCACATTTTGAGGAGCCTTTTTTTAAGACTCACTTTTGCTGTTCAGACTCGACAATACTGACTGTCGCAGTGCGTCCTGCCACAAACGCCAATGGATTGTGAGGCGCTTCATCAAGTACGATTTTGACCGGTACACGCTGTGCCAGACGGACCCAAGTAAAAGTCGGATTGACATTGGCCAGCAAGGTTGAACTGGTCGAACGCTCACGATCTTCAATGCCCGATGCAACCCCCTGAACATGACCTTTGATTTTTTGATCATCTCCCATCAACTGGATCACGGCTTTGTCGCCTACATGAATGTGATTGAGTTTGGTTTCTTCGAAATATCCCACCACATAGAGCTGCTTACGGTCGACCAAGGCGGCTACTGCGTCCCCCGTCTTAACGTAATTTCCCACCTGTAAATCGAAGTTAGACAAGGTGCCATCTGCTGGTGCCACCACCTGTGAGCGATTCAGATTGAGCTGCGCCAGATTTAAGTTACTTTGGGCCACATCAATCAACGATTTTTGTTCCGTAATGGTAGCTTCGGCCTGTTCAATAGATGCTTTCATCTGGGCAATCTCGGCACGTGACTGATCACGTGTGGCATAGACCTGATCTTGTTCCTGCTTGGAAATTGCACCATCGAGCAAACTTGAATAACGCGCTGCATTTTTTTCGGCTAAAGCCATATTGGCTTGAGTCTTGGCTAAGTTGGCCTTTGCAGCAATCAGGTTGGCTTGTGACTGTGCCAGCCCGGCTTTGGCCTTGGCCAAATCTGATCGTGCCTGTTCAACATCGAGTTGCTGACGCGCCACATCGATTTTAAATAGCACCTGCCCTTTCTTGACGCTCTGGTTATCGTGCACCAAGACTTCAGTGACCAGTCCTGATACATCTGAAGACACCTGAACCACATCGCCACGCACTCGCCCGTCACGTGTCCATGGCGAGGCATTGTAGTAATTCCACAAATGCACAATCACAAAAACCGCGACAATCACCATGATCAGTGTGACCACGGGTCGAACGAATTTGCGTAAATCTACCTTACTCATTGCGTTGTTCCAATTTCACTTAGTAACGATGCTGTCATCGACCAAACTGCCAAAGAAAAATCCAGTGCATGCCCATCAACAGGATGATGTATAAACACAGGTTAAACACACCGGGAAATCCAATCCAGCCTGCTGCAATGAGGCGGTCGGTTCCACGCGTTACGATTTTAAAGACGATAAAGGCACAAATGGCCTGAATCAGAAAGCTCGGAAAGTACACCCCGTATGCATTAAACTCACCCATTGCTTTCCCCTTTAGACATCAGCGCGGCTGGTTTATTCTGCTGCGCATGAAAAATACTGCTGCGGATGTTGTTCATACTCACGTCAATACGCTGTTTTAAGCTGAGGTTCGGCTCATTTGCCAATACCGTTTCAATCTGTTGTATTTGTGCCAGTAATTTCTCTTGCAAAGCCTGTGGTGTTTCTAATTGTTTTTCCTGATCTTTAAAGCCCCGATCGAGTAACTGTTGAAAACGAAATAACGCCCGTTTTAACTCGGTAGAGCCTGTATCACCGTGCAGTACTTCAGCAATACGGCTCAAATTCACCACAGCACTGGCTTCAATCAGCGCACGATTCATCGCCTGCTTCAGCTCATCAGACTGCACCATTTTGGTATTTAAAATACCGATGCGATCAAGCATGCTGCGTAGATGAACCCGAAAGCGAACCCCATAAGGCAAATATAAAGCTTCGCGCATTGCTTTATAATGTAACGCCAAAATGCGTGTGGCACTGGTCTCGGGAGACATCGCACGAATAAACTGGATCGCTAAAATGGAAATAATCGGCCCCATCACGCCTGCCATGGCCGTGTCCATGAGCACTACCGCATTGGTTGCATAATGGTTTTGCAAATTCAAGCTCATCACAAAGTTGATCAGCATCGGCAGTGCCAATCCCATCAATGCAGGCTGCGGAAACATCGACAGCAAATAAATGGCCATCGGTGCCAGTACAAAGGCCAGTTGCCAAAATTCTTTCACTTCCGGCATGATGATAAAGGCATAAAACACCGTTAACACAGCCGATAAGATCGACCCTTTAATAAATAGCTTAAGCGCAGGCACAGGATTATCGAGTGTCGATAAAATACAGGCACTCACCGCTGTGAGCTGCGCCATCATATAACCGGCATGCCAGCCGCTATAAATCCAGAGCAAAAACGAGGCTGCCGTTGCAATACCTGCTGCAATCGAGCTGCGCACAGCAATCCCGTGATCACGATGTAAACTTGGATACTGTGTCGTGAGTGCTGCAATCCGATCCGGAATGCGTTTATCGCCCCGCTGGATACGCGTCCAGAGGAGTTTGATGGTCATGACATTTTGAATAAAATGACGCACATCCATTTGAAAAGCCTGCAACATCACCCGCTGCGAAGGATGAATCAGCTCGAATAAGTGCTGAAAATCCGTTGTAAATTCGGCAGGTAAATGATCTAGCTGATCGTCTTGGATATCCTGCTGCTCACGCAAAAAGCGAACCACATGCGTATGCAGCTGCGGCAAAACCTGACGATAACGTAGATCCAGCTCATCCATTTGTGCGATACGCTCAGACATCGAGACCAGATTGGCCACAATCATGGTGATCTGGTGTAACAGCTCTTGCAACGGTTTGGTCATGCCTCGCAATTCGCCTCGTTCATAGGCCAAATGTACAGCCAAGCCATGAATATCGGAGGTATCACGTGCTACACCTGCAAGCAATTGCGTGTACTGACTGCTATGCTGTTCATCTGTCAAAATACGTTCGAATGCTTCGCGGGTATCGTCTAAAGTTTTTTGTACTCGGCGTTGCAGTTGTGTGCCCAGATGCGCTGGAAAAATTGTGGCAGAAACGACAGCACTACAAATCACCGCCACCGAAATTTCCAGAACCCGGCTTAAAGCCATATCAAAAACGCTATAAGTATCAATACTGTTGATCGAGCTACAGGCCACCATGGCAGTGGTGTATCCGGCCAGCATAAATACGTAGCTTCGCGGTGTACGATCGAGCAGGGAAATATACAAACACAGTGCGATCCAGAGCGACAACACGAAGGTAAACAGAATCGGCATATCGATCATGTGCGGTGTGAGAAAGATCGCGACCGCACCACCAGCGACCGTACCCAATAAACGATACAGTGCTTTAGACGACACCATACCCGCATAAGGCTGTGCAATGATAATGACGGTGCCCGCGGCCCACATCGGATAAGTCAAATCCAGTGAAAAGGCAATATAGAGCGCGAGCATCATGGCGATAAAGGTTTTGACGGCAAAAATCAAATCCATTCGACTGGGCCGAAACGCCAAGATCTGTTTCCAAAGCATGAATATATCTCTACATCAGACACAGCGGTGCTCAACAACCCCACCACATGGCCTAGATCGAAAACGATAACGATGACTACAAATGTTTTACTATTGTTCTGACGAATCAAAATAATATTCAACATTCTTTAAAGGCGGTTCACCGCCTAATCTGGAGCAGGAAGATCCAGACCTTTAGATTCTTTCAGGGAAGAAGAAAGAGAAGAAAAACGCAAAAAACGACAATCAGAAATTTCTTGATTCGATATTTTGGTTCAAATATTGTTTCAAAAAAAACATAATACGTCAACAAAATATCTTATTATGATAATTAATATATTTTTATTGCACTTTTTTAGTTCAATTTTGGATAATTTAATCCTCTCAGTGAAATATCGCTGCAAGATGATAGGCAATTTGTTATAAAGAATCTTCGGTTCGTTTCCTCAGTATGATTTAGTGAAGTAGTTCATCATGGCGCTTTCAAGTTTTGGTAAGATATTGACAGTTCTCGACTTATTTTCGGTTCATCGTCCCGTCATTAATGTCGATACGATTTGTGATGAGCTGGGCTTGTCAAAACCGACGGGTTATCGCTATTTAAAGGAGTTGGTGTCGAGCGAAATTTTACAGCGCATCAGTGGTACTTCAGGTGACTATACGCTGGGCCCTAAAATTGCGGTCATGGATTATATTTCGCGTACCACCGACCCGATTGTACAAATCAGCAGCCCATTTATGCGCGAAATTGCCGAACGAACCGAACTGTGCTGCTTACTGACCCACTTGAACCGTGATTATTGTATCGATGTCCATCACGAAGTGTTTCGAAACGCCGACTTACTGTCTTATGGTCGTGGCTGTCCACGCCCGGTCTATATGGGGTCTTCACCTAAAGTCATTATGGCGCAGCTCAGTAAACGCCAGATTCAAGATTACTATCAGCGCTTTTCTAGCCAGTTGGCCGATGTCGATTTTGCCCATGACGAAGAAGGTTTCTTACAGCGTATGAAAAAAATCAAAAAAGATGGCTATTATATTTCTCACGGCGAGCTCAATCCGTTGGTAACCGGGCTTTCAGTTCCGATCAAATTTGCCAACAGCAAAGAATCGCCCATGGCGCTGACCTTGGTGGCCTCCAAAAATCGCTTTGAATTTATCAATATCGAAAAACTGATTGAGATTTTGCAAACCAACGCAGTTCAAATTGAGCAGAAATTTTTGGCTTTGTCTCAAATTGAACACACCTAAGCGACTGTCATCATCTACAGTGATCTAACCCTTTAAAGCAGAAACTGGCGAAAAGTCAGGTTGATTCGTGGCTGTATAACTTTTTGTGATTTCATGAGCGCATGTTGCCAGTGCTGCTGGGTTTGCCCCCGCATCACGATCAATTGCCCCGATTGCAAATGCAACTCGACTTTTTCCTTGCTCTGCATATGCCGGAAACAAAATTTCCGTGTTGCACCAAAACTCAGTGATGCAATGGTGGTTTCTTTGGCCAGCGACATATCGCCATCACTGTGCCATGCCATTCCCTGTGTGCCTTCTTCATAACGATTGGCCAAGCACGAATTAAAGCGCTCTGACAGCAACTGCTCAAGGTGATACTTGAGTTTTAGGAGTTCAGGGTCCCAAGTCAATGCATCTCGAATCACGCCCGAGTAGCTGTAGCGATAGTGTCGATCACCATACCACGCCACCTGTCTTGCGGTCACAAAGTGCTTTCCATACAGCTTGGCTTCATCATGACGCCAGTGTAAGTGCTGTAACAAATACTGAAAATAAGCGTCGGCTTCATCAGGGCTAAAAATACACCCGTAGTCTTGTACATCACCATCGTAAGGCAATATATTCTGCCGCGGCTCAGGAGCGAATAAATCCAAGGTCATGTGTCATCTCACCATTGCAAGCTCTGTAGATAGCAATGCTAATTTACGTGATGTGTGCCAGTGGTACTCCCCGACAACGCCCGACGCGCGAATCACCCGATGGCAGGGAATCAGATAAGCAATTGGATTTTTAGCAATTGCACTGGCCACGGCCCGAACGGCCGAAGGTTGTCCCATATGTTCAGCCACTTGCTGATAGCTGTAAAGTTGCCCTGCTGGAATCTTCAGGAGCGCTTCCCATACTTTCAGCTGAAAAGGCGTACCACGTAAACGCAGCGGAATTTTCTGAGACAGGCTCACGCTTAAATCACCACAAATCCACTGTGCGATTTGTGTGTGCCAGTGGCGCGAATGGGCTTGAAAACGCGCGTATGGATATTGCTGTGCCAAGGTTGTGAGTGGACACGCTGATTGCTCATTGAGTACAAACTGGACAGAACAAACTCCACGCGCACTACTGGCAATAAAAATATCGCCAAAGGGCGTCGCTTCGTAAGAGTAATCAATCTCGATGTTATGACCTAGTTGCTTAAACTCTCCTGGAGATACACCTTCAAGATGCACAAATAAATCATGCAGGCGACCAGTACCGGATAATCCAGTCTCTAGGGCAGTTTCGAGCACCGAATGCTGTTGTGAGAGCAAGGCTTTGGCATGTTGCACACTGATGTACTGAATAAATTTTTTGGGGCTAATGCCAACCCATGCCTGAAACTGGCGCTGCAAATAACTGCTACTCCAGCCAACCTGAGCGGCAGCTTCTTCGAGGCTGGGCTGTTGTGATGCATGGCTATATAAATACGCAATCACCTCGGCAATCACCGTAAACTGCGCTGTCGATAAAGTTTTCATCGCACTCTTCTCCTGCTCTTGAAGTACTTTATCCCAGCTTGGTGCAAGCAATCGACCCGATTCTTGCACTTGGCCATAAAAAAACCTTTCACGAAGAAAGGTCTTTAATTTAAGGCTGTTTCAGATACGGCCATGCGGCACGCAGATAAATAAACATCGACCATAAAGTCAGGATAACCGCGGTATAAAGCAAGGCATACGCCAGTAAATCTAGTGGCTTCCAGTTGAGCAGAAATACACTGATCGCAATCATTTGAAACGCTGTTTTATATTTCCCTACCGTCGACACTGCAACATTGGTTCTGGCGCCTAGCTCGGCCATCCATTCACGTAGTGCCGATACGGTAATCTCTCTGGAAATGATGACAATCGCTGCAAAGGCCATAGAAATGGTAGGTTGCCATTGCACCAGAACAATCAGCGCCGATGCCACCATGAGCTTGTCTGCCACCGGATCCAGAAAACGACCAAACGCCGAAGTCTGATTCAGCGCGCGCGCCAAATAGCCGTCGAACCAGTCGGTCACTGCCGCCAAAATAAAAATCGCGGTCAGCACGATATGCCGTAAAAAACTCCCCTCATGAAAATTCACCCCAATGGCTGGTGGCCAATAGGCCAACATCAAAAATACCGGGATTAGGGCGATTCGAGCAAGTGTTAAAATATTTGGGATATTCAGGATTCGACCTGTTGTCATAGACACCGCCTGTGAGGCCCCTCATTAGATCATGCCAATATGGCAAATTAAGGTTTCATGCATGTTTAACTACCGCCAACTTTATACGAAATGTGTCACAGTGTCGACTACGCAAAGACAGTAACGGTCTGTCTAGATATCGCAATTAACCGATTTTGTGCATCCCACAAGTGCGCATATTCGGTGGCATAACCAAACGCGGCGTGCTGCGTCACCACTTTATATTTAAACCAGTCATGTAAAGCATATTCAATCGGGCGAACAAAACTTAAGTGCCAAGTCAGCGAGCTAGCCGGTGCAATTTGCTGAAACATCGGCAATACCCCTGGTGGCCAGATATCCATTAAAATCAATAAGTCGGCCACATTAAATGCACCTTCAGCATGTAGCTCAGGGTCAAATCGGCACCATCCACCAAAATCGGGCAGTTTATTGCTAATCGGATAATGCCCTTCGGCCCAGCGTAAATCAAACTGCTGATAGCATTCGGGCATTAAGGGCACGTAAGGCATTCGTGAGAGTTGCGCTGGCAACAAATAATCGGGAGCTTCTGGTAACTGATGCACCACAATTTCAGACGAACGCGGCTCGCCAAAACTTGCCAGCAAAATACTTTGAACCGCACCTGCCTGCCACAGTCGTACTTCAATGGTCGTGACCGACTTTCCCTTACGCAAGATCTCGGCAGTTAACTGTGCCGCACCCTCCTTCACTGGCCCGACGAAGGTTACACTGCAACTTAAAACTTGTTGATGTGGATTGGCAACCACATCCAGTGCATTTTGCATTAATAGACCGGCAACCAGTCCACCGTAGATGGTACGTCCCTGCGACCAGCCCGATGAAATCTGAATATCCTTGCGGTGATTCACTTGTGGTGATGCATCGTTTAGCAACATAAGTTCACTCTTGTTTTTTCTTCGCTGCTATTGTGACCGATTTTAAACAAACTAAAATGGGAGATGACCCAAGAGTCACTGATGCTTTTGGTCAATTTACTCGTGCAAAATCTTATAAATGGTACGGGCCATAGATGGACCCAGCCCCGGAACCAAGGTGAGTTCTTTTTCAGAGGCCTTGAGTACACCCTGAATGCCGCCAAAATGCGTGAGCAAATCACGACGGCGCTTCGGCCCTAAGCCCGGAATGGCTTCAAGTACCGACGATGCGCGTCGCTTATCACGTTTGGCGCGATGGCGCGTAATCGCAAAGCGGTGCGCTTCATCACGCACCTGCTGAATCAAATGCAGTGCTTTATGGTCTTCAGGAAGTTGAATTTTGCTGCCATCGGTAAAATGCAGGGTTTCCAGACCAGGTTTACGCCCCTCGCCTTTTGAAACGCCAATCATAAAAGCATCTAGCCCCAACTGCTGCATCACTTCCATGGCCATATGTAACTGTCCCTTCCCCCCATCAATCAGCAATAAATCGGGCAACAAATTCTTTTTATAGCGCCGCGTGAGCGCCTGACGCATGGCCGCATAGTCATCACCAGCGGTAATATCTTCAATGGAAAACTGACGATAATCGCGTTTACGTGCACCGCCTTGATCGAAGACCACACATGAGGCAATCGTCGCTTCGCCCATGGTATGGCTAATATCAAAACATTCAATTCGATCAATCGGACGCCCAACCACCTGTTCAAGCTGATAAAAGCGCTCATTCAGCTCTAAATGATTACTGAGCTGGCCTTTAATGGCATGCTGCACATTCATCACAGCCAGTTCTTGCCATTCAGCTCGGGTTTCACGCACCTTGTGCTTGATCTGGATTTTCTTACCAAATTCGGTCTGAAATGCCTGCTCCAGCTCTTTTTTATCCGGCAACTCCATATTCACAATTAATTCTACCGGAATTTCATCGGCCACCTGAAAGTAAAAGTTGGCCATAAAATCACTGAGCATTTGCCCCAGATCATCACTGAGCATATCCGGAAAATAACTTTTTCCACCAAGCATGCGTCCATTGCGGACGTGCATGATTTGCACACAGGTCACGCCAGCCTGAAAGGCAATCGCCAAAATATCGGCCTCACCTTTAATTTTAAACACCGCCTGCTGTGCCTGCACTTCACGCAGCAACCCCAGTCGATCGCGATAAAATACTGCCTTTTCAAATGCCAGTTGCTCGGCTGCCTCTTCCATTTTGGCAATCAGCTCTTGATTCAGCTCTTTGGTATCGCCTTGTAAAAACCGAATCGAGTTTTCGACATCTTGTTTATAGTCTTCAGGTGAAATCAGCCCCACACACGGTGCCGAACATCGCTTGATCTGATACTGCAAACACGGCCGTTTACGCTGTGCAAAATAGCTATTTTCGCACTGGCGTACATTAAATAATTTTTGTAACACCAGTAATGTATCGCGGGCACTATAGGCACTCGGGTAAGGCCCAAAAAACTTGCCGATTTGATGTTTGCCTTTGCCACGACCACTGGCAATCCGCGGATACGGTTTGTCGCTCGAAACAAAAATGTACACATAGGATTTATCGTCGCGCAGCATGATATTGTAAGGCGGACGATGCTGTTTAATCAGATTTTGTTCAAGCAGAAGCGCTTCGGTTTCCGAACGCGTGACCAAAGTCTCGATATCATAAATACGTGCCACCAATGCCTGCGTTTTGGGGTGCTCAATGGTTTTGACAAAATAGCTGGAGACACGGTTTTTCAGATTTTTAGCTTTACCCACGTAAAGCAGTTCGCCGTCTTTACCCAACATGCGATACACCCCAGGCAATTGGGTCATGTTGGCGAGCAGTTTTTCAATATGTGGACGCGCGTTTGAATTCACAATCATGGTCTTAGCTAAAGGTCAGACTGTTAATGTGACGGTTCCATACGCTGTTTTCAAGCTATCACTGTAAATCAGATCATAACGCGTGCTTAAACTGATCTAAGACTCAAGACGGTAATACGTGTATTTCAAATCTTTTTCTTTATATACCGCATAGTTTTTTTGACGAAAATCTGAAATCCAGCCATTGCCCGTATAACCGGCAATGTGACCATAAACATGATCGCCTGTACGCTGAATGATATAAATATCGCCCGGTTGCGGGTGACCAAAAGCCGGTTTAATCTTTTTATAGCCGTTTTTTTCTAAAGTATGCCCCCAATCCGATGCAGCGACAGGATGTTTGGATACATCAGCACCTGCCGTTTGTAAGGCAATGCGGATATTGCGTGCACATTTTTTCTTGCTATGGCGCGCGGAAATACTTTCAAGCTTATGGGAAAATTTATGTAAATCGATATCGCGGCTGACATGCTTTTTATGATGCCCTGCGCTATGCGTACTATGACTTTTACGATGTGTGGTACCTGAATGGCTACTTTGCGTTTTATGTGCTGCATGATGCGACGCAGATTTTTTATGCGTCGTCTGCGGGCGAGCGTGATGATGTACATGCGCACTTTTTTTTTCAGCCACCTGCACATGGTGAACGTGGACTGCGTGATGAACATGAGCCATTGTAAAAACCTACTTCGAAGAACCACTTTTTCAAAACGGTGCCATTGTAGAACCAAACTTTATGAATTGAACTTTAATAGTTGTAACAATTTCTTGAGCCCGCGACGCGGTTCACACAACAGCCTTGAAGTGTGTACTTCAATAAAAAAAACGCCCCGCAGGGCGTTTGATTTTATCCCTTAAAACACATAAGGGCGTACGAAAATCAGGAAGAAAATACCCAGCATCAGCGCCCATTTCAGCACATAGTACAATTTGCGGTTTTTGGCTTTGAGTGCCTTGGCCTTGATTCGGATCTGATAAACATAACCAAAGGCTTTATTGAGGCCACCCGTCTTATCACCCGTTTCGTTCGGTGAGCTGGCTGCGGTCATCACGTTTTTACCAAACCAGTGGTTAAATTTTTCCATGAGACGGGTTTTGAGTGGGCGCTCGACATCGGCAAAGAAAATAATCCGGTTTTGGTCTGTGGTATTTTCAGCATAATGAATATAGGTTTCATCAAACACCACGCTCTCACCATCACGCCATGAATAACGCTGTCCATCGACATCGATAAAGCAACGATCATCATTGGGCGTGATCAAACCTAAATGGTAGCGTAATGAGCCAGCATAGGGATCACGATGGCGTACCAGACGGCTGTTTGGCGCCAGTTCAGTAAACATGGCCGCTTTAATCGTCGGTAAGGTTTTGAGTAGCGCCGTGGTTTTTGGGCACAGTTCTGCCGCCGATGGATGCGCAGAGTCGTACCATTTTAAATAAAAACGCTTCCAGCCTGTTTTAAAAAATGAGTTAAAGCCTAAATCATTGTAGGTACTCGATGCTTTGATGCCACCTTGCTGATATAAGGCCTGTGCTTCATCGCGAATCATTTCCCAGTTTTCATCCAGCACTTTTAAATCTTTAAAATGTTGGGTATCGATATACGGCTGGTTGGGCACTTTTGAAAATAAGTACATCAAGAAATTAATCGGGGCAAGTAAAGTCGAATGGTCGAAAAACTGACGATAAAACGAATGTCGTACTTTACCGCGATGCTGGATATACAACGCTGATATCACAAAAATCGCCAATATGATCCACTTAATCATGAAGACCCACTCAAAAAAGATTGCGCGTATTTTAACAACTTATGTTTTGATCATCTACCCAATGTATCCTGCTCTGAATGAATGACCTTATAAAGGTAAAATCCGGCATAAAAAAAGCCCTTCAAAATGGTGAATTGACTTTATTGACAGTCTTATTACAAAAACACAACTTTTAAATTTGAGTGAAGACTAGGCTTAATGTACAAAATTACTTATAAAAAAATAGATAAATCATAGTGATAAAATTACGCAACACGAATATGTATGGGTTTTTAAGTATGTTCACCCAAATCACCCGTGAAAAATAGGTGACCCTTGCGTCACGACTAGATACAACTTGTTAGATTCTTTTTCGATATAGTTATCGTAAGATTGACGAGGTATTTTAACTGTATAACGCAATATACACGTCACAACATTAACGTATAAATCCTCCAGAATAAAGGAGATCAGGCATGATCCACGCTGGCAATGCCATTACCGTCCAAATGCTTCAGGACGGAATTGCAGAATTCCGCTTTGACTTACAAGGTGAGTCAGTCAACAAGTTTAACCGTGCAACCCTAGACGATTTTAAAGCTGCCATCGAAGCAGTTAAAAACCATTCTGAAGTAAAAGGTTTGATCGTCACCAGCGGCAAATCGACCTTTATTGTGGGTGCCGACATTACCGAATTTGGCGATAACTTTGCACAGGGCGAAAGCGCGATTGTGGAGTGGGCTTTACCTGTTCATGAGATTTTTAACAGCTTTGAAGATCTAAACATCCCTAAAGTCGCTGCCATTAATGGCATGGCATTAGGTGGTGGCTTTGAAATGTGCTTGGTGTGCGATTACCGTGTGATGTCTGAAAGCGCACAGGTCGGCTTACCAGAAATCAAACTGGGAATTTTCCCGGGCTTTGGTGGTACCGTGCGTTTGAGCCGTTTGATCGGTATTGACAATGCAGTCGAATGGATTGCAATGGCCGCACCGAAAAAACCGGCTGCTGCTTTAAAAGATGGTGCCGTCGATGCCGTGGTCGCTGCCGACAAATTACAAGATGCTGCAATTGATCTGGTGAAACAAGCTCTCGCTGGACGTCTGGACTGGAAAGCCAAGCGTCAGGAAAAAATCGATCCAGTTAAACTGGCACCGCTTGAACAAATGATGGCGTTTAATACTGCGAAAGGTGCCGTTTTGGCCAAAGCCAATCCAGCGCAATACCCTGCACCTAAACTCATGATTGATTCATTGCAGGCCGGTGCAAGCCTCAGCCGTGATGATGCGCTGAAGGTTGAAGCAGAAGGCTTTGCCAAAGCTGCGGTCACTGCGCAAGCTGAAGCACTGATTGGTTTGTTCCTCAACGACCAAATCATCAAGAAAGTATCGAAAAAACACGAAAAAGGCGCGCACCCTGTTAATCAAGCTGCTGTATTGGGCGCCGGGATTATGGGCGGCGGGATTGCCTATCAAGCTGCCAGCAAAGGCACGCCAATTATCATGAAAGATATTGGGAACCCTCAGCTCGCGCTTGGAATGTCAGAAGCCAACAACCTGTTAACCAAACAAGTTGAACGCAAAAAAATGAAGCCCGCTCAAATGGGCGAAACACTGGCGCGAATTCGTCCAAGCTTGAGCTACGACGAGTTTAAAGACGTCGATATCGTGATTGAAGCGGTGACCGAAAATCCAAAAATCAAGGAAGCGGTACTGGCCGACACCGAAGCCAAAGTCCGTGATAACACCATTCTTGCCTCAAATACCTCGACCATTTCGATTACACGTTTGGCCAAAGCGTTAAAGCGTCCGGAAAATTTTGTCGGTATGCACTTTTTCAATCCGGTGCACATGATGCCACTGGTCGAAGTCATCCGGGGTGAACAAACCTCCGATGAAGCGGTTGCAACGACCGTTGTTCTGGCACAAAAAATGGGCAAAACCCCAATCGTGGTGAATGACTGTCCGGGTTTCTTGGTCAACCGTGTGTTGTTCCCGTACTTTGGTGCATTTGATTTGTTACTTAAAGACGGTGCAGATTTCCAGCAAATCGACAAAGTTATGGAAAAATTTGGCTGGCCAATGGGCCCTGCTTACCTGATGGATGTGGTGGGGATCGATACGGGTGTGCACGGCGCCGAAGTAATGGCAGAAGGCTTCCCTGATCGTATGAAACCAGACTTTAAAGGTTCAATCCAGACCATGTACGAAGCCAAACGTCTGGGCCAGAAGAATGATGTCGGGTTTTATAAGTATGAACTCGACAAAAAAGGTAAGAAAGCCAAAACGGTTGACCCAAGCGCCTATGAAGTGATTGCATCGGTTGTGACAGGTGAAAAACACGAGTTTGACCCGCAAGAAATCATTGACCGCATGATGCTGGCACTGTGTAACGAAACGGTTCGTTGCCTCGAAGACAATATCGTCGCCACTCCTGCTGAAGCGGATATGGCCATGATTATGGGCATTGGCTTCCCGCCGTTCCGTGGTGGCCCATGCCGCTATATCGATCAGACTGGCGTGCCAGAATACGTTGCGCTTTGCAACAAATATGCACATCTCGGCAAAGCGTACGAAGCACCGCAAATGCTGCGCGATATGGCTGAAAACAACAAGAAATTTTACGGTTAAGGGAGCAACGTGAATGACTACTTTAAATCCACGTGACGTTGTGATTGTTGATGGTGTTCGTTCTGCCATGGGCAAATCTAAAAACGGGATGTTCCGAAATGTACGTGCCGACAGCCTATCTGCAGAATTGGTACGTGCGCTGGTTGCACGTAACCAATTTGATGTCAATGAAGTAGAAGACTTGATCTGGGGCTGTGTGAACCAGACACTCGAACAAGGGATGAACATTGCCCGTAATATTGGTCTATTGGCCGATTTGCCTAAAACGGTTGCAGGGCAAACCGTCAACCGTTTGTGCGGTTCATCGATGCAGGCAATTCATACTGCGGCGGCGCAAATTGCCACCAACCAAGGTGATATCTTTATCATTGGGGGTGTCGAGCACATGGGCCACGTCGGCATGATGCATGGTATCGATCTTAACCCAGAAGCCTCGAAGCACTATGCCAAAGCATCCAACATGATGGGCTTAACTGCAGAAATGCTCGGACGCATGAACGGTATTACCCGTGAAGAGCAAGATGCGTTTGGTGTAGAGTCACATCGCCGTGCTTGGGCTGCGACGCAAGAAGGTCGTTTTAAACATGAAATTGTGGGTGTTGAAGGCCACGATGCCAATGGCTTTAAAATCCTTTGCGACATCGATGAAGTGATTCGTCCAGATGCCAACTTAGAGGCATTTAAGGCGTTGCGTCCTGTGTTCGATCCGAAAGGCGGCACCGTAACAGCAGCCACATCATCTGCATTGTCTGATGGTGCCTCTGCGATGCTCTTGATGTCGGCAGAACGTGCGCAAGCCCTCGGCTTAAAACCGCGTGCCGTGATTCGCTCAATGGCGGTTGCTGGCTGTGACGCAGCAATCATGGGTTATGGCCCTGTGCCAGCCACTCAAAAAGCACTCAAACGTGCGGGCTTGAGCATGGCAGATATTCAGACCATCGAATTGAACGAAGCTTTTGCTGCTCAGGGTCTATCGGTCATGAAAGGTTTGGGTGTGTATGAAAAGCAAGACATCATCAACTTAAACGGCGGCGCGATTGCACTGGGCCATCCTTTAGGCTGCTCGGGTGCGCGTATTACCACTACCCTACTGAATGTGATGGAACAACAAGACACGCAAATTGGTCTTGCCACCATGTGTATCGGTTTGGGCCAAGGCATCGCGACCATTATCGAACGTGTTTAATATGACTTTCAAATAAAAGAAAAACCCCGCAAATTGCGGGGTTTTTTATGCCCGTAGCATATCATGTAAGCGTTTGACCAATGCTGGAAACGTAGTGTAACCATCTTCTGCCAGAAAATGTCCCGCGTGTGCAATTTGTTCATATGGTATATTCAGCTCCAGCGCCAAGCGAATACTCCATTCTGGAGGGACATAAGCATCATGATCCGACAAATACATATAGGCGCCAGCCCTGAGTTGAAGAGTTTGCGGAATCTGTTGACTCTGCGCAATATAATCATCTAGTTCTGGTAATGCGGGTAAAGCTTCTCGAAAGCCAGAAACTAGCAACATTCCTCCCAAATACTGTATTTGGTGCCGATGAAAAAAATGCAACAGACTGATAACCCCCAAACTATGCGCGACAAAGAATGTAGTGTCATCAATTTTGGGGATGTGATGGTCAAGCGTGCCTTGCCATGCCTTTACATCTGGATAAGCTGAATCTGGAAAGTGAATTAAGGTGACTTGTGTCTGATCACCATTTAACTGATTTTTAATATCTTGAAACCAATGATCCTCTGGTGAGGCAGAGTAACCATGAAGTACATATACATGTTGCATGAGCTGCTCCTTAACTCAATCAAGTTGCATCTTTTAACTGCTGATCAAGCGCAGCCATATTGCGCTTTTTAATACTTTCAATTTTGGCATTGAGGCGTAATACATCCTGATATAACTGATTAAACGCCTTCACCTGCGCGGTGTCTCGAAACAGAATTTTTTTGCCGTTTCGTTCCCATGCATGGGTTTTTAAAATGGCAAACATGGCATCGGCTTTATCTAGAATCTGCATTTCCAGCAAGAAAATGGCATGATCCTGATCGACTTTCTGGTTACTGCCAAGTTTCTTTTCCAGCAAAATCCGCATATCTGGCTCTACCGACAAGGTTTTGGCCTCGGCCAGAAAAGCTTGATGAATCTGTTCATATTGATTTTGATACAGCACGGATGCCTGCCGAACATCATTGAGCATCTTTTGTGTTTGCGCATACTGCTGTTTCTGATCTTGCTCAAGCCGTGTCACATCTAAAAAGGTATCCCACTGGGCTGCCTTGAGGGCACGTAAATAAGCATTACGTGCATTGATGTTTTGTACCCAATAATTCAGTAAAAACTCGGAAATCTTTTTATAATTTCCCGCCAATCGGCGATCATGAATATCCAGTTGTACAGGTTTAGACCAGTCTTGTGCCTGATCATAAAGCAGCGCCATTTTTTCAGACATGACCTGATCAAACATCTGACTGGTGTCTTTGAGCTGTTGCTGTTGAATATAGTGATAAGAAAAAAAACCAAGGGACAGGATCACAATCAGGATTGCGATGATGATCTGAAAACGGCGCATACTCCTCTCCTTTATCTTGTTGTTGTTGATTGCTCGCTGTTGTTATTGATACGTGATCATTTCATAAAATGGGTGTATTGCATACGACGCAACAGGCAATTACATCTTTATGCCTTTATCTCTGATTATTTCATGCTTATGATGGAGAATCTGTGATTTTTTGAGATGTTACTATGCGCGTAGATATTTGGTCCGATGTGGTCTGCCCATTTTGTTATATTGGTAAAAAACGCCTTGAGCATGTGGCTGCCGAAGCTGGAGTGGAACTGGACATTCACTGGCATAGTTTTGAGCTTGATCCAGATGCACCCGCACATCACGACACCTCAAATACCGAACGCTTGGCCAAAAAATACGGTCGAAGTGTCGAGGAGATGCAACAGATGCAGCAAAACATTGCGCAAATGGCAGCCGAGGAAGGGATTGATTTTCAATGGCAAAAAGCCAACTCTGGCAACAGCTTCGATGCGCATCGCATCATTCACCTTGCGCAAAGCAAAGGCTTGGGCAATCAGGCCAAGGAAGCCTTTTTTCACGCTTACATGACCGAAGGTTTAGCGATCGGCGAACGCGAAGTGGTTGAAGAGATTGCATCACGGATTGGCTTAGATCATGCCGAGGTCGAATACGTACTGCAAAGTGACGAGTTGGCTGACTTTGTTCGTCACGATGAGAAAATCGCGCATGAGCAACTGAATATTTCAGGTGTCCCTTTTTTTGTGTTCGATCAAAAATTTGCACTTTCAGGTGCACAGCCGCGTGAAGTTTTTCTGCAAGTTCTCAATCAGAGCTTGGCACAAATTGAACAGCAATCGCCAACAGATGCCAATACCTGCTCAGATGAAAAATGCGATACAAATCACTAATCAAATTTGTGGTGTAGCACATTTCACGATTATTGAACAATTATTAAGCAAAACTGCAATGCAGCGTTGCAAAAATATGACTATACATGGCAGAACTTTCTTTTTAATATACAACTCTTGAATTTATTGTATTCATGCGCTGTAGTTTCTTATTTTGCTCTCGATAATTGAGAACTTTTTCTTAAAAAAGCCTTCTAGGGATTAGAAGGCTTTTTTATTGCATTTTTATTACATAGCTTAACGTGAATTACCAAGAGATCTGCTGTTGTAATCAAACATTGTCATTTTTAACTGAAGCCCTTGCGAACTTAACATGTTCACCACACGCACACCCTGCTTTTGTGTTTAGATGAATGTTTAAGCAATATGATTCGTTCGCTTTGGCGCGATATCGAATCAAATCTGTATTTTAAACAAGAGGGATAAACAATGACGACATTAGAGAATCAAGACACAGCACGCCCACTTAATTCTGTTGAACCATCTGATCAACCGGAGCAACCTGTAGCGAAGAAAAAATCTCGCTTTTCTCCAACGGTTAAAGGTGCTGTGATTGGTGCTGTTGCAGGCAGTGTCCTGCCAGTATTTGGTACATTTAGCGGTGCCCTGATTGGGGGAGTTGCAGGTAAACTCTATTCTCGACGCTGTGCTAAAACAGCTTAATCATAATCAATGATTGTGCTCAATCATCATATTTATTTCATGATCAATATGCCCTTCAAATGAGGGGCATTTTTCTATGTGTATCAAGCAACCTTTTGATTAAAGCCTGAATCATGCTTGAGTTAAAGAGGCTTATGTTATTAAATTTATTTTATTTTGTTGATGGTCTTGATTTTACATGCCAAATCAACAACAGTGACCAGTATAAGTTTGATAATAACGATTTGATACATGATGAAAACACAACAAAAAGCATGGATTTTCGGGGCGGTTTCAACGTGTTTGATTGGTGCCGGCCTTCCATCTGCTTGGGCTGAAAGTACCGTAACCAGCACAGCCAGCGCTGACTTGGTTTTACCTAGTAATCCAGACACTCCTCCCACCTCAGTGGCCTATCCAGTCGAACTTCGGCAATTAAATCAAAGTAATGAAAAGAATCTTCTGGATTATATTCCGGCATGGGTAGATGCCATGCCGACCATGCTGCCGAAGGAATCCGATCAGGTCATGGTGCCGTCAGTGAACGAAACCGAAAACAAAACCTGGGTGGATCGTAAGCAAAAACAAATTCGCGATTGGGCTGATCATACTTCAGTTAAAATTGATGATTGGTTTGGTGATATCGACCCCAATAAACCCGCTAATGCCACGCTACGTGTGATGCTGGATAATTACTGGGATAAATATAACGGTTTTGAAGTCAAACCACGTATTCGAGGTAAAATTAAGCTTCCCACTTTAGAACGTCGCTTTAGTGTGGTGTTTGGGGATGAGTCGCTCGATAACGAGTTTGAAAATAACATTGCCAATACCAACATCGAACCCAATGCCGATAACAAGCGCCTCGATACCCGCCAGACCAGAGACAACAACAGTTCCATTGCTCTGCGCTGGTCAGATTTTGCGAAAAAGCTGCCCTTTGAAACCGATGCAGATTTAGGGATTCGCTCAGGCGATGACATTTATGTCAGACTTAAAGCCAAACGCGCGTGGGTATTACGTAATGATTTTTCATTTTATGCCGAACAAATCTATCGCTACGGTATTGACAGCAAAAACTATTTCCGAACCAACTTAGAACTCACCCATGCTCGCCCAAACGAAGCTTTTTTGTCGAATCAATTTAGCCTGACACATGCCGATGAACAAGAAGATGACTGGTGGTGGGACAACCGTCTGTTTCGTCAGCATCAGTTTTTTGCCAATCAGCGCTTTAACTATGGCATTTATATGGGCGGCTATTATAACGACAACGATTTACGCCTCAATAGCTGGGGGCCGTTTATGTCATGGCGTCAACCCGTGTGGCGGGAGTGGTTTTATGTGCAAGGTGATCTCAATTATCTCAATGATCATCGTGAAGATCGTAGTCATTATCTGAGTACCTTTGTACGTTTGGAAGCTATTTTTTAAGTCGATGTACTGGCTGCCAAATACGGTTTAATTTGGCAGTGATATAGCTGAGTAATGGTCTGAGCTTAAAGCATTTATTAAGCTTGATTGCCTATAGTGTGCCGTTCATGATTTATGTTTTTTTAAACGATGACTCAACGGCATGTGATCTCTTTAAGTTTTATCACAATGGGCATGCTCAGCATTTACTACGGCATGCAATTGCTGAGTAATGGTTCGTCTTTAAAGTATCTTTTGGTCAGGTCTTCTGATCAGCACTGCGAAACCGAAAGCAACGCATCAGTGTCTGAGGTTGCATCGTCTCTTGAAGATCCTCAAGTTTTAAATCAACGTTTACTTGAAGTCTTTGGACAAGATTCATTATGGCAACGCACGCAGCAGCATTATGCGCCGCCCGTCAAACGCTTTGGCAAAACCAAAAAGAACTCAAAAACACATCGGGCCGAGTCGACTGCACCCAACCCTTTTTCAGCCAGTTGGTCGACACTTTCAAGCCTATTGCCTTTTTCCAATGATCTCGATTTGGGTGCAAATTCAAGTTCAGATGTCTATGTCCAGTTTCTGGCTAAAAAGAAATGGGTATTGATGCATCATTTAGATTTAGATACCGAGCAAGTATTCCGCTACGGTTCGAGCAGTAAAAATTACAGTGAAACCAATCTGAATCTCAAACAAAAATTGAGCGACAGCACGCTATTTGCCAGCCAGTTTAATGTGACCAAAACACAGGATGAAGATTTTACATGGCGTAATACCACCTTTCATCAGCTCAGTTTAAGCGGTAAAGATAAAGTGACCTATGGTGTATTAACCTCAGGAATTTATGAAAAACAGAAGAAAGATGTACTTCTGAGCCAATGGGGCCCTTATTTGTCTTGGCGACGCCCGTTATGGCGTAACTGGTTATTTATGCAAAATGATCTGAATTATACCGATGATCTGACCGATCAAAATGGCTATCACTTTAGTTATCAAATGAGTTTTGAGGCCAATTTTTAGTATCGATGAGAATTGTGGATAAGTTTGACGTTATCCACAATTTTAAAAAGCCCCGATACGAAATCGGGGCTTTACTGTTAGCTTAGCAGCAAACTGTTGATACGTTTTACATAAGCGGCTGGATCTTCCGGCAAACCACCTTCAGCAATCACGGCTTGATCAAAGATGACATTGGCCAGATCATCGAACTGCGCTGCATGTTCGAGCTTTTGTACCAATGGATGCGCTGGATTGATTTCTAAAATTGGCTTGCTTTCAGGTACAGGCTGCCCTGCTTGTTTCAGCATACGAACCAACTGAGGTGAAAGTTCACCGTCACTGGTCACCAAGCAAGCAGGCGAATCGACCAGACGTGTAGTCACGCGCACTTCTTTGGTTTTTGCCTTGAGTGAATCCGATAATTTATCGACCACTGGCTTGAATTGTTCGGCAGCTTCTTCAAGTGCTTTTTTCTCTTCGGCATCTTGCAGATCGCCCAGATCAACCGCACCTTTCGACACGTTTTGCAGTGCCACACCGTCAAACTCATGCACAAAGTTCATTGCCCATTCATCCACACGCTCCGACATCAACAAGACTTCAATGCCTTTTTTCTTAAACAACTCAAGCTGTGGAGAATGTTTGGCTGCATTTAAACTCTCTGCCGTAACATAGTAGATGGCTTTTTGGCCCTCTTTCATACGCGCTTTATAGTCGGCAAACGAGGTGCTGATCTCATCGTTAGTCGAAGTTGCATAACGCAAAAGCTTTAAAATACGTTCACGGTTGCTAAAGTCTTCACCCAAGCCTTCTTTGAGTACAGAACCGAATTCGGCATAAAAGGTCTTGAATTTTTCCTGATCTTTCTCATCTTCAGACTTCGCCAAACCATCCAACACATTCAAAATACGGCGCGTGTTGCCTTCACGGATGGTTTTGACATCACGACTTTCTTGTAACAGCTCACGGCTCACGTTCAGTGGTAAATCGGCACTGTCGATCACACCTTTAACGAAACGTAAGTAGTTTGGAATCAGGTTATCCGCATCGTCCATAATAAAGACGCGCTTCACATACAGCTTAATGCCTGCTTTGGCTTCACGGGTAAAAATATCTTGTGAGGCTTTGGCCGGAATATACAGCAACTGAGTGTACTCAGTATTGCCTTCTACGCGGTTATGTGTCCATGCAAGCGGTGCTTCAAAATCATGCGTTGCATTTTTATAAAACTCGATGTACTGCTCGTCAGTGATCTCGCTTTTACTGCGTGTCCATAATGCGCTCGCCGAGTTAATGGCTTCCCATTCGTCAGTCTTCACATACTGACCCGGTTTCGCTTCTTCTCCCTCAGCAGCTTCTTCTTGTTGCCATACTTCTTGTTGCCATACTTCTTTTTGCATCTCGATTGGCAAGCTGATGTGGTCAGAGTATTTATTAATAATCTGCTTAACTTTCCAAGATTCTAAATAGTCCAGTGCATCGTCACGCAAATGCAAAATGATGTCGGTTCCACGTGAATCCTTGGTGATTTGCTGTACTTCAAATTCACCCGTTCCGCCGCTAATCCAGCGCACACCGTCTTGTGCATCCGACCCGGCACGACGCGACTCTACCGTAATTTTGTCGGCCACAATAAAGCCTGAGTAAAACCCAACACCAAACTGACCAATCAATTGTGCATCAGATTTTTGATCGCCGGTTAGCTTAGACATAAAGTCTTTGGTTCCCGATTTAGCAATCGTACCCAAGTTGTCAATCGCTTCTTGCTGGCTCAAGCCAATGCCGTTGTCACTGATAGTTAAGGTGCGGTTGTCTTTATCCAGACGCACGCGCACACGCAGTGCCGAATCGTTTTCATAATATTCCGGATGATTGATGCCTTCAAAACGCAGTTTGTCGCAAGCATCGGACGCATTGGAAATCAACTCACGTAAGAAAATTTCAGGATTCGAATACAGTGAGTGGGTCACCAGATGCAGTAACTGTGCAACTTCGGCTTGAAAGCTATAATTTTGTGATGTGCTCGTTTGCTCACTCATAGGACACTCCTTAATAGATCACAACATGTTGTTATGTAATGTGCTATGTATTGGAGTGCCTAGATGAATTTTCAATGGTAATCCTAAAGATTTTTTGATCAATTAGAATGGTCCATGACTCAAAACACGATTTTGAATGATGTCATCGAGGTGTTGCTGACGCGATGCGTAGCTTCGACTTAAACAGCCCGTGTTTGAACCGCAAGTATTGCGCTGTTTGAGCCATTGATACTGCATGCCTTTTTCGGCATCACGCCCTCCCATAGGCAATGCATGCAATACAATTGCGTAGGTGGTGGCCATTTTTACATCGGCATCATTGAGTGAGCGAGTCTGGCAAATGGTTTTCTCCGAGCGAAGCTGGGCTTTTTCACAGGGAAAACTTGCAGCAGAAGCCGCACCCGCAAACATCAAACCACACCACGTGAACATGATAAAAGCTGAACGACGCATATTTTAATTCTCATTTTAAGGCTTTATATACTTAGCTTAAAAAATTCAAATGTGGTATTGGGTAAAGTTTCAACACAAAATGTGACACTGTGTATCTCAGTATAAAAAAATAAAAAGGTCTTATGCTCTCCAATAAGACCTTTAATTGCCGTTATCTCTCTTGTTATTTTTATGATGGTTTTTATTATTTTGCGCTATGGTTGATACTTAAATTAAAACTTATAGCTGTAACCTACGCTATATACCCACGGATTAACTTCAAGTGTTCCAATTTTTTCACCATTCCATTTCAAATCAGAACCAATATCAGCGTAACGCACATCGGCAAAAACACCCCAATGTTTTGCATCGGCCGGCTGGAAATTAAACCCGACTTGACCAGTAAACCCATAGGCGCGTTCTGCCTTTAATGAAGTTCCTGCCAGTGAACCTTTGGTCTGTTCATCCCATGCCAATAGTGCGGTTGCACCTACGCCGACATATGGCGTAAATCCAGTAGAATTTTTAAAGTGATATTTCACCGTGAGTGTAGGTGGCAACTGTTTAAAGCTCGCAATCGTTTCAGGCGCTCCACCCGCGACACGTGCCAATACATTATGTTTAAAGGGCGTCGCCAATAAAAGCTCGGAAGAAATATTGCGATTGGCAAAAAAATATTCGATTGATGGTGTAAAACTAAATGCATGATCGGCTTTCGCTTCAGTGACAGCACCATCGGCCATCGTATTATGATCACTTGAAGGTGCCAAAACACTTGCACCCACTTTAACTTGCCATTCGCCAGCAAATACTGACGCTGAAATACCTAGCAAAGATAAAACAAAAACTCTAAGAAACATGATTATCCCCTATCTCTTTTATAATAATAAACATTGATTTTATTTAAATGCAATATAGAGAATTAATATATTTTAATATTATTTTTAAACTAATGATTAATAATAAAATTATTTTAATTCATACAAAAATACTTGGTTTTATTTTTAATTCTTATTATTTTAATCGGGATTTAATTCCGATTAATTTAATCTGATTTTTTATTTATTCCAACCTTTTTAATCAGGTTTTATTTGTTGTTAAATTAAACTTCGCATGAACATAAATCAGGAAGTACTGATTTATATTCACGCGTTAATAAATAAATTAAAGTACCATGGCTGCAATCCAGCCAAAAATCAGTAAAGGAATATTAAAGTGAATAAATGTTGGAATCACAGTGTCCCAAATATGGTCATGCTGACCGTCGACCCCCAGTCCTGCCGTTGGGCCCAAGGTTGAGTCAGATGCAGGTGATCCCGCATCACCCAATGCCGCAGCAGTTCCAATCAGTGCAATGGTCGCAAGTGGTGAAAAACCAAACTGTACACAGAGAGGTACATAAATCACAGCCAGTACAGGTACACTTGAGAACGATGAACCAATCCCAATCGTGACAAACAGACCGATAAACAGCATGAGAAATGCAGCCAAAGCATGATTATTACCAATCAGATGCACTACGCCGTTGACCAACTGGTTGATATCACCGGTATGGGTCATCACCGAAGCAAAGCCGGCAGCCGAGATCATGATAAAGCCAACCAATGCCATCATCCGCATCCCTTGCACAAACACATCATCGGCATCTTGCCATTTGAATATGCCCGCGGTAGACAACACGGCAAAACCGACCAATCCGCCTAAAATCATCGATCCCGAATACAGCTGCGCAACCAAGGTCAGCGCGATGGCTAAAATCGCCATGAATAGGGTTTTCTTGGAAATATACGGCACGTGCTGTGCTTCTTGCTTGAGTTCTTCTGCATCTTCGGCAAGAGAATGCGTGACATGCGCTTCGGCACGAAGTGGTTTATCTAGGTCAATTGTGGTCACGCGGGCGACGGCACGATCTTGATAATGGCGTGGCTTACGGTAGCTGATAAATACTGCCACCAGTGTTCCCAGAACCATGCCCATAACCGGAATGGCCATTCCCATCGGCATCATCCAGCGTTCGACATGCAAGCCGTACTGTGCGCCAATTTTATTGATGTTCCCCATCAGGATCTGTTCAAGAAAGATGGCACCAAAACCCACAGGCAAGAAAATATAGGTTCCGACCAAGCCCAGTGTGAGTACGCATGCCGCAGCACGACGATCCAGCTTCAGATGGTTCATGACCTGCAATAAAGGCGGCACCAACACCGGAATAAAGGCAATATGGACCGGAATCAGGTTTTGTGAAAAAATCGCGGCAATCAGTAAAATACTCAGCAATAAATACTTCACTTTTTTCTCGCGCTTTTTGCTGGCTTCCATCCCCAGTAAACCGATCAGTTTATGCGCCAGCAAATCTGGTAATCCAGATTTGGACAATGCCAAGGCAAATGCACCCAAAACCGCATAGGCAAGCGCCACTTCGGCACCATCGCCTAGTCCAGCATTAAAAGCCTGAACCGTATCGGATAAGCTTAAACCTGCGACCAATCCCCCCACAACAGCAGAAATCACCAACGTTAAAACAACAGAGACTCGTGCCAGTGACAAGATAAACATCACGGCAATCGCAATAACAACAGCATTCATGAATCAAGGTCAGGTAAAATAAAAGGCGATATTTTAGCAGATTCATGCCATGCATGGGCTGTGACTGTCGTTTATCTTGTCGGAATACTCATGGGCTTTTACAGGGTGTTTTCATCATGATGCTGCTGGGCAAAGCGTGCAATATGGCCGGCGACTAATTTCGGCTGGCTCAACACGGCCCAATGATTGCCGTTAATTTCCTGATACTCAAACTGATCAACCCAGTTTGGCATTTCGTTTAAAATATATTCAGGGCTGACAAATGCATCATGCTTAAGTACCAAGGCCTGTACAGGACACTGCGCAAAACGCTTGCGCGGATGACGCATTGCAGGAATAAAATTGGCACGGTATAAGTTAATGCCATATTTGCCATCACGTGCAATATTCGGATTGAGTGGTAAATCTTGCTTGCGTTCTAACCTACTCAGCACTTTTCCCCATTTCTGTGGGGTAAAGAAATGCCACACCGACGGTGCCAGAAATGGCAGATGAAACGCCGCGATATACCATGATTTTGATAGCTTTTTTAATACACTTAACGGCTGGCTTTTCAGTTCACTGCCCAGCAAGTGTGCTGCATGATCCAGACACGGCCCCGAAATGGTGGTGTACGATAAAATCCGATCTTTAAATTTTGGATCTGTCACCGATTCCCACGATTGCAATGACCCCCAATCATGGGCAGCCAAATGAAAAGGTCGCCCTTCTAAAACCTGATCTACTACCGCCTCCAGATCCAGAGACAATTGCGCCATTCGATAATCCCGGATTTTTTTGGGAACACTCGACTGTCCGGCGCCTCGCACGTCATAGGTCACAATATAAAAGTGCTGAATCAGTTCTTGTATAATCGGCTCCCACACTTCCTGATTATCAGGATAGCCGTGTACCAGTACCAACGCTGGTAATTCTGAATGCCCCCATGCTTTACAGCATAAGGTCTGTTGATCCGTGGTGCGTACAGTCGAAATCTGAGGATGCATTGCGATGTCCTTGTTGTTTTAATTGACCATGTTTTTAGTCGGATTGGGCATTGCCATCAATGCCAGATTAGTGATAGTTATTTAGTATGAATAATCATCATATAAAAACAATTGACCCTTATGAATATTTTAAGACATCTTCAGACCATACCCATGGTGTCCAAGTTTATGATCAATCGCTACTCTCCCTACCGGGGTGCCGGCATTGAGATTGATCAAATCGACCTGAATAACTACTTTATCCGCGTCAAAATGCCCCTGACGCGTAAAAACCAAAATATTGTCGGTACACATTTTGGAGGAAGTTTATATTCAATGGTTGACCCTTTTTACATGCTGATTCTGATGCATCATCTGGGGTCTAAATATATTGTCTGGGATAAATCTGCCACGATTCACTTTCTGGCCCCGGGACGCAGTACGGTGTATGCTGATATCCGGCTGGATGCCAACGAAATTGATCATGTTAAAGGATTGGCCGAGAATTATGCGCCCGTCATTCGTAATTATGTGGTGAATATATTTGATGAGTCTGGTATTCGTATTGCAGAAGTACATAAAACGCTATACATCCGCCGCAAAAAGCCTAAATCATCACGGCAATAAAAAAGACGACCCGAGTCGTCTCTTTTGATAAGGCAGATTTAGCGTCGCTCTTGAATCGCAGCGCCTGCACCACCACCGATTGCGCCACCAATGGCAGCACCACCATCACCACCAAAAATGGCTTTACCGACCACCGAACCAATACCGGCACCGACTGCACTGCTGGTGGTGGTATTTCGGCTACCACCTTTGGCATTTGATCCTACACCGGCACCAGCAGCTGCACCGACACCTGCACCTAAACCACCGCCAACATGGTTACCCACACCACCACCAACGGCACCGCCCAGTGCGGCTGCACCAATACGTTGATCAGATGGGCTCATATTTTGACAGCCTGCAAGAAGTACGGTTGAAACGATTGCTGTAGCCATTAAACTTATTGTCTTTTTCATGAAAAGATCCTCCTTTCTTTTCACTCAGCATAAGCATTTTTTGTGAATTGATACTTGTCAAAATGTTAATTCCTACAAAAAAATGCAGGAGTTTTGTAACTGCTTACACATTCAATTCATTGATATAAAAAAAGGCACCCGAAGGTGCCTTTTTTGCAATCTACTTAGATTAGAACTGTTCTTGGTTCAATGCTTGACTGAACGCTTGGTCAACGTCACTAAAGTCGTTGTGCAGTTCAAATTCTGCCGCTTCCGCTTCCTGACGACGACGCTCAAGGTGATACGCCAAACCTGTACCGGCTGGAATCAGACGACCCACCACAACGTTCTCTTTGAGACCGCGTAGATCATCTTCCTTACCTGTTACAGCGGCTTCGGTTAACACGCGCGTCGTTTCTTGGAACGATGCTGCCGAGATAAATGAGTCAGTCGAAAGCGATGCTTTGGTAATACCCATTAATTGACGCTCAAATTTCGCAGGGAATTTGTTTTGCGCCAAGACAGCTTGGTTCTCTTGAACAACACGGATGTAATCCACTTGTTCGCCTTTGATGAAGCTGGTATCACCACCATCGGTGATGTCTACTTTACGCAACATTTGACGTACGATGACTTCAATGTGCTTATCGTTGATTTTTACACCTTGGAGACGGTAAACGTCTTGAACTTCGTTCACGATGTAGTTGGTCAACGCCACTTCGCCTTTCAAGCGTAAGATGTCATGCGGGTTTTGTGGACCATCAGAAATGGTTTCACCACGGTTGACATGCTCACCTTCGAACACGTTGATTTGACGCCATTTTGGAATCAATTCTTCGTAGATCTCAGAACCATCATCAGGTGTAATCACCAAACGGTTCTTACCTTTGGTTTCTTTACCAAAGCTCACGATACCAGACACTTCGGCCAAGATCGCGTGCTCTTTTGGTTTACGTGCTTCGAACAAGTCCGCAACGCGTGGAAGACCACCGGTAATATCACGTGTACGTGAAGATTCTTGTGGTACACGACCAATAACGTCACCTACACCAATTGTTTCACCGTCACGAACGGTCACAATGGTATTTTGTGGCAAGAAGTAGAACTGTTCGCCACCATCGGTTGTGTCGAGTACAATCGCAGGACGCAAGTCTTTACCTGACGCAGGACGTGCAGTCACTGGCAAGATTTCAACTGTTGTCATACCAGTGGCATCATCAGTTTTCGATGTTGCAGTCACACCATCCGCAATTTGGCTGAAACGTGCTTTACCCGCAACTTCAGTCACAAGTGGATGCGTATGCGGATCCCAAGTCGCCACAATACCGCCTGCTTCTACCGCTTCACCATCTTTAAGCAAGATGCTTGCACCGTATGGCAGTTTATAGCGCTCGCGCTCACGACCTAGCTCATCAGCAATACCGATTTCACCTGAACGTGAAACAGACACCAAGTGACCTTTCGCGTGTTGTACCGTTTTCACATTGTGGAAACGAACTGTACCTTTGTTACGAACCTGAACACTGTTTGCTGCAGACGTTCGGCTTGCCGCACCACCTACGTGGAACGTACGCATGGTTAACTGTGTACCTGGCTCACCAATCGATTGTGCTGCCATAACACCCACAGACTCACCAGGATTAACCTGATGACCACGTGCAAGGTCACGACCATAACATTTTGCACACACACCAAATGATGATTCACATGCAATCACTGAACGCACTTTCACTTCATCGACACCCGCTTCTTCAAGCTGAGCTGCGATTTTCTCGTCGATCAATGTACCGCGTGGCAACACCACTTCGTCATCAGATGCACGACGTACGTCTTCCGCCGTTACACGACCCAATACGCGGTCACGTAATGGCTCGATCACGTCACCACCTTGAATGAATGGTGTCATCACCAAACCACCCATGGTGCCACAATCCGGCTCGGTAATTACCAAGTCCTGCGCAACGTCAACCAAACGACGTGTCAAGTAACCCGAGTTTGCAGTTTTCAATGCAGTATCGGCCAAACCTTTACGCGCACCGTGCGTTGAAATAAAGTACTGAAGTACCGTCAAACCTTCACGGAAGTTTGCTTTAATCGGGGTTTCAATGATCGAGCCATCTGGCTTCGCCATCAAACCACGCATACCCGCCAACTGACGAATCTGCGCCGCACTACCACGGGCACCCGAGTCAGACATCATGTAGATGCTGTTAAACGATTTTTGTTTCTCGTCTTGACCTTGCTTGTTTTTCACGTTGGTGAAAGACAAGTTGTCCATCATCGCTTTTGCAACTTGGTCGTTGGTACGTGCCCAGATATCGACCACCTTGTTGTAACGCTCACCTGCGGTTACGAAACCTTGCTCGAACTGTTCTTCGATTTCACGAACTTCAGTTTCTGCTTTGTCGATAATCGCTTGCTTCTGCGGTGGAATGACCATGTCTTCCATACCGACAGAAACGCCCGAACGTGTTGCTTGACGGAAGCCAAGATACATCAACTGATCGGCAAAAATAACAGTGTCTTTAAGACCAAGCTTACGGTAGCACGAGTTGATCAGCTTCGAGATGTTCTTTTTGGTCATCTCAAGGTTAATCATTTCAAAGCTTAAACCTTCAGGAACAACTTCCCAAAGCAAGCAACGACCAGGTGTGGTATCCACAACAATGGTTTGCTTTTCACGTTGACCATCTTCATTGATCACGGTTTGGTGAACACGAACCTTTACGCGTGCGTGAATAGCGACCTGACCAGTTGCAAGCGCACGGTTCACTTCGTGTGTGTCGGCAAACATCATGCCTTCACCTTTGGCATTTACCGCATCACGCGTGATGTAGTAAAGACCCAAGACCACGTCCTGAGATGGAACGATAATCGGCTCACCGTTGGCTGGTGACAAGATGTTGTTGGTCGACATCATCAAGGCACGTGCTTCAAGCTGTGCTTCAAGTGTCAATGGAACGTGTACCGCCATTTGGTCACCGTCGAAGTCGGCGTTAAACGCAGCACAGACGAGCGGGTGTAAACGGATCGCTTTACCTTCGATCAGGATCGGTTCAAATGCTTGAAGACCCAAACGGTGAAGCGTTGGCGCACGGTTCAACATCACTGGATGCTGACGAATCACGTTGGCAAGAACGTCCCATACTTCTGGAGTTTCGCGCTCAACCATTTTCTTCGCAGCTTTAATGGTTGTGGCCTGACCAGACGCTTGTAGTTTTGCAAAAATAAACGGCTTGAATAGCTCAAGTGCCATTTTCTTTGGAAGACCACATTGATGTAGACGTAAAGTAGGACCTACGGTAATTACCGAACGACCAGAATAGTCAACACGTTTACCCAACAAGTTCTGACGGAAACGACCTTGTTTACCTTTGATCATATCTGCCAAAGATTTCAATGGACGCTTGTTCGAACCAGTAATTGCACGACCGCGACGGCCGTTATCAAGCAATGCATCGACAGATTCTTGCAACATACGTTTTTCGTTACGTACGATGATATCTGGCGCTGCAAGGTCAAGAAGACGCTTCAAACGGTTATTACGGTTAATGACACGACGATACAAATCGTTCAAGTCAGATGTCGCAAAACGACCACCTTCAAGTGGTACAAGCGGACGTAGGTCTGGTGGAAGTACTGGCAGTACATTCATCACCATCCATTCTGGCTTGTTGTTCGACTCTTTGAAAGCTTCCATCAATTTCAAGCGTTTTGACGCTTTTTTCAACTTCGTTTCAGAAGTTGTTTGTGGAATCTCTTCACGAAGACGTGAAATTTCAGCATCAAGATCGATGTCTTTTAACAAGTCTTGAACCGCTTCAGCACCCATTTTCGCAGAGAATTCATCTCCGTGTTCTTCAAGTGCATTGAAGTATTCTTCATCAGTGAGAAGTTGATACTTTTCAAGCGGTGTCATGCCTGGGTCAGTCACTACGTAAGATTCGAAATACAAAACGCGTTCGATATCACGAAGTGTCATGTCGAGTAGCAAACCGATACGGCTTGGCAACGACTTTAAGAACCAGATGTGTGCAACTGGAGACGCCAGTTCGATGTGACCCATACGTTCACGACGAACTTTTGCAGTCGTGACTTCTACGCCACATTTTTCACAAATGACGCCTTTGTATTTCATACGCTTGTATTTGCCACACAAGCATTCGTAATCTTTTACTGGACCAAAGATTTTGGCACAGAACAAACCATCGCGTTCTGGTTTAAAAGTACGGTAGTTAATGGTTTCAGGCTTTTTTACTTCGCCGTGAGACCATGACTTAATCATTTCTGGTGACGCAAGACCAATACGAATACGGTCAAACTCAATCGGTGTATGACCGTCTGAGTCCGTTTTCTTACGCATGATATCGAGCAAGTCTTTCAATTTATTTCTCCGTATGCCGAGGAGTTTTCACTCACTCGGCTGGGTCACAAATACTGTTTTTCCTGAAAAATCTGAGCGAGCTTAACGCTTAGTCACCATTTTTCAGTTCAATGTTGATACCTAAAGAACGGATCTCTTTGGTCAATACGTTGAAGGATTCAGGCATACCCGGATCCATGTAGTGGTTACCATCTACAATGTTCTTATAGATACGGGTACGACCTTCTACATCATCCGACTTCACTGTAAGCATCTCTTGAAGCGTATAAGCTGCGCCGTATGCTTCTAGTGCCCAGACTTCCATCTCACCGAAACGCTGACCACCGAATTGTGCTTTACCACCAAGCGGCTGCTGAGTGACAAGCGAGTAAGAACCAGTTGAACGCGCATGCATCTTGTCGTCAACCAAGTGGTTCAACTTGAGCATGTACATGTAACCTACAGTAACAGGACGATCGAACTGTTCACCTGTACGTCCGTCAAACAAAATCTGTTGGCCCGTACGTGGCAACTCAGCCAGCTCAAGCAACTCTTTGATTTGGTTTTCTTCAGCACCGTCAAACACTGGCGTGGCTAAAGGAACACCCTTACGCAAGTTACCTGCAAGCACCAAGATTTCTTCATCAGTCAAGCTATCAAGATCTTCTTGCTCGCCACCTACCTTGTTGTAGATTTTGTCTAAGAAAATACGTAGCTCGGCAATCGTACGTTGCTGTTGCAACATCTTATCGATTTGCTCACCCAAGCCTTTTGCTGCAAGGCCCAAGTGTGTCTCAAGAATCTGACCTACGTTCATACGTGATGGTACACCCAGCGGGTTCAATACCACGTCAACAGGTACACCGTTGGCATCGTGTGGCATGTCTTCTACAGGCAGAATGTTAGAAACAACACCCTTGTTCCCGTGACGACCCGCCATCTTATCACCAGGCTGGATACGACGTTTAACTGCAAGATACACTTTCACAACTTTCAATACACCCGTTGTGAGTTCGTCACCGGTTGCAAGTTTGCGTTTTTTCTCTGCAAATTTCTCGTCGATCTCTGCGCTCTTCTCTTTCAAGAACACTTGAATCTGGCTCAGACGCTCTGCGATACCTTCATCAGTTGGTTGGATGTCTAATAGATCAACCAACTCTAAACCTGACAACATATCTTCAGACAGTTTGTCACCACGTTTGGTGGTGCCACCGCCATTCGATTCTTGATTGGTCAACAAGCGTACAACACGCTCACGCGCCGCTTCTTCAAAGATTTTGTATTCTTCTTTCAAGTCTTTGCGGTAAGCATCAAGCTGTGCTTTTTCAATCGCAAGTGCACGTTCATCTTTTTCTAAACCATCACGGGTAAAGACTTGAACGTCAATTACGGTACCTTTGGTGCCCGATGGAACGCGTAAAGATGAATCTTTCACGTCTGCGGCTTTTTCACCGAAGATGGCACGAAGCAGTTTTTCTTCAGGGGTTAATTGTGTTTCACCTTTTGGTGTCACTTTACCAACCAAGATGTCGCCCGCAGTCACTTCAGCACCGATGTACACGATACCTGATTCGTCAAGCTTAGACAGTGCTGCTTCACCCACGTTAGGGATATCGGCAGTAATTTCTTCTGCGCCCAACTTGGTATCACGTGCAACACATGACAATTCTTGAATGTGAATCGAAGTCAAACGGTCTTCTTGAAGCACACGCTCAGAAAGCAAGATCGAGTCTTCGTAGTTGTAGCCGTTCCAGGTCATGAACGCAACGCGCATGTTTTGACCCAGCGCCAACTCACCGCCATCCGTTGATGGACCATCGGCCAAGACATCACCACGACCAACTTTATCACCCAAATTCACCAGTACTTTCTGGTTGATACAGGTGTTCTGGTTCGAACGGGTGTACTTGATCAGGTTGTAGATATCCACACCTGCCTCGCCTGCGATCATTTCGTCTTCATTGACACGAATCACGACACGTGAAGCATCAACAAACTCGATCATCCCGCCACGTTTTGCGATCACACATACGCCCGAATCACGCGCAACGTTTGCTTCCATACCGGTACCCACAAGTGGTTTATCGGCAAGCAAAGTTGGAACCGCCTGACGTTGCATGTTGGAACCCATCAATGCACGGTTGGCGTCATCGTGTTCAAGGAACGGAATCAACGATGCCGCAACAGAAACAACCTGTTGGGCAGAAACGTCCATATGCGTTACTTTTTCTGGTGGCATGCGAACGAATTCACCTTGATGACGAACAGAAACCATCTCTTCCATCAAGTTACCATCAGTGTCAACGGCAGAGTCGGCCTGTGCAATCACGGTGCCTACTTCTTCGATTGCAGACAAGTATTCCACATCGTCTGTAACACGACCTTCTACAACTCGACGGTACGGTGTTTCCAAGAAACCAAAATCGTTGGCTTTTGCATACACAGAAAGCGAGTTGATCAAACCAATGTTTGGACCTTCCGGCGTCTCAATCGGACATACACGACCATAGTGGGTTTGATGTACGTCACGCACTTCAAAGCCTGCACGCTCACGAGTCAAACCACCCGGACCAAGTGCAGAAACACGACGCTTATGCGTAATCTCTGACAGTGGGTTGTTTTGATCCATAAACTGTGACAACTGGCTTGAACCAAAGAATTCTTTGATCGCCGCTGCAACAGGTTTGGCATTGATCAAGTCTTGTGGCGACAAGTTATCTGTTTCTGCTTGTGACAAACGTTCTTTTACTGCACGTTCAACACGTACCAGACCTACACGGAACTGGTTTTCGGTCATTTCACCAACCGAACGTACGCGACGGTTACCCAAGTGGTCGATATCGTCGACTTCACCTTTACCGTTACGAATTTCAACTAATGTACGAAGTACATCGATGATATCGTCATTCGAGAGGATTCCCTCGACTTCACGTGATTTCTGATCTGTACCGACTTCGTATGGACGACCCAAACGACGGTTGAACTTCATACGTCCCACTGGAGACAAGTCATAACGTTCAGAAGAGAAGAACAAGTTATTAAACAGGTTCTCTGCAGCTTCTTTGGTTGGTGGCTCGCCCGGACGCATCACTTTATAGATTTCAACCAAGGCATCTTCACGGCCTACAGTGGTGTCGGCACGTAATGTATCGGCAACAAATGAACCGCGGTCGATGTCGTTGGTAAACAGAATATTAAACTGTTTAACGCCACCTTCTGCCAGTTTCACCATCACTTCATGGCTGAGCAAAGTATTGGCTGCAATCACTTCGCCATCACGTAACGTGATGTCTTCAGCAGTGATACGCTCATACAAGTACTCATCTGGAACAGACAGTTTAGTCAGACCAGAAGCTTCCATTTGACGAACGTGACGTGCGTTGATACGTTTACCTTGCTCTACAATGATTTTGCCATCATTGTCTGCAATGTCAAACTGCGCCATTTCGCCACGTAAACGCTCAGGCACCAAATCAATCTGGTAACTACCGAAGTCTAGATATACCGGTACTTTTTCGTAGAATAATTCAAGGATTTGAGCGTTGTTATACCCTAGGGCACGCAAAATCACCGATGCCAATAGCTTACGACGACGGTCGATACGTACGTATACTAAATCTTTTGCATCAAACTCGAAGTCTAACCATGAACCACGGTAAGGAATGATACGTGCAGAGTACAAGACTTTACCGCTTGAGTGGGTCTTGCCTTTGTCGTGATCGAAGAACACGCCTGGTGAACGGTGTAACTGAGATACGATGACACGCTCGGTACCGTTGATCACAAACGTACCGTTTTCGGTCATGAGTGGAATTTCACCCATGTACACTTCTTGTTCACGTACATCTTTAATTGATTTCGTTTCACGATCTTTAATGATCAAACGAATTTTAACGCGCATTGGTGCCGCATAAGTTGACCCGCGAAGAATACATTCACGCACGTCAAACTCTGGTTTACCAAGACTATACTCAACAAATTCTAAAGCAGCATTGCCAGAATAACTTTCAATTGGGAAAACTGAACGAAATGCCGCTTGGAGACCGATATCTTCGCGACTTTTTGGTGTTTTGCCATCTTGCAAGAACGTTCTATACGAGTCGACTTGAATCGAAAGCAAGTATGGAGCGTCCATGACGCTAGGCAATTTACCAAAATTCTTACGGATCCGTTTCTTTTCGGTATATGAGTATGCCATCTGGAGTCCTCGGAAAGTAAACCAGGCTCGCCTGCAGAACGAGCTTGGATGGAATTACGCAGGCCGATATGGCCACCACTTTTACAAATGCTGCAATTTTTAAGTGGTATCAAAACGCTTAACAATATTTTTAAGATCGAAAAATATTGGTAAGCGTTTGAAATTCTTTTGTTTATTCTTAAAATTAGAATTCGTACATTCGAACAAACAAAAATCGAGCCGATTATTGTAACGCAAAAAGGCTGATGACCCAAGAGCCATCAGCCATTTTATGGAGCCGATTATCAAATAATCGACTCCTTAAGAAATTACTTAAGAGTAACTGTAGCACCAGCTTCTTCAAGTTTCTTCTTAAGCTCTTCGCCTTCTTCTTTAGAAACGCCTTCTTTAAGAACTTGTGGAGCACCTTCAACAAGATCTTTAGCTTCTTTAAGACCAAGGCCAGTTGCTTCACGAACTGCTTTAATAACAGCTACTTTGTTCGCGCCGAAAGAAGTCAATTCAACGTTGAATTCAGTTTGCTCTTCAGCAGCAGCAGCAGCGCCAGGAGCAGCAGCTACAGCTACAGCAGCAGCAGATACGTTAAATTTTTCTTCGAAAGCAGAGATTAATTCAACAAGTTCAAGAACTGTTTTTTCAGCAACTGCGTTTAAGATTTCTTCGTTAGTTAAAGCCATGAGATAAACTCCAAATGGATATTGAATGGTGTGAGAGTAGGATTAAGCCGCTTCTGACTCGTTTTTCTCTTTGAGCGCTGTAATAAGGCGACCCAATTTCGAAATAGGAGCTTGAAGAACAGAGGCAAGCATAGTAAGCGCTTTCTCTTGGTTCGGAAGGTTTGCGATCACGCTAACATCTGCACCTTGATAAAGTTTGCCGTCAAATGCAGCAGCTTTAAGTTCAAATGTTTTGTTCGTTTTTGCAAATTCTTCGAACAAGCGTGCAGCTGCACCCATGTCGTCTTCAGAAGTTGAGAAACCGAGAATGGTTGGGCCAACAAGTTCTTCACTCAAGATATCAAACTGAGTACCTTCGAGTGAGCGTTTTGCCAAAGTGTTACGTACGATACGTGTCGTTACACCAAGCTTACGAGCCTCAACACGAAGTTGAGTTAATTTCTCTACGCTAGAACCTTGATAGTTAGCCACAACAACAGAAAACGCTTTAGAAGCAACTTCGCTTACTTCTGCAACGATCTGTTTTTTGTCTTCGATAAGAAGAGCCATTGTAAAACCTCCTAACGGTGATTTATGCACCCAAACAGGTGCACTCCCAATTCGTAAATCTTTCGATTTACACGCGGAGGAGGAATAAATCACACCACCGCGTCTACTCAGACTGGTCTATTAAGAAGATCGCTTGCAAACAAGCTCACTTCGCCTGAGGTCTTTGACGCTGATAAATTTACATTTATCAATTCAAAGTCCGCCTGATGGGTTGGATATAACCAAAGGCCATATCCAACATCAGGACTTTAAAATTCTTGACTAAGTTAAGACTTAGTTTGAAACGTTGTTTACGTCAACAACAAGACCTGGGCCCATAGTTGAGCTTAAAGTGATCTTTTTGATATAAACACCTTTAGAGGTAGCAGGCTTTAACTTTTTCAAGTCTGCAACTAAAGTTTCAACGTTTTGACGGATTGCTTCAGCAGTAAAACCAACCTGACCAATCGCAGCGTGGATAATACCCGCTTTGTCTACGCGGTAACGCGCCTGACCTGACTTCGCATTTTTAACTGCAGAAGCTACGTCTGGAGTAACCGTACCCACTTTCGGGTTTGGCATTAAGCCACGTGGACCAAGAATCGTACCCAACTTACCTACAACGCGCATTGCATCTGGAGCTGCAATCACAACGTCAAAGTCAAGGTTACCTTGTTGAATGCTTTCAGCAAGGTCATCAAAACCAACGATGTCAGCACCTTCAGCTTTAGCAGCTTCAGCAGCAGCGCCTTGAGCAAATACAGCAACACGTACAGTTTTACCAGTACCGGCTGGAAGTGTCGTAGCACCACGAACAACTTGGTCAGATTTACGCGGGTCAACACCAAGGTTTACCGCAACATCCATTGACTCTTTGAACTTAGCAGCTGGTAGGCTGTTAAGAACTTGTACCGCTTCTTCCAAAGTGTAAACTTTGTTTGCTTCAAGAGCAGCAGCAATGGCTTTTTGACGTTTAGTTAACTTTGCCATGTCTTATAGCTCCACTTCCAAGCCCATAGAACGTGCAGAACCAGCGATGGTACGAACACGTGCGTCTAAATCAGCACCAGTAAGATCTGGTTCTTTAGTAGTCGCGATTTCTTCCAATTGAGCACGAGTCAACTTACCAACTTTAGTTTTGTTCGGTACAGATGAACCCTTTTGGATACCCGCAGCTTTCTTAAGAAGAATAGAAGCAGGAGGAGTTTTCATGATGAATGTGAACGACTTGTCGTTGTACACAGTGATCACGACTGGAATTGGCAAACCAACTTCAAGTTTTTGTGTAGCAGCATTGAATTCTTTACAGAATGCCATGATGTTTACACCACGTTGACCCAAAGCAGGACCAATTGGTGGAGATGGATTCGCTTTACCAGCTGGAACTTGCAGCTTGATATAGCCGTCAATCTTCTTAGCCATTATCTATTACCTCTGGGTACAAACGCCGTGAGGCTCCCCAATTTTCATTTCACAGCACCAAAGCACTGTAATAACAATGCCCGATTAAATCGGGCGCTTTCCAACCAATTCAAATTAAACCGTTTTTTCGACTTGGCGAAATTCAAGTTCAACCTGAGTTGGACGGTTAAATACATTAATCGTCAACGTGAGACGTGACTTTTCGTACAGTACCTCTTCCACGACTCCTTTAAAGTCTGTGAACGGACCGTCGATCACCAACAATTCTTCGCCTGGTTCAAACATCGTCTTCGGACGTGGTGCTTCACCAGTATTGCGTACACGTGCAAGAATAGCATCCGCTTCTTTTTGCGTAATTGGGGCAGGCTTTTCAGCAGTACCACCAATAAATCCAAGCACTTTTGGACATTCTTTTACAATGTGCCAAGTTTCATCATTCATTTCCATTTCGACTAACACATAGCCCGGAAAGAATTTACGCTCAGATTTGCGTTTCTTGCCATCCTTCATCTCAACCACTTCTTCGGTTGGAACAAGGACTTCACCAAAGCTATCGGCAACAGCGCTACGCTGGATTCGCTCATTAAGCGAACGCATCACCTGCTTTTCATAACCAGAGTAGGCATGAATAATATACCAACGTTTCATAGCTCTTTTACCCGATAATCAACTTAATTAACCAACCTAAACCATAGTCAAAACACCACAACACAATGGATGTAATCACTACGACCAACAGCACCTGCCAAGATGTAGTCACTGTTTCTTGCTTGGTCGGCCAAGTTACTCGACGCAACTCAATTCGCGCATCTTTAAGTAAACGAACAAAGCCTTTACCTTGATGGGTGGCGTATAATAAACCTAAAGCGACGACGATACAAGTCAAAATTACAGCGACACGCACCCAAACACTGGTTGCAGGCGGCCAATATGCAGGCAAATATTGATTTACCATGGCTGCACCAATCAATAACGCCAGTGCAATAACCCATAACACTACGTCTAATGCAGATGCAGAAGTGACAACTTCAGCAGAATTGTTTCGTTGAGGAATTGGCGCGTCGCTTAATGCGTCACGCGATTTATCGTTCGACATTTTTGTACTCGTCGTAGAATTCGCGACTTATTATATGACAATTAAGCCAGCATCAAGCTTTTATTTAGAAAAAAAATGGCAGGCCAGGAGGGACTCGAACCCCCAACATTCGGTTTTGGAGACCGACGCTCTACCAATTGAACTACTGACCTATGACACACAAGCCGAGAGTCTAGACCCCCGGCTTGTGAAATGCAACTTTATTTGATTATGCAGTTACTTTCGCAACAACACCAGCACCTACAGTACGACCACCTTCACGGATCGCAAAACGTAGACCTGGGTCCATTGCGATTGGGTGGATCAATTCTACTGA
>NZ_JAKIVI010000017.1:0-54643 GCF_023614015.1 Acinetobacter sp. ACZLY 512
CTATTCTCTTAATGATCGATTTGCTCTTCGTCAGAGACAAATTCAACGCAAAACACTTTCTTTCAACTTAACCCTGTAAGCTAAGTTGCTTTCGTGTATCGCGTCGGGATGAGTGCATTATAGGAGATTTTTTTTGGCACGCAAGTGTTTTTAAACCTTTGTTTTGTCGAGTGTTCTATTTTTATGCACCAACTTGATGCAAAAATTACCAAATAACAACCTAAACCTCTAATTATAAAAGAGAAATATGAAATAAATATTTCTCTTTTATTTTATTTGCTTTTATTTGTGTGTGGTTTTTATTTGAACGCTCAAGATTTTTACCGCTTGTTTAGGTACGTTTTGGTGCATTCCCACATTGGCAGTAGGTACATTTGCGATTTTATCGACCACATCCATACCCTTGGTCACTTTACCAAACACTGCATAACCTGCATCACGCGATGATGCATTTAAGAAGGTATTGTCTGCCACATTAATAAAAAACTGACTGGTGGCCGAATTTGGATTACTGGTTCGCGCCATTGCCAGTGTACCGCGTGTATTACTCAAACCATTTGATGCTTCATTTTTAATGGGAGCAGCCGTTGGTTTTTCTTTCATGTTGGACTCTAGCCCACCGCCTTGAATCATGAAGCCTGGAATCACACGATGAAAAATCGTGCCGTTATAAAAGTTACTCTTAATATAGTTTTCAAAGTTTTTTGCTGAAACAGGTGCCTTTTGATCATATAGCTCAATTTCAATATTGCCCAGTGTGGTTTTCATTTCCACCTGAGTATTAGCAAGCGCATGCGCACTCATGAGCAAAGCAGCAGATAAACATAACGATTGTTTGAGCATTTTAATTCCTGATACATCATTCAAAAAATAAGCCTTAGGCTCTCATCTAATCAACTCATCTGATGATCAGTGAAGACCAGACCTGTTGACCTAAGGCATAAAGCGGATTCAGCATTTAAGCATATTTGTTCCAAAACTTACGAAAACCGCGACTCATCTGAATCAGGTTAGCTTTGGCTTGATGCGATACTGGCGTTAGATTAATAAAGCCATGTGTTTGATCGAGATACTCTTCAAAATGTACTTTAACGCCATTTTGACGTAGCTTGTGGCTGTAAATCTCACCTTCATCATGCAAGACATCATGCCCGGCCGTAACAATATAGGCAGGCGCCAGTTTTTTGAAATTACCATAGGTAGGTGAAATAATTGGATCATCTAAATGTATAGCATGCTTTGTTGCATAGTAATCAGTCACATAGTCGACATCATTTCCAGTCAACACCAATCCATCTTTATAGGCATAAAATGAGGGGTGACGGCTTTTAAAATCAACTACTGGATAAATCAGGAACTGTGCATCAGGCGCATAAACTTTACCCACTGCACGCTGCGCGATCACCGTACTGATGTTTCCGCCCGCACTATCTCCAGCCACCGCAATTCGATTTTTTAAGATTTTGAAGTGTCGTTTGTTTTGATATACCCATGCCAGTGCATCTTCACAGGACTGAATTAAACGTTGCGGCGAAACTTCGGGAGCGAGCGGATATTCAATACTGAGTACCTGAGCTTGACTGTATTTTGCAATTAAGCGACACGCTTCATCATGGGTATCTACACTACCAACGACAAATCCGCCTCCATGATAAAACACAATCATCGGCAATTTTTTGCTGGGTGCAGGATGATAATGCCGCGCAAAAATCGTTCCGCTTTGCAAAGGTAGACGGATATCCTCGACAGATGCAACAGCGGTGGGTTTACGCCGAATGGTTTGCATTTGCAGCTCAAACGCTTGACGAGATTGCTCTACATCGGAACCAATAAAGCCGACCAAACCTTGTTTAAGTTGGACAGCCATAAGGCATTTGGTAAAACTGTCTAACTGCGGATATTGATAGGGATAGCCCAATACGCGGACAAGCGATTCCTGCACAAATGAAGGAAGCTTATCGAGAACACGAGCCGCAGGCCCCTGACCTTTTTCAAGTAGTTCCTGAATATTTTGAGTAATGGCAACCACCGCTGTCTCCCTTCGATGTTTATATTTTTGGCATATGTGGGTCATGTATGACTATATTCTTGTTTAAAAGTGGCAATCAAGCCTGTTCTGTGTTGCTTTTATTAAACGTAGACGGTTTTTGTTAAATGTCATTGACCGCAGAAACACGGATTTTTCATGATTTGCCCATAAACATCAAATCAAATTGAGATGGTCGTTCAATCGACAAAAAATAAACCCCTAAATCATCAGGTGACTTAGGGGTTTATTGATGGGTTTGTTACTGCACAATCCGTTGTGACATATTGATAAACAAACCAGAGTGAACATCCTGTCCGCTTTCAAACATCTTAATCGAATACCTCATGCTTACCCAGAGGAGATTCCTGCGCAAGCTGTAGGTTATTTCTTCGGCGACTGTCATCTTATGTAGACACTTGATCTCAGTAGCAGCTTTGATCAGGTTAAGTTTTTCGCCTAGGTGGCATCCTGAAGGCAAATAAACGATCTAATTAAGTGACCCGTACGCTGATATTACTGAATTGTTGAAGCGTCAGTAGACGGCTGTGCCATTTCAGGCGCTGCTTGTACAGGCTGTTGAGTTTGAGTTGAAGCACCCGCTTCAGCTGCAACACCACCTTGTACTCCGGCTTGCGGACTAGATGTTGTTTGAGCAGAACCAGATGCATTCAAACCGGCTTCAGAGGCACAGCCTACAGCAGTTAACGCAACACCGGCACACACCAACGACATAAGCGCTAATTTTTTCATGGGATCTTTCCTTTCACTATGACAAATTAAAAATATGCAAAGTCCAACTTTGCGCTGCCTATCATTCCCAATTTTTTTTAGTGGTGCTCGCACAATTCGTTGGAGTTTTTAGGCTTGCCAGTAGCGATTGTGAAATTTTTTATTAATCGATTTTTTTGCATAAAAATCTTCATATTTTGCTTTAAAAGCTCGTAATTTTTTAATCTTTTTGATGTTTTTTGAAATTTTATGCTTTTTAGCGCATAAACCTGTTGTCTCATATATTTATAAAAACCATACAAAGAAGATTACGCCGCGAAACAATGATTTTCGCGGCTCAGATACCCTTCGCTATGTGAGTTGTATTTCATGCAGGCTTTTTTTTTAAAAAGTTCTGCATCTGCAGATCTTGATTAGGGCCATTTCATCTCACCTTTAACCACTTTTGCACCCAGTTCCAGATTGCTGTTTTCAGTTAAAGTGGGATACTGCTGTTGCATGATTTGAATCACGTCGGCCGATGTTTTACTGGCCTGAACGGCTTTTTCATAATCTTTGATGTAATTAATCGAAAAATTAACCGCAGCCAAATCTTGTGGTGCATGCGCTGCCATATGTGCTGGAATCACGACTTTCGGATGTAACGCCTGAATACTGCTTAAGGTCTCTAGTACGGCTTGACGGTCTTGAGTGCGCGGTGTATCCGCCATCCACAAATGAATGCCTGACGACACAGCAATTCCGCCCACCACAGCTTGAGCATCTGGAATATATAAATACGTCAGCTCATTTTTGCCTTTGATTTCGATCTTTTGATTTCCAAGTTTCAAAGTTTTAGCTCGATAAATTTCGGGCACGATGATCTTTGAAGGTGCATTTGCGCCCATGAGAGGTGCCCAGTAGTTCACTTTGAGGGCCTGAGTTTGCTGAATATGCTGCACTGTTTCTGGTGTAGCTAAAATTTTGGCTGCCGGAAAGTATTGTTTTAAGACATCCAAACCAAAGTAATAATCTGGATCGCCATAGCTGATAAAAATGGTATTGAGTGTTTTACCACTGTCGAGTATTTCGGCCGTAAGACGCAGTGCCTCAGATTTAGAAAACTGAGCATTGACCAGCATCACTTCTTTATCATTTTCAATGAGCGTCGAGGTCACACCAAAATGCTCTGGCTGTGCCACAAAGCTTTTAATCGTCACGGTTTGAGCAAAAGCCGTGCTGACTGCAAGGCTGGTCATTATGGCGGCAGCAAGTGTGGTATTTTTAATAAAATTCATGTGTGTCTCCTAAAGATGGAATACACTTTAAGCTGCAACTTATGTTTAATAAATCGGCATTTTCAAGATAAACTGTTGCATATCTTGCAACAAAAATGTGGTTAATGATGGATACTTTAAAAGCCATGCGGGTTTTTGTCGCAATTGCTCATCATGGCAGTTTAGCCAGAGCTGCCGATCAGCTGGATTATTCGCGCGCCATGGTGTCACGTTATCTCCATCATTTAGAGCACACCTTCTCGATTCGCTTGTTTCAACGTAATACCCGTAAAATCTCACTAACGCCATCGGGTGAAAAAGCACTGCGTTACTGTGAAAATATTTTACAGCAGCAGTTGTTACTGCATGATTTAGCCGCGCATGAACAACAAAGCGGCAGCATTCGTCTTACCTGCGGTTTGTTTTTGTACCAGTTGGGACTGAATCGTTGTTTACGTGCCTTTCAGGCAGCTTATCCTCAAATTCAGTTTGATTTAACGCTCACAGAAAATGCATTGGATTTAATCGACGGCAATATCGATTTGGCGCTGCGCATTACGCAGAAAATTGCCGATGGCTTGATTGCACGCCCCATTTACACCATTGCTTCAACCTTTTGTGCCCATCCAGACTATTTGGCTCAAGCACCTGAATTGAACCATCCGAGCCAGTTATTGCAACACGCCTGTATCAGTCATCAACATTATAGTCAGTACTGGACGCTCATTGATGCCGAGCAGCATCCGCAAAATTATCCAATCCAGAGCAGCTTTAAAAGTAATGATGTGAATGCTTTATATGATATTTGTATAAATGGTCAAGGCATTGCTATGTTGCCCAGTTTATTGGTACAGCAAGATTTGGCAATGGGTCGACTGGTTCGCGTCTTACCAGAGTATACCGCAATCGATTTATCGCTCTCGCTGGTGTATGCCTCTCGACAGCATTTGCCGCACATGACCCAGATTTTGATTGCATTTTTAATGGAACATCTAGGCAATTACCTGAATTGTGAAGAATAATTTTTTTATCTGTTTTCTATGACTTGAATTTTTAAGCAATGCCCATACCTCTATGATTATTCACAAATGAACAAAATTCGTGGCAGTTCAGGAATTTGCAGTTACAAACACTGATGCCCAAAGGACTGTACATGTTTAAGAACCCTTTTAAACGGAGATCATCAATGGCTAATGAGCAAAACGAGCAGGCTCAAGACTTATCTTCAGAGCAAGCAGCACTTAACACTGAGCACACTCAAACTGAAGAAACCGAGCAGGTCGCTGAGATTAGCGTTGAAGATTTGCAAGCTCAGATCAGCAAGCTTGAAGAAAGCCTCAAGCTTGAAAAAGCACGCGCAGCCAATGCCATTTACGAAGCTGAAAAAGTAAAAGAACGCGCTGAACGTGAAGCAGAAAGTGCCAAAAAATTTGCGCTTGAAAAGTTTGCAAAAGGCTTGCTCGACTCAGTCGACAACCTTGAGCGCGCCATTCAGGCTGCGGGCGACGAAAAAACACCTTTAGTTGAAGGTATTGAGCTGACCTTGAAATCATTGACCACTACGCTTGAAAAATTTGAAGTGGCTGCGGTAGATACCTCGAACGGCTTCAACGCCGACCTGCATCAGGCCGTCGGGATTGATCCAACAGCAAAGGCCGGTGAGATTGGTAATGTCTTACAAAAAGGCTATACCCTTTCAGGTCGTTTGTTGCGCCCAGCCATGGTGACTGTCGGTCAATAATTGAATAAATCGGAACGTGTTTTGATTTTTTTTGATGAAAATGCTTGAAAAAAATCAATTCACTCTCATATCGGATAACAAGCAAAAACATTGCAAAAAAATTTTGAGGAATTGAACTCATGGCAAAAATTATCGGTATTGACTTAGGTACAACCAACTCATGTGTCGCTGTACTTGAGGGCGATAAAGTTAAAGTAATTGAAAACGCGGAAGGCGCGCGTACTACACCATCGATCATTGCGTACAAAGATGGCGAAATTTTGGTAGGTCAGTCTGCAAAGCGTCAGGCGGTAACGAACCCTAAAAACACATTGTTCGCCATTAAGCGTTTAATCGGTCGTCGTTACGAAGATCAAGCCGTACAAAAAGATATCGGCTTAGTCCCTTACAAAATCATCAAAGCAGACAATGGTGATGCGTGGGTTGAAGTAAACGACAAAAAATTAGCGCCACAACAGGTTTCTGCTGAAATCTTGAAAAAGATGAAGAAAACGGCTGAAGACTATCTTGGCGAAACAGTAACAGAAGCGGTGATTACTGTTCCTGCATACTTTAACGATGCACAGCGTCAAGCCACTAAAGATGCTGGTCGTATTGCAGGTCTTGATGTGAAACGTATCATCAACGAACCAACTGCTGCGGCGCTTGCGTTTGGTATGGACAAGAAAGAAGGCGACCGTAAAGTTGCTGTTTACGACTTGGGTGGTGGTACATTTGACGTATCGATCATTGAAATTGCTGACCTTGATGGCGACCAGCAAATCGAAGTGTTATCGACCAACGGTGATACTTTCCTAGGTGGTGAAGACTTTGATAACGCATTGATTGAATACTTGGTTGAAGAATTCAAGAAAGAACAAAGTGTGAATCTGAAAAATGATCCGCTTGCGTTACAACGTTTGAAAGAAGCTGCTGAAAAAGCAAAAATTGAGCTTTCTTCGTCGAATGCGACTGAAATCAACTTGCCGTACATCACGGCTGACGCAACTGGTCCGAAACACTTGGTGATCAACGTTACTCGTGCAAAACTTGAAGGTTTGGTTGCAGACTTGGTTGCGCGTACCATTGAACCTTGCCGTATTGCGCTTAAAGATGCAGGTCTTTCGACTTCTGATATCTCTGACGTGATCTTGGTCGGTGGTCAGTCTCGTATGCCACTTGTACAACAAAAAGTACAAGAGTTCTTCGGTAAAGAGCCACGTAAAGACGTGAACCCGGACGAAGCTGTGGCAATCGGTGCTGCAATTCAAGGTGCAGTCTTGTCTGGCGACAAAAATGATGTATTGCTTCTTGACGTTACCCCATTGACTTTGGGTATCGAAACTATGGGCGGCGTACTCACAGCAATTATCGAGAAAAATACCACGATTCCTGCGAAGAAATCACAAGTGTTCTCGACTGCTGCTGACAATCAACCTGCTGTAGATATCTCGGTTTACCAAGGTGAACGTAAGATGGCTCAACAAAACAAATTGTTGGGTAACTTCCAATTAGGTGACATTCCACCTGCGCCACGTGGTGTGCCACAAATTGAAGTGTCTTTTGACATCAACGCCGACGGTATCTTGAAAGTATCTGCAAAAGACAAGAGCACAGGTAAAGAGCAATCGATCCAGATTAAAGCAAACTCAGGTTTGTCTGATGCTGAAATCGAAGCAATGATCAAAGATGCAGAAGCAAACGCAGAAGAAGACCGTAAGTTTGAAGAACTTGCAAAAGCGCGTAACGAAGCTGATGCATTAATTTCAAGCTCAAACAAAGCAGTGAAAGATCTTGGCGACAAAGTGACTGAAGATGAAAAAACTGCTGTTGCAACTGCGGTGACTGAACTTGAAGCAGCTACTAAAGAAAATGATGTAGACGCGATCAAAGCAAAAACTGAAGCGCTACAAAACATTTTGATGCCAATCACGCAACGTGCTTATGAGCAAGCTCAAGGCGCTGAAGGTGGTGCACAAGGTTTTGATCCAAATGCATTCCAAGGCGGCGAAGCTGGTCAGCAACAAAAAGCAGATGATGGCGTTGTCGATGCTGAATTCACTGAAGTGAAAGACGACAAAAAATAATTGATCGTTTTTTGAAAAAGCGTCCGATTTATCGGGCGTTTTTTTTATGTATATTGATATTATCCAAGAAACAACACTTTGCTGAAGGAACAGTAATGAAAAACAGCCTCTTTATTCAAACTCGCCATTCAAACACACAGCGCATTGAATGGATTAAACCGTCTGCGACAATCTTGTCACTCTTGGTTGTGCCCTTTGCATGGTGTGCGAGCGCCAATGTAGCAGCTCAGCAAATTGCGCTGGTGGGTACATGGACATCTATTCCGGATGCGCCGCTGGTGCAAAAGCCAGTTCAGGCCAGCGATGGGTTGTATCAACTTCAAATGAATGAGGATGGTACCTTAACGCCAACACATGTTTTTAAAATGAAAAGTCCTTCTTGGATTGTAAAATCTAAAGATGGACGTTTTGCTTACACCACCAACGAAGAAAATAAAGGTGAAGTGACTGCCATTTCAGTTCAGTCCAATCAAGTTAAAGTGCTCAATACAGTAGATAGTCATGGTGGACACCCGACGCATGCGTCCATCAGTCTCGATAATAAATTTCTGGTGGTTTCAAACTATTCAGCAATCGATAAAGATCGTGGTGGCGTGACTGTTTTTCCAATTTTGCCAAACGGCCATTTGGGTGAAAAAATTCAAAATATTGTTTTTTCGGAAGGATCAAACGTAGTAAAAGGTCGTCAGGACAGTGGCCATGCCCACTCGACGACGTTTAGTCCAGATGGTCAGTATTTGTATGCGGCCGATCTGGGCAATGACAAAGTATACGCCTTTCAATATCACCCCAATCAAACCCAGCCGCTCAAGGCAGATCCTCGCCGAGATGTGACCTTTGCTCCCGGTTCTGGCCCACGTCATATGGTCTTTTCCGCAAATGGTCAACATGCATACGTGACCGCAGAAATGTCGAGTGAAATAGTGACCTTCAAGGTGCAAGATGGTTATCTGAAAAAAGTCGCCCAGAATAAACTGGTTGCAGCGCATGCAACACCTAAATTTAAGAGTGCCAGCGGCATTATTCTCAGTCCAGATGGCAAATACATCATCACTGCCAACCGCGGCTCACATAACGCTCTTTTGGTGTTTAAAGTTCAACCGAATGGTTTACTTGCTCAACCCGTGTCTTATAAAGCCAATGGCATTGAACCGCGTGCTTTTTCATTCGATACCACAGGTCGATATCTGTATGTAGCCAATGTATTTAGCAATAACATCAGCTTATTTCATTTTGACTCGAAGCACGGCACACTAAAGCCTGCTGGTGATGCCGCCAAGATATCTACACCGACAGATATTAAGTTCTTTGAATAATCATCATTAGACGCAAGGCTCTAACACTGTAACTTCAGCTTTAGAGCCAATATGGTTTCGGTTCCAAATCAGGCTCCAATACTGATCATATCAGGACTTCATCTACTGAATGAAAAAAACGATTTTTTTTAGCGTTGAAAAAGATAGCATTGAAAATGCTTTTATTATTGATCTTTTAAATTAATTATTTAAACTAATATGAGAGTATCTAAAAAAGTAGAAAAAATGAATTATGAAGATATACTTAGTACAACAAATGACTCTGAATTATTTATTGCATTCGTCGGTGCAATTGGAATAGATTTGGATAATATATATAAAATATTAGAGAGTCGTTTAAGAGCATTTAGATACTCCGCTGAACATATTAAAGTGTCTAAGGATATTATTGCTGACCTGTTTGAAACATCAATTAATTTTGATAATGAATATGACCGAATTTCATATTTAATGGATCGTGGAAATGATCTTAGAAAAGACTTTAATGGTGCTACTTCATTAGGAATAGCGGCTACAATTTCAAGGAAAAGAGCCTCTAGAGATAAACCTGAGAAGCGAATTGCATATATTATAAATTCATTGAAACATCCAGAAGAAGTACAGCTATTAAGAAAAATTTATTCTCATGGCTTCTTCCTAATTAGTGTATTCTCTAGTGAGGAGAGAAGGATTTCCTACCTAAAAGAAACCAAACTAATTTCAAATGGAGATGCGATAAAACTAATTCAAAGAGATGCAGATGAAACCATTAAAAATGGTCAACATACTGCAGATACTTTCCATTTATCTGATTTCTTTATAAATGTAGATGGGGACTCAGATAAATTAAATAATGATATTTGGAGAATATTAGATTTAATTTTCGGTAATCCTTATATAACTCCTACATTTAATGAATATGCAATGTATATGGCTTTTTCAGCTTCATTAAGATCAGCAGATTTATCTAGACAAGTAGGTGCTGTTATTACACAAAATTCAAATATACTTTCAACAGGTGCCAATGATATTCCTAAAGCAGGAGGTGGTTTATATTGGCCTATCTACAATTATGATAAGAAAAAAGTAGAGGATTTAGAAAATGGTAGAGATTATAAAATTGGAAAAGATTCAAATGTTAAAGAAAAACAGGAGATTATTTCAGATATAATAAAAAATTTACCAAAAACCATTATTAGTAAGTTAAATAAAGATGAACTAAATGAGCTAAAACATCATTTAGCTCAAAGTAAAATCAAAGATATTACGGAGTATGGTCGAGTAGTTCATGCTGAAATGGAAGCTTTATTAGCTTGTGCAAGAAATAATATACCTACCCTTAATACAACTTTATTCTGTACAACTTTTCCTTGTCATAATTGTGCAAAACATATTATAGCCTCTGGTGTTGAGAAAGTTATATACATTGAACCTTACCCTAAAAGTAAAGCAATTAAGTTTCATCCAGATTCAATTTCACTAGAAACAGTCAAACAAGATAAAGTAAATTTTGAAGCGTTCGTTGGTGTTGGGCCTCGTAGTTTTTTTAATCTTTTTTCAACAAATCTTGGTAGTGGATATGCTATAACAAGAAAAGATAAGGAAGGAGATACTATATCTTGGAGAATGCAGGATGCTTCTGTTAGAATGCCGCTCCTCGCTGTTTCCTATCTTGAAAGAGAAATATCTATGGCAACTGATCTAAAAGCTCTGATTAAAAAAGCAATAAAAAAAGGAAATTAAATATGTCTGTATTACTAGATTATTTAAATAAAGTTGAAGAAGAAGTGAAAAAATGGCCTGCATGGAAACATGAAAGTTTAAAAAATGCTTTTCAAATTCCAGAAGATAAATTGAAAAAAAAATATACCAAGAGAACATCCCCATTAATATATGTTAAATAAAAAACCGCGCAATGCGCGGTTTTTTATTTGAATTTTCAATCATAACATTCTATAGAACCAGCTTAAAATACGTACAAAAGGAGCAACTCGCAATGAGTTATGACATACAAGTGTTTTCCATACACACCAAAGAAAAGCAACAACAATCAAATAACGAAAATTTTTTTGATGATCCAGAGCAGCTTGTTCCCTTTACGCCAGTTCAAATGCAATTTCTTCAACAGCAATTGATCACACTCAACTATGTGCTTCAACAAGATTATATCGAGAATTTGAGCTTTATCCACGCAGATGAAAATATTCATGCGCTCTTGACATCGCATGGTTTGTATTTTTCTGCTGGTTTGAATACTGACAGTATTTTTGAAGCAGGGATGACAGCTTCTGAGCTAACAGACAGCGGTGAATTTGCCAAATATGACCCACAAAATAATGGCTGGGAAGCGTTTTAACTGCATGACATCACTCTCTGGTTTCACGCCGACTGACTAAGCAAATCCTGCACAGCGTAAAAGGCGGTGATTGTATCTAAAATTTTGCCGTGCTACGGTATAAACAATATTGAAGATGAATGTTAGTCGGGAGATATCAGTGAGTTATTATCATATTTTGATTGAAGTGAACGATCACATCAGCACAATTGAGCAAACACGTGATATCGAGATTTTTGATATTATTGAGATCAAACCCTTTTTACATTCGATTTTACTGCCGTATTTCAACGAACAAATTATTGAATTAGAAGATGAAAATCTTGATTATCAGGATATTTTACATCTTGAAGTTAAACAAACGCTGCTACCAATTAAAGACTTGATTGAAGAAGAACAAAAACTGCTACCAAGCGACACCGATGTCACCATCACGGCTTACGAAATTTTTAATGATCGTGAACTCAGCCAAGATGTCACCACCGTCATTATGGATATTTTAGAAGCGGTAAAATTGGATCAGCCTCCAATCGAACTTTAACTATCAAACAGTCAGCATAAAAAAAGGGCGATACCGGTCTGATCGCCCTTTTTTATTTTATTGCATCATGCGTCTTGCTTGCTCTTGTCGGAAGGCACGTAAAATTTGTTGCCCCGCCCGACCCGTCGGATTTAGGCCCAATCGGGTTTGCTCTTGCTGAATCGCCTGACGACTTTTATCTCCAATCAAACCATCTACCGCTCCGATATCATAGCCACGCTGAAGTAAAAACTGCTGGATTTCACGGCGCTCGGCACGTGAGGTTCCCGGATCATCTGTGGGCCATGCGGTTAGAAAAGGTCCGGCACCTTGGAGACGATCTGACAAATGTGCAATTGCCAGACCATAACTTTCTGCCGCGTTATAGCTATAAATGGCATCGAAGTTTTTAAAGACCAAAAATGCTGGTCCGGTCGCACCTGCAGGTAGCATTAAGCCCGCTGGCGTATTCGACGAGAGATTTCCCTGAATTAAAGCCGTTCCATCTGCACGTGTTAGGCCTTGTGCCAACCAGTAGCTCAGTGGACGTTTATTACGACGCCCTTCGCCCGAGACAGACATCCCGGCAGGTAACTGCACTTCAAAACCCCATGGCATCCCCGTTTGCCAGCCTGCCTGTTTTAAGAAATTGGCTGTCGATGCCAAGGCATCTGGCACACTTGAAACCAAATCGCGACGCCCGTCTCCATCAAAATCGACTGCCAATCGATCATAAGTCGATGGCATAAACTGCGTATGGCCAAACGCCCCTGCCCACGAGCCTTTTAACTGATCTAAACGCAGATCGCCGCGCTGCAAAATACGTAGTGTGGTAAAAAATTCACCACGGAAATAACTTTGTCGACGCCCTTCACAGCTGAGTGTACCTAAAGCCTGTAATAACGGATATTTACCAGAAATATCACCATAATTACTTTCGACACCCCACACCGCCACAATGGTTTCAACAGGTACACCATACACCTGCGATGCGCGGTTCAACACATCTCGATACTGTGCCAGTTTTTGCTTTCCAGCGTCTACACGTTCGTTATCGACCAAACCAGACAGATAATCCCAGATCGGCGTTGAAAATTCGGGCTGGTAATTAAGTTTATCTATGACTGAGTAATCTGGAGTCAAATTTTGTGTGTATTGGTCGTAGGTCGATTCAGAAACACCCGATGCAATCGCCTGTGAGCGTAGATTTGCAAGACAACGCTGAAAATTATCATTTTGTGGTGTAACGGCTGTGGTCATGACAGATTTATTTGTGGTTGAGCCATTCACCACTTTTTCATTCAAAATTAATTCGGCATGCGCGGGCGCCATCAGCAATGAACACGTACCAAGAAAAAAAGACAAACGTCGCATTATTATCATCACCTGTTTTAAATTTAAAAAAGCAAATCCTGTGCTTACCTTAGCACTATGGCAACGAAATCAAAGCGTGAATTCGTAAATTTGAATTCATATTCTGCACTTTAAATTCAAAGTATAGAAAAAGTTATCCACACCACTCATTTTAAATTCAAAAACAGTCCGAAAAGTTTAAATTCAAATCCAGACATTTTAAATTCAAAAATTTTTCACGCTTTTATTGCATTCGAGCTGTGGATAAGTCACTTTAACTTGGTTTTGAATTCAAATAACATCTAAAGAAAAACTTTGAATTCAAAGTTTTCATATTGTTTTAAATTTAAAGTTTTATTGTGCGCAGAATTTGAATTTAAAACAGATCATTTGCAGGAATTCATCACGGCTAATTGTATTTTTTGAACACGATTTTAAATTCATTGCGGTGGCTGAATATCTACTGTTCCAAAATCAGGGCGGCTATCTTACCCAAAAAAAAGTTAAAAAAAAGCGACCAGCTTGCTGATCGCTTGATTTATACACCTGAAATGAACTAAATGGTTATGTCTTGAGTTAATGCCAACGGTTCTGGCAAAATTTCCGCCAATTGACGACATAAATGCGTCAATTCACTTTGATTCAACGGCATTAAAGTGATGTGTCCCAATTTACGGCCTTCACGTTCACTCTTGTTATACAAGTGCAAATGCGCGCCGTTTAGTGCCAAAACATCTTCAGATTTTGGATGCTGACCAATAATATTCACCATCACTGTCGGGCGAACCACCTCGGTCGAACCCAAAGGCAAGCCAGCGACGGCACGAACATGATTTTCAAATTGTGAGCACACCGCACCTTCAATCGACCAGTGGCCCGAATTATGAACACGTGGTGCCATTTCGTTGGCAAATAAGCCCTGTTCGGTGACAAACAGTTCAAGCGTTAGAACACCCACATAATTCAGATGATTCAGCAGACGCGTAATGTAATCCTGTGCAACAGGCTGTAAGGCTTCACTGCGAGGTGCAGGCACAATCGAATGCGACAAAATGCCGTGATGATGGTGATTTTCTGCCAACGGCCAAGTTTTCACTTCACCATCTTGACCACGCACTGCAATAATCGAAACTTCACGAGAAAACTGAACAAAACTTTCTGCAATCAATGATTTGGCAGGGCCAAGCTCTTGCCAAGCTTGATCAATTTGCTCCGCTTCACGCAGTACAAACTGACCTTTGCCATCGTAACCGCCAGTGGCTGTTTTCAGCACAATCGGTAAACCTAGCTGCGCTACAGCAGTTTGAAGCGATTCAAGGTTATCGACGGCTCGAAACGGCGCGACTGGAATCTCCAGACGCTGAAACAGCTCTTTTTCAAGCAAACGATTCTGCGCAGTTGCCAAGGCCTGACGTGGCGGATAAATGGCTTTGTCTTGACTCAGACGGTCTACATCGGCCAATGGCGTATTTTCAAACTCAAGACTAAATACATCTGCACTTTCAATAAATGCCTGCAATGCATTCGGATCTTGCTCGGTAGAGTAAACCTGACCCAAGATTGCTGCTGGACAATCCGCATTCGACTCGAAGAACGTACATTCAAGATTAAGGGGCAGGGCCGCTTGTGCCATCATACGGCCAAGCTGTCCACCACCAAAAATTCCGATGGTTTTATTCATGATCGCCTCGTTATGCCTGACCTGGAATGTTATTGCTGGCTACCTTATCGGTTTGTGCAGCACGAAAATCCGCCACGTTTTGCGCAATCTCTGGACGCGTCAGCCCTAAAATCTGTGCCGCCATAATCGCTGCATTGGTTGCGCCTGCCGGGCCAATCGCCAAAGTACCCACTGCAATACCCGCAGGCATTTGTACAATCGAAAGCAAAGAATCGACACCGTTTAAGATCGATGATTTGACTGGAACACCCAATACAGGCAAATCGGTTTTTGCTGCACACATACCCGGGAGGTGCGCCGCGCCGCCTGCACCGGCAATAATTACTTGAATCCCGCGATCACGCGCTGTCTCTGCATATTCAAACAAACGATCTGGTGTCCGATGTGCTGATACCACCTCAGCCTCAAATGGTACGCCAAGCTGTTTGAGCATATTGGCAGTATGTTCCAGTGTTGCCCAATCCGATTGAGACCCCATAATAATTCCGACTAAGGGTTGAGCATCTTTCGCTGCGACCGCGTTCATTGGCACTTCCAGAGAGTAATAAGAAAAACGGGATATCCTGACTTGCATCAAGACAAAAAAGATTATGCGCGCCATTATAGCGTCTTTTTTCGACGTCTCCAAAAATCTTCATCGATTCTGCGATGCTTTTGTACGCTTTTGCTGACAGCAATTCAGGAAATTTTCGACTGTTTTGATGCTGTCAGATCGCCTATTCTAAATTCATCAGGAACAGGACGTTCCAGAACATAAAACAACAATGATACGTTCATGCATCAGGATGTGAGGTACGACAGGCGTTATACCTAGGAACCAAGATACGAGAAAGCCCGACAGGATGTCGGGCTTTTTTGATGATCTCGATTTTTTCTTTACTGACTACGAAATACGAAATACACACAGCCCATCAAACACAGCATGGCCCACAAATAGTCAATCTTAAACGGCTGTTTAAACATAAATAGCATAAACGGCGTAAAGACCAGCAAAGTCACCACTTCTTGGGTAATTTTCATTTGTCCCAGACTCCAGCCATGCTGATCTAGATAACGCGTGGCCGGAATCATAAAACTGTATTCGAGTAGGGCAATGGCCCAGCCAAATAAAATCGCTTGCCAGAGTGGAGCGTGGTGCAAAAACTTTAAGTGTCCGTACCATGCCAAGGTCATGAAACAGTTGGAAATAATCAGCAGCAATAAAGGAAAGGAGAGGGCCATAATGTGCTCAAAAGTGATTGATGCCTGCTTAGCGTACACGGCAATGCTTAAAAGTAAAATCAGTCAATATCACGACTGGCATCACTATACCAATACACGCCATCGGCGTAATGCTTATAGCGCTGTCGTACAGGCAAAAAATTAAGTTCGCGCTGCGCAGTTTGCAGAAATTGCTTGAGGATTATCTGGGAGGATTCATCGACTGAACGCCGATAATCCGAATCGTTCAACATAATCTTCTGTCCGTTTCGTAAATAAAAGTGGATGCAAATTTTAGAACTTTTTAAGGCAGGTGCTTGAGTGGCATAGTCATAACTATAAAAACCTACAATATCGGCTTTGGCATAGCACTGTGGCAGCGCCTGACCCAACTGCACATACATGCAACTGGCATCAAACCAGATCTGAACCTGCTTTGAAAACATGCGCACCAACCCTGCCACCGTCCCGAAATACAGTAGAAATAAGAGACTAACAGGCCCTAAATGAAAGCCTGCACCCACTACATAGACATAGATCAGTACAAAAACCAGCAAAACAGGCACACACATCCATAGCACCTGAAATGCTGAATAAGGATACACCCGCTCAAAGCTAAAAATTCGGGTAGGTTGCGTCTGTATAATGGATGCTTTACTCACTGCTCAGCTTGCTACAAATTTACGCGCTAAGTATTACTATGCCGTATTTTTAGCCAGAATGCGACGACCTCAGCCGATAACAAGAAAAACTATCTTTTCAGAAACAGCCTTGATATCGTTGCACTCAAATTTTAACGATTTAGACAACAGCACCGAGCAAATGAAGTGATGTGTCAATGACAGTGGAGTAGGCAAGTAATGCATCTGCATATTTTGGGTATTTGTGGCACATTTATGGGTTCTTTGGCGCTTTTGGCCCGCGATCTGGGTCATAAAGTGACAGGTTCCGATGCCAACGTCTATCCACCCATGTCGACTCAACTCGAACATGCAGGCATCGAATTGATGCAAGGTTACGACCGAAGCCACTTACAACCACATCCAGATCTGGTCATTGTGGGCAATGCCATGAAACGTGGTATCGATGCGATCGAGTACATGCTAAATCAGGGCCTACCTTATATCTCCGGCCCACAATTTCTGGCCGATCATGTATTGCAAGGCAAACATGTGTTGGGCGTTGCAGGGACACATGGCAAAACCACCACTACAACTATGCTGGCCTGGGTGCTCGACCAGGCGGGTTTAAATCCCGGCTTTTTGATTGGCGGTGTTCCGCTGGGTTTTAGCGAAAGTGCGCGTTTGGGCGGCGGAAAATATTTCTGTGTTGAAGCGGATGAGTACGATTCTGCTTTTTTTGATAAACGCTCCAAGTTTGTTCATTATCACCCTAAAACAGCGATTTTAAATAACCTCGAATTTGACCATGCCGATATCTTTGATGATCTGGCTGCCATTCAAAAACAGTTTCATCATCTGGTACGTACCATTCCAAGTGAAGGCTGTATTATTAGTCCAACCACCGAAACCAATATTGATGAAGTCTTGGCTATGGGCTGCTGGACGCCTGTGGTTCGTACCAGCTTAAATGCCAACGATGCACAAATCAGTGCCGAGCAACTCAGCGCCGACGGTAGTCATTTTAAAGTCCTTGAACACGGCGTGGTTCAAGGTGAAGTTCGCTGGAATATGATCGGTCAGCATAGCGTCGCCAATGCACTTGCAACTATTGCGGCGGCTCAGCATGTCGGAGTGAGTATTGCACAGGCCTGTGAGGCGTTATCTGCTTTTGGCGGTGTGAAGCGTCGTATGGAACTGTTGGGAACCATTCGGGGGATTGAAGTGTATGACGACTTTGCCCATCACCCCACTGCAATTGAAACTACGCTCGATGGTGCACGTCAACGTTTGGGTAACCGCCGTTTATGGGCGGTGATTGAACCGCGCTCGAACACCATGCGCATGGGCAGTCATAAAGAGGGATTGGCAGATGCTGCACGTCTGGCTGATGAGGTCATCTGGTATCAACCAGAAGGTCTGGACTGGGATTTGCAACCCGTGATTGAGGCTGCGGTTAATTCTGCACAAGTCAGTCACTCGCTGGATGAGATTATTCAGCGAATTCGCTCAGAAGCCGCTGAAGGTGATGCGGTTGTCATCATGTCGAATGGTGGTTTCGGTGGGCTGCATCAAAAATTAATTTCTGCTTTACAAGATTAATTCAGCAGCGCTGCTTGAGTGAAGGGGCTTCATCTGTGCCTTCACTCGAATCATGTCTTCAATTGCTGCTTAAACAGTCAATTCTTACAAAACTGTGCGGATTTACAATTTCAGATTGTGCTGATTTCTTTATGATGCGTGCTTTCTTCATTTGAGAGTGGAGGGCACATGCCTATTGAAACGCTCAATCTCGAGCTGTTTAGCCTGATCAATGCATCGGCCGAAGCGAAGCCGTGGATCATTCATCTGGCTATTTTTATTGCCAATGATTTACTGTATCTGGTGTTAGGTCTGCTGGTTTTTTTGTGGTGCTTTGGCGATCTTGCCAACAAGGAACGTGCCTTAAGAGCAGTCTTATTGACCTCGATTGCACTCGGTGTTGGTTATTTGATTTCACTGTATTATCCACATTCGCGTCCCTTTGTACTGGGTGTTGGTCATACCCTGATTGAGCACAGCGCTACCGCTTCCTTTCCAAGTAATCACATGCTGATTTTTAGTACCATCGCATTGTCATACTTGAGTGTTGGGCGACGAGTGGCTGGCGGCATTTTATTGCTCATGGCGTTTGCAGTGGCTTGGTCACGTATTTATATTGGGGTACATTTCCCGCTGGATATGCTCGGCGCCTTTGGTGTGGCGTTGGCAATTAATGGCCTTGGCGTATATATATGGCCGCTGTGTCAAACGCATATTATGCACATGGCAGTTGCCGTATATTCATGGTTATTTTATCCGCTACTGCGTCGTGGCTGGTTGAAATAAAGCTGTGACTCGGTGCTTGATCTTTGATCGCGACTGTGGCATGCTTTGCAAACAATTGGATGCTTTTCATCCAAAGCAAAATTTAGTTTGACAAGGGGAGTAGCCTCCTCCAAGCGTTTCGAGCATGACTCAAACGCGTCAGATATCGTCAATACACTTTGAAAAAAGTCGGTATCTGAGCACAGAATACTTATTCTGTGTAGGCAAGACCTTGATCATGTTGTTTCAGATTATTATGTTATCTGGCAGCTGGTCGAGGTTTTTTTATGACTGCTTGCCGGATAGGGAGAAAAAAATGGACTCTATCGGCAATCCATGGCTGTATCTGGTCTTCTTTGGCATCGTGTTTGTGATGTTATTGATTGACTTTTTAGGCTTCAAACAAAAAAAAGCAGACGAAGTACCGCTCAAGCAAGCACTGACTTGGAGTATTGCATGGGTCACAGTTGCACTCTTGTTTGCAGGCGGACTCTGGCTCTATCTACAACAAACGGCAACACTGGCGATCGCTAATCAGAAGACCATGGAATATCTGGCAGGTTATCTGCTTGAAAAATCCTTAGCAATTGATAATGTCTTTGTCTGGCTAATGATTTTTGCGGCCTTTGCTGTGCCAGCAGGACTGCAGCGTAAAATTCTGCTTTACGGTGTACTGGGCGCCATTATTTTACGCAGTATCTTTATTTTTATTGGTGCTTGGTTCGTTCAAGAGTTTTCTTGGGTGCTGTACATCTTTGGTGCTTTCTTGGTGTATACCGGCTTTAAGTTCCTTAAAGGTCAGGGCGAAGAAGAACAAAACATCGAAGATATGAAGGTACTGAAATGGTTACGCAAGCATATGCGAATTACCCAGAACTTCCATGGCGATCGTTTCTTTATCCGTGAACAAGGTGTGCTCTGGGCAACACCGTTATTTATTGTGCTGATTCTGGTTGAATTTTCGGATGTGATTTTTGCAGTCGATTCAATTCCTGCAATCTTTGCCGTAACCACCGATCCGTTTATTGTTTTAACCGCAAACTTGATGGCGATTTTAGGCTTGCGTGCCATGTTCTTCTTGCTGGCAGGTGCGGCATCTAAAATGCACTATTTACCGTATGGTCTGGGCATCATCTTGCTGTTCATCGGTTTCAAAATGCTCATGCTGGATGTGTTCCACATGCCAATCTGGATCTCGCTCAGTTTTATTGTGATTGTATTGGGAATCACGGCGTGGCTTTCGATGCGTCACAACAAGAAACAAGAGTTGTCTGACTCTTAAGCTAAAGCACCACATAAAAATGCCTTTGACTTGTTCAAAGGCATTTTTTTATAGCATTAACGCTTTTGCGAGTGCCTTAAAGATGCCACATAGCGCACATACACCCATGAAAGCCCCATCATGGCCAGATTCATAATCACTGGATTAAAGGCCTGAACCAAAGTGGAGGGCAATAACAACATTACGAGCAGCAACAGAAACAGCAAACCTAGCAAATTAAAGTAATGCAGGACCTTGCTGGCATAGAACAAAAACAACAAGCCAAAGATTACCTCAGCCACACCTGAAGCATAGACAGCACGTAGTGCCCATACCTCAGAAACACCTAAAACCTGCCAGATTTTGAGCTCGTCGGGATGCTGCCATATCAATTTCGGTACCACCCCCTGATAGCACCAAAAAAAGGCAAGAAGGCGATTAATGGTTTTACAAATTGGATCATTGTGCACGTGGATTCATCTCTGAGCGTCCTTAAAGGAATAAATACGCTCACATATTCTACATCCACAGTCCGCAAACCTGTAAAGGATCAATCATTTATCTGTGCACATTACCAAGTGCCTTTCTTGGCAAGAAATTTGCAGCTATAAAAAATAAAAACCTTGCATTTTTTAGGGCTTGCTCAGGCCCTTTCTTTTTATCTGTATTTTTGAATAATCATGTTGCGCATCAACATATAGTGCCGCCAAGGTAGATGAAATACGTTACAATCAACCGAAAAAATTACACGTTGTAGGGTTCAGTATGTCATTTTCTGCTCCGCAAGCCATCATTCGTGGTCGCTTTTTGGATATCCAGTCTCTCGTTAATCAAGCCGATCAAATTGCAGAGCACGTACGCTATCTTGAAGATGGCGTGATGCTGATCGAGCAAGGTAAGATTGTGGCCTTTGATCACTGGGAAAATTTAAAAGACCACTTGCCTGCCCATGTAGAGATTACCCATTACCACGAGCAATTGATTATTCCGGGCATGATTGATACTCACATTCATTACCCGCAAACCGAAATGGTCGGTGCCTATGGCGAACAGCTCCTGAGCTGGCTCAATACCTACACCTTTCCAACCGAACTACAATTTAAAGATGCGGCCTATGCCAAAGAACTTGCCGAGTTTTTTCTCGATGAATTGCTTAAAAACGGCACCACAACGGCCTTGGTGTTTTGTACCGTACATCCTGAATCGGTAGACGCGTTATTTGAAGCGGCACAAGCGCGCCAGATGCGGGTGGTGGCTGGTAAGGTATTGATGGATCGTCATGCCCCAGACGGGCTCTGCGATACCGCAGAGCGTGCCTATAATGAATCTAAGGCGTTGATTGAAAAATGGCACGGGAAGGGGCGCGCGCTCTATGCGATTACGCCGCGTTTTGCTCCGACGTCTACGCCAGAACAACTGGCACGGGCAGGACAGCTTAAACAAGAATTTCCTGATGTCTATGTGCATACGCACTTGAGCGAAAATAAAGACGAAATTGCGTGGGTGAAAGATTTATTTCCCGAGCAGACGGGCTATTTAGATGTCTATCAGCACTACGGCCTCACCGGAAAACGTTCGGTATTTGCACATTGTGTTCATCTTGAAGAGCACGAATGGGACTGCATGCACCAGACCGACTCAGCAATTGCGTTTTGTCCGACGTCGAATCTGTTTTTAGGTAGTGGGCTGTTTCCACTGAAAAAAACATGGGATAAACAGGTTAAAGTCGGTTTAGGCACAGACATCGGTGCAGGTACATCGTTTAGTCTGTTACAAACCGTCAACGAAGCCTACAAAGTCCAACAGCTTCAGGGCGATAAACTTTCTGCCTATGAATCGTTTTATCATGCCACACTTGGTGGTGCCAAAGCGCTTGATCTAGACGATAAACTGGGCAATTTTGCACTGGGCAAAGAAGCCGATTTTGTGGTGCTCGATTTGAAAGCCACCGCTTTGCAGGCGCTGCGTCAGTCGAGAGCCAAATCGCTTGAAGATGCCTTGTTTGCACTCTTTACCATGGGAGACGATCGTAATGTCGAATCGACCTACGTGTACGGACAAAAAGTCTATCAAAAAGCGGCGTCGAACTAATCTCGTCCGTTGGACTGTGCTCTTACTGGGCTGTGCATGTTTACTCAAATCGGACCAGTCAGTTCAGCCTGACGCATGATGTATACACAACAAATGATGCATCGCAGGCTTTTTTGCTTTAAACTTTAGTCATCGATTTATGATTTTGAGGTGTTGCTGGTCAACACCTTTTTTATTTGAAAACTTTCTGATGTTTTAGGTTTCTGCACATGACCGTCGAAATGAGCGTAATGATCTCTGCCGAAGAGATTCAAGCCAAAGTAAAGCAGCTCGGTGAACAAATTAATGCTCACTATGCCAACAGCAACAAAGATCTGGTCCTGATTGGCCTGTTGCGTGGTTCATTTATTTTTATGGCCGACTTATGTCGTGCGATTGCAAAACCACATGAACTCGATTTCATGACGGTTTCAAGCTATGGTGCCAGCACGGTATCGAGCCGAGATGTCAGAATCTTAAAAGATTTAGACGGCGAAATTCGTGGCAAAGATGTTCTGGTGGTTGAGGATATTATTGACTCTGGCAATACCTTGAGCAAGGTTTTGGAAATCTTGCAAACGCGTGAACCGAATTCTATTGAGCTGTGTACGCTGGTGAGCAAACCTTCACGCCGTGAAATCGAGCTTGAAGTCAAATTCTTAGGCTTTGAAGTTGAAGATCGTTTTATTGTGGGCTACGGACTCGATTACGATCAAAAATACCGTCATTTGCCGTTTATTGGCGAAATCGGTCTTTAAGAAAAATGGTGCAATCGCACCATTTTTTTTGTTTACACTCTGCACAAAACACCTACAGGATGTATCTGAGTTTCTCTGTCACTTTGATCGGTTTCGTTTCATCATAATCAAACAACATCATGTAAAACCAAAAAAATGAGAAACAAGGAGAACATCCATGTGGTCATTAATTGTGGCAATTGTCGTGGGTTTCATTGCAGGCCTGATTGCACGCGCGATTCATCCCGGTGACGATAAAGCCGGATTCATCGTGACAACATTACTCGGTATTGCTGGCTCTTTACTGGCAACTTATGGCGGCCGGCTACTCGGGCTATACAGCAATAACTCCAGTGCAGGCTTTATTGCCTCTGTGATTGGGGCAATCGTGATCTTGTTTATTTACAACCTGATTACCAAACGAAGTAACGCCTAAACGGTTAGATTCAAGGTGAGGCAACATCTTGCCTCACTTGATCTCGCTGAGCACCTGTTCAATCTGCGCTGCACTTTGTGCGCCAGTCACTTTTAGTCCGTTGGCAAAAAACAAGGTCGGCGTGCCCTGAATCTTTAAGCGTTCGCCCAGCGCCAGATTACGTTCTACAGGCGTAGTACAGTTTGCGTTGGCCTGTGGTGCGACATTGTTCGAAATTAAATTCTTCCATGCATAACTGCGATTTGCTGAGCACCAAACCTGTTTTGATGGTGTAACAGATTGCGTTTTGAGCGGATAAAGAAAAGTATAAATGGTCACATTGTTGAGCTGACTCAAGTTTTGCTCAAGCTGTTTGCAATAAGGGCAATTCGGATCTGAAAATACCGCGATCTGGCGTTTACCATTACCTTTTACGGTTTTAATCGCATCCTGCAAGGGCAGATCACTCCAGCGAATGCGATTATTTTGCATCACCAGATCCTTGGTCAGATTGCGCTGGTCTTTCAGGCGAATCATTGAACCCACAAATATATGTTCTGCGTCTTCGCCGATATACACTACCTGATTGTCCAAGGTTCCGCTATAGAGGCCATTCATCGCCGTTTTTTCTAGATTTTCAATTTTGAGCTTGGGGTATTGAGTTTGCAGATGCTGTTGTACGTTTTGCAGATTGGCATGTGCCACACCCGTCATCGCTGTCAACAATGCCATCATTACACGAACTTTCATCGCCACGCCCTTCATTGCTTAAAAAAGTGCAGTGTAGTCGAATCGCTAAAAAAGTATGTTGTATTTTATAGTGAAGCAGATGAGGTTCCACGTGGAACACGTGACTTCTCATCGAAATGAGATTTAAGCCTCGTTATGTTGGAAAAAGCAGCCCCGAAAGACTGCTGTCGTCGTTAAATGCGTCCCGCTTCCAAAAAAGGAATCCGAGCTGCATCAAACTGCCCCCGAGGATCCTGCTCGAAGGTTAAAAAGCCATGCATGCCTACCAACACATCGCCTTTATAATAGGCGTTGAGCCGCTGTCTTGGGTCTTTATGCGATAAAGTAAAGGTAATCGCGTCGATTCCCCGTTGTTTAGATAACTTGAAGGCATCACGCAACATAGTGTCGTGTAGCGCGAGTTGTTCAGGTTCACACAGCAGTGAATGCAAAATATGATACTTAAACGATTGTCCTTTTTTTGGCAGTTGAATACGGCCATTGAGTTTGGCCCACACATTGTAAAGCGGGCGGAAGGTCTGAATTTTTTTACTATAATCGAGCACCTTACTTTGTTTAAATCCACTTTGGTTCCATAAACCAAACATTCCTACCAAACGATCCTGCTCAAAGTAAAGCTGAAAATCATCTAAAGTTAAGCCCTGAAAATACGGATCGTTGTGCAATAGCTGCGCAAAGTCATAGGCTGGAATAAAGTTATAGTGCGCTGCCATCTGCTGGATAAATGCATTCATTTGCTCGATATGGGCCGCTGTAGCGACGCAGCGCTTGAGCTTTGACAAATCGATCGATTGCTTGGCATGCAGCAGCGTTTTAGGAAACTGTGCGTGTTTAAAGCCCGTCAGGGTTAGGGTTTCAATGAGTCCTTCATCAAAATACTGAAAGCCTAGCCGACCACTTTGTATGGCACGGCGCGCGGCAATGTTGTCATCAAAAATAATCATCTGACAAAAATCGGGATTTTTTAAACTGGTTTTAAAATGCGGTGTCATCTGCTTCAACACTGCTTTACCACGCACTTGCGGTGAAAGACGCAAATCGCCCCCGTAGCGAAACGGCATTACGGTGCCGTTAACATAACAGGGCCGCAGACCAATGTTGTAACACCCGACCAAGCAACCAGTACTGTGATCCTGCGCTACGGTACTGTCAATTTGGGTATAAATCACTTGGCTGGCTTTAAAATAACTTGGTTCGCGCTGAAAACTGAGTGTCAGCCCTCGCGTGGTCATCGGCAGACTGACCAGTTTTCGTAGTTCTTGATCATCACTTGTCGCCACATGACGGACTTCAATTCCTTGCGGCTTTTTGGTTACGATTTGCTCGGCACTGTTCATGAATTTTAGTCCTTATGGCATCGGGGGAGCATCATTCGATGCGACTGTAAACACGCTGGAGAGGCGTCCCATCTGATCCAATAATTGATACGTTAAAACAAGCTCATCTTGCTGATTGAGGATTTTTTGCGTTTTGACATCGAGTAGGCTTTGTTCGGCATTGAGTACATCGCTACTGGTTTTGGTGCCAAATTCCAGCTCCCGTTTAGTGAACTGTAACGCAATCGTGGCCGACTGAATGGCCTGATCGAGTGCACGCTTGTTTTGTCGTACGACCTGTAATTGTAAATATGTGGTTTGTGCCTGCTGCTGAAGCGACTGTTGCAGCGCATTCATTTTTTGGCTGGCCAGCGCGACATCCACGGTAGCTTTTTGTCGATTGGCCTTGTTTAAGCCACTGTCATAAAGCGGAACATTAAACTGCAATCCCACCAGATAGCCCTTACTTTCACCATCTTTTTCTTCATATTGCATTCCCGCTCGCCCCGTCAGGCCAATCGACGGTTTGAGTTCCAATTTGCTTAAACGATATTGTTTTTGCGCAGATTGCGCATCTAAGCGGGCTTGTTGCAATGCTGGGTGCTGTTCTATCGAATAGGCAATATCGTCAATTGAGCCAGGAATTGGCGGTAATTCAATGGGTGTTTCTAAGTGATCTGCAGCTTGACCTGTCAGTTGATAAAACCGGGTTTGACTGATCTTGAGCTGCGCCTCGCTACGCATGGTATCGGCCTGTGCCTGTGCCAACTGCGCCTCGATCTTGGCCAGATCGGCACGCGTGATCACCCCCGCATTCAAGCGCTTTTGTGCATCACTGAACGAACGTTGCAGCGTACTTTGCACATTCAGCTTGAGGGTACGGATCGCCTCTTGCTTGAGTACCTCGCTGTAGGCCTGCACGGTTTGTAAAACCGTAGTCGATTGCTGTGCACTCAAGGCCTGTGACTGCGCAGCTATTTGCGTTTTGGCCAGCTCGATTCCGAGGCGTTCACGTCCCGCCGTGTAGAGGGGATAATCAAATTTCAGCATCAGGCTACGGGTGCGCCGAAAACTTTCATCAATTGAAAATAACGGGCTGTAATTGGGTGGATTATCGACTTGTCCTACGCCTAAACGTCCTTCTACACTGACATTAAGCCCATAACGACGCTCGGCCTGTTGTAATTCGGCTTCGGCACGTCCCACTCTTAAATCACTAATTTTCAATTGTGGCTCATAGCTCAGCGCACTTTGCACGGCATCTTGCAGGGTCATACACCAGACATTCGGCGCAATCAATACTCCCAGCAAACCCAACCAATGTAATTGTTTCATGACAGATTCCACAACATCCCGCTAGACAGGCTCGGCACATAACATGTGTTCAAGGCTCGATAAAGTGACTTTTTTTAACGGTTCGGGCTTGATGTTGCCCTCGATCATTCCTTCTCGCATGACCACGTGCTTATAACCTTCCCAGCCATTGTCGACATAACAGACGCGTGGCTGATCGAGCTGCCCCAAGTCACGTGCCAGCTCATAGTGAAAGTGCTGACGAAGCGCCTGATCGATTTGCTGGGTACACACCTGCTGGCTCGTCTCACCCTCTACCAAAACACAATAAAACGGTTTGGCCTGTTGCTGGGTATCTACCGCAAACAGAGAAACGGCCTGTATCTGTTGCTGTTTAAGCTGCGTAATCAAGCTATGGGCGACATCTGGAGAGAGCTTTTCCCCCACCAGATCGACACCAAAACGGCGTCCCTGAAACTCAAAACAAGGCACTTGACCAAAAAAACCGGTCACACGCAGGCTGTCGTCGAGACAGTAACGTAATAAACCATTACCCGACGTGAGGACTGGACTGACATGATCATTCAATTGCAGTTCCCATGAAGCAACGATTTCGCCCTGACGCGGCCCACTTAAGTATTCAAACTCATAAAAATGACTGTGATAGGCCAAAGGATAGCAATCGTCGTAGGGAATCGTCACCACGCCTTCAGTGGCCCACAATCCTTTCCCTTCAAACTGCGCAAACGGTAGTGCTGCATGTAAGCTGGCTGCCCATTGTTTTGAGCCTGCGGTATCCCAACTCGACACCAGACTCAGTTTTGGCCACAACTGCTGATAATCCAGTGGTGACTGTTGCATCAGGCGAGCCAGCAACAGCGCTCGCTGCGGCTGGTGCGGTGCTTTGACTTGGCTCAGTGAGGCTGCACGCTGCTGCCACGTTCCGCTTTGTAAGACCTGAACAATCTCTTCGGCTTGTTCGTTTAATTTTTCAAGCAATTGCAACGCAAAGGTGGGACTCCACACCGACATCATGGCCAGATCTGCATCTGCCACCAAATAGCATAAAGTCGCAAACAGTGCATCATCGGCTTGGGCAGCAAAGGAGACATCACTCGGTACGGCTTGGGTAAATTTCGATAAAATGCGTTTTCCTAAACCAAGCAATGCACTGTCGTCGTTGAGATTTTCATCTTTGAGTACTTCACGCTGGCTTTCGGGTAACCATGATACCGACCAGTAATGCGTGCCGCGATCGAGTTGATTGCATTTACGGTACATGCTCGACAGCCACGGTGCAATTGCGGCATCGAGTTCATCTAAAAATGCCTGTGTGTAAGGGATAAACTTAATCTGCTCACTCGATCCGCTGGTCGGCTGATAGCGCACCAACTTGCTACTCGACAGCGTGGTTTTACTGCTTCGACAGGCCGTGATCTGGTCACGCCACTGCGCATAGCGCGTGACCGGAAAACGTGTTTTAAAGCTTTCATAGTCGGTCACACCCGCCTGCTGGGCGAGTGTAGACATCTGTAAAATCTTTTCAAGTTTTTCACGCTGCACCTGTTCAAGCGCATTTTTTTGCTTTTGAAAACGCTGATCGGTCTGACGACAGAACAGCTTGAGCACTTGATGCGAGAGCGGCGTGATTGCCATGGACTTCATCATGAAGATGCCCCTTCTGGGGTATTGTAGGATGGGCGTGATTTGCTGCTTTGTTTGCCCTTGCTGGCCGGTTTGGTCAGCATACGTAGTGGAAAGCGAAGTACATCCTGCCATGCCAGACGGCCAATACATGGTAATTCTGTACCCTGAACCCAAGTCGGATTTTCACGCTCGAAAAACGAGATTTTAGGATTATCCTGACGCATCTGCTGCGTAATTGGCGCAACATCGGCTTTAAGGGGCTGATAGTCACTACCAAAGTTGAGTAAACCACTGTCGTGATCAAAATACTCATTAAAATAGGTTTTGCAGTAATGCTCGACAATCGGTTTCAGGTGCGCGTGCTTACCCTCATGGTGCGGGTAGTAAACAAAATAGTTATTGGCCAAAAGTAGATAGGTTTTGTAGCCCTTCGAAATCAGGAGCCAATACAGCTCATCAAACGGAAAGCGAAAGCGCAGTTTGATCAGCAGCTTCATCATGGTGGTTTGCAGGGTGCGGCAGCCCCAGAATTCTTTTTGAATCACGGTATCGCCGCTAAACAAGAAGGTATAGTTTTTATTGTTGAGGGTAAATTGATGGAGCGCTACTGTTGAAAAACCCACAACTTCATTGCGCTTCGGGTGCAAAATTAGAATAGCGCCGTGTTTCTTTTTAAAATCCTCCAAAAAGATCGACTTACGCGTATTGGCATAATACTCTGAATAAATTTCATACATCTGGTCTAGATATTCTGAAGAGATATCTTCACGCTTCATATAACGCCCGCGTGGTTTTGCTTTAGATTTTGTGCTCACCACCTCGGTGGCTTGTGTTAATTCGATAGATGACATCAAACTGACCCCTATTATTTTTGATAATGAATAAACATTTCTTGTTTAAACTGGCATCCAGCATTGAGAGCGAGTGGCCGGATTGCCTTATTTTTTACTGCAACAATATTTTTCCCCATAGGTCACTAACCTGAACATTTAGAGTGAGACTTTTTTCCCCCGATCCATAAAAAAGGTAAGAAAAGCCATCACCAGCATGATCATGGCCAGTAGTTTCAATAAATCGTTAAAGCTTGATGCAAGGGCCTGATAATGGACTTGCTGGTAAATGACTTGCGTGGCCAACTGCTCTGAAAGATCGCCCAATTCAGCATACTGCGCCTTCAATTGCGCCATCTTTTCGACAAAAATCCAGTTGTCTGGAGTGAGGCCACTATTGAGTTCATTGCTGTGCCATGCCGTCAGCCAGTCGATACGTGAATTGATCAGCGCCAGCCCTACGGCTCCGCCAATGTTTCGCATCAGGTTATAAATTCCGCTGGCATCGGCAATCTTGTGTTCGGGCAGGGTACTCATGGCCAACTGTGAAATCACAATCAGGCAAATCATCAGGCCAATTCCCCGATACACTTGCGGCCAAAACATAAAATCGTAATCGCTTTGAATGGTTAAATGCGCATTCAGCCAGACACCAAATGCAGCCATCAACATGCCCACAAAAACTGTTTTACGCGCATCAAAGTTGGGAATTAACCATGCCAGCACTGGCGCGAAGAAGAACATCACAATGCCGGTGACCATCATGATGTGGCCAATCTGGCTGCTATTCATCTCGCGCACTTGCCCTAGAAAGACTGGAATCATGTAGCCCAAACCATACAAGGCCATGCCAATCACAAAAGTAATCATGCAGCTTAAGGTGAAGTTTTTATTTTTAAATACACTCAGATCCAGCAAAGGTTTGGGGGTCACAAAACTGCGATAAAAGAAAATCATCGCGCCCAACAGACTCACCAAAAACGCAACCCGTACACCGACATCGGCAAACCAGTCATAGCGACCACCTTCGTCGAGGAAATACTCCAGTCCTCCCAAAAACATGGCCATGCCGACCAAGCTAAACCAGTCCAGTTCTCGAACCAATTTATAATTGGCACGGTCAATCGCGGGATTGGCATACACCACCACCGAAATAATAATCCCCGGAATAATATTGATCAGAAACATCCAGTGCCACGAAAAATTGGTGGTGAGCCAGCCACCAATCGTGGGCCCAATCGCGGGCCCCAAGGTACTGATCATTCCAAACAGCACCAATGGCACTGCACGTTTGGCTTCGGGAAACAGTAAAAATAGCGCGGTCATAGATGTCGGGATCATCCCGCCGCCCATAAAGCCTTGTAAGGCGCGAAACACCAATAAGCTTTCTAGATTCCATGCCAGTGCACATAATAGTGAACTGAAGGTAAATCCGACCGCGCACAAGGTATAGTAAACACGGGTTGAAAGGATTCGCGACAAAACACTCGACATCGGAATCGCGATAATTTCAGCAATCAGATAGACCGTTTGCACCCAAGTGACTTCATAGCGACTGGCGCTCATGCCTGCCTGAATTTCATTGAGTGAACTGGCCACAATCTGAATATCTAAAATGGCCATAAAGTTGCCAAAAATCATGGCAACAAAAATCACCCACGCCACGCGAGGTGCAAAATTCCACTGGTTAGTCTGAGCTGAAACGGTCATGTGGTTCGATCCTCATGCATCATGGTTTGAGCCTCGTTAACTTCTCAAGTCCACTTTGGCCACCACCGACATCCCCGGTTTGATCAGATCAATCTGCGGATGTGGAAGAATCGAAATACGCACTGGAATGCGTTGCACCACCTTGTTAAAGTTACCCGTGGCATTATCTGGCGGCATCATGGAAAAGGTTGCACCAGAAGCAGGAGAGAAACTTTGTACCTGACCGTTAAAGGTCAGACTCGGATAGGCATCGAGTACCAAGCTCACGCGTTGTCCTGCGCGCATTTTTTCAATCTGGGTTTCTTTAAAATTGGCCTCTACATACAGACTATTTTTGGGAATAATCGCCATCAGGCGAGTTTGTGGATTAACTCTGGAACCAATCTGAACAGCGAGACTGCCGACTTTTCCAGATACTGGCGCGACAATTTCAGAAGCATTTAAATCGATATCGTAAAGTTTGACGGTGGCTTTGGCGTTGTCTAGATCGGCATACAATTGTGTGCGTCCCGCCTGAACACTGGAAAACTGAGCCTGTGCAGCTTGAATCGCTGCCTGTGCCTTATTTAACTGTGCCTGTGCAGTCAAATATTCAGCCTGAGTGGCTTCAAAACGCTGACGTGTAATCACGCCCTCTTTCAGTAATTGCTGATAACGACGAAAATCTGCGCTCAAGCGGCTTACATCTGCCGCTGCCGCATCACGTGCACTTTGGGCTTCTTGAATGCTGGCCTGTGCGGATTTCTCATTTTCAGTTTGTACCGAAAGACCAGCTTGTTTCAGATTCACCATCGCTTTGGCTTGATCTGCACGGGCTTGTAAATCGCGATTATCCAGTGCAGCCAGTGGCTTACCCTTTTCAATCGTTTGATTTTCATGGACATAAAGTGCCAGCACTTCACCAGAAACCTTGGGCATAATCCAAGTTAAATCTGATTTAACATAGGCATTTTCGGTCGACTCATAGAAACGATACACAAACCAGTAATACAACACCCCCAGCAGAATGCCTAAAAATAAAAGGGTGAAAATCCCCCAAGCGATTTTTTTCCGACGAGCATAATCAGGTTCTGGCTGATTATGCGGAACAGGAAGCTCATCCATTGTGTCTGACCTTATAACACTTTAATTTAAATGCTTATTTTTTACACAGCAACATGCATCAATGCATCATAGGTGAGGAGCTTGAATATGATGAAAAAACAGGTCGCACGATTCCCCTACAGGCGGCTGCCCTAATCGTATGCTTTCCCGCTAACTACACATTATTATTAAGTGATTTTTCATCTAAATTTTATTATCTATTTGACACATTAACCCAAATGAAGTGCGTAAATTGTCAAATTAATAATCATTAAACCCCTGGGTCACAAACAATAGTGTGTATTGTGAATCGTGTCAATTACATGAAAAATTAACTGATTTACCGAATTTTTCAGTATTTTGGGTGCAATTTGCTCAAGTTAAGCGAAAATATTAAAAAGAAGAATTAAAAAATGATTGAAAATCAATGATAAAAAAATAAAAAAGCATTTCCCTAAAAAAAGGGAAATGCTTTGAATTATACATGAGAATGACTATTATTTGCCAATACAAAATGAGCCAAAAATTTTGCCTAACAAGTCATCGGCACTAAATTCACCAGTAATTTCCGATAAAGCGTTTTGAGCCAGACGCAACGATTCGGCCACCAACTCACCTGCGTGATACACCACCAGTTGCTCACGTGCCTCATGCAAATGTAGCTGAGTGCGCTTCATTGCATCGATATGACGAGTACGGGCAATAAAGGTATCTTCTTCAGGTTGAAAGCCCGCATGCGCTGTAATCGCTTCTATGAGCGCCTGAACACCGGTTTCTTGTTTGGCCGAAACCCATACATGTCGAAAGCCTTCAAACTGCTCGGCATGCGAAGGGGTATCGATCAAATCACATTTGTTACCAATGAGCACCAGCCGACGCGGATCTAAATGCTCAGCAAAATATTCCCGCGCCAAATCCAGTGGATGCTCACCTTGACTCAAGTCATACACCAATAACAGCAGATCGGCTTGCTCGATTTCCTTGATAGCGCGGCGAATCCCTTCTTTCTCGACCACATCACCTGTCTCACGCAGTCCCGCCGTATCGGTGAGGGTGATGGGCAGTCCATTCAGACTGATTTTTTCATGCAGCACATCACGTGTAGTACCCGCAATATCCGTCACAATGGCACGTTCATTTCCGGCCAGAGCATTGAGCAGACTCGATTTACCGGCATTGGGTTTACCTGCAATCACCACTTGTAAACCTTCACGTAGTAATTGTCCCTGACGTGCAGAACGCTGAACCTGAGACACCGAATCACAGACATCTTCGAGTAATCCCAAAATCTTACCATCGGCCAGAAAATCAATTTCCTCTTCAGGAAAATCAATCGCAGCTTCTACATGCAGGCGTAAATGGATCAACTTTTCCAGTACTGCATTGATCTTAACTGAAAATGCGCCTTGTAATGAGCGTACTGCTGAACGTGCAGCGGCCTGTGAAGTGGCATCAATCAAATCGGCAATTGACTCGGCCTGCACCAGATCCAGTTTGCCATTTTCAAAGGCGCGCATGGAAAACTCACCCGCTTTGGCAGCTTGTGCTCCAAGTTCGAGTAGCCGACCCAAGATGGCATTTAAAATCACCGGCCCGCCGTGTCCCTGAATCTCCACGACATCTTCGCCAGTAAAAGAGTGAGGATTTGGAAAGCACAGTAGCAATCCCTCATCCATCACCTGTGCCTGTGCATCGTAAAACTGTCGAAAGCCAGCCATTCGAGCTTTGGGCAAGGCCTTAGCGGTCAACTGCTCGGCAATTGCGTAGGCTTTAGGGCCTGACAAGCGGATCATACCCACACCGCCACGCCCGGGTGCAGTGGCAATTGCGGCGATTGTGCTTTGATAGTGCATACAAAAACCTAAAAACAAAAAGAAGGCGGTTCAATAAAAAATCCGCTTAAGCGTAACATCTTAAGCGGATTTATTCAGCTGTTGCGTCTCGCTCAATTACGAGGTCGTTTCAACTTTATTTTCACGTGATTTAGCAACGCTTTTGTTGATAAACCATTGCTGTGTGATGGTAATACTGTTGTTGACAATCCAGTACAACACCAAGCCAGCAGGGAAGAACAACATGAATACCGTGAAAATGATCGGCATAATGCGGAACACTTTAGCCTGCATTGGATCTGCCGGTTGCGGGTTCAGCATTTGCTGAATGAACATGGTCGCGCCCATCAAAAGCGGCAAGATAAACCATGGGTCCATTGCAGACAAATCTTGAATCCAGAGTATCCATGGTGCATGACGAAGCTCGACACTTTCCATGAGCACCCAGTACAAGGCCAAGAAGATTGGCATTTGTAACAACAGCGGTAAGCATCCAGACAACGGGTTGACTTGCTCACGCTTGTAAAGCGCCATCATTTCTTGGGAGAAACGCATGCGGTCTTCGCCAAACTCTTCTTTCATACGCTGCATTTCAGGTGCAATCACACGCATTTTGGCCATCGAGCGATAGCTCTTCGACGACAGCGGCCACAAGATGAGTTTCACTAAAACGGTCAATAAAATGATTGACCAGCCCCAGTTGCCGACGATGTTATGGAAGAATTGCAAACCAATAAACAGTAGTTTTGCGATTGGCCATAACCAACCATAATCGACAGTCTGATTGAGTCCGACAGCCAGATCTTTGAGTTCAGATTGGATTTTTGGACCCGAATAGAACGTCGCATCCACGGTCATGGTTTTGCCCGCAGGCACATTAATGGTTGGAGAAGTAAAACCAATAATGTTCATGTTATCGGCAGATTTGCGCGACTCAAGCTTGGCGGTATACGCCTGCTCACCAAAATGACCTGGAATCCATGCACTTACAAAATAGTGCTGAACCATCGCCACCCAACCACCTTTGGCTTCTACGTTTAACTTCTCGTCTGAGAAGTTGGCAAACTTCAGCTTGTTGTAGTGCTCGTCAGGAGAACCCCATGCACCGCCTAAGAAAGTGCCAAGTGTAAAGATACCTTGATCAGACTTGCCTGGATCTTCAGAGTTGTCTCGTTTGATTTGACCAAACATTTGACCCTGCCAGTTTTGCTGACTGCGGTTGACCACCTGATAGCTCACTACAACTGGATAATCGCCTTGCTTGAAAGTAAAACGCTTGATGATTTCCACACCATCTGCTGTTTTGTAGACCATTGGAACAGTAAGCGTTTTAACCAGCTTGCCGTCTTTGTCTTTCACTTCTTTAGCATCGGCTAAGGTGTATGCAGATTTTTCTACATCATACACCGGACGACCTGCACGGCTGCTGTCAGGACCATTTAAGCCAATCAAACCCGACTGTGCGACATAGGTACGTTTGGCATCACTTTCAAGCATTACAAACGGTTGATCACTGTTTTTGCTTTGATCATGATTAAGTAATTCAATACGCACAATATCACCACCTTTTGGATTGATCCAAAGGTGATAAAGGTCAGTCTGTATTGAAATAAGCTGTTGACTTACAGATGCTGGAGCAGCTGTCGGTGTTTGCTGGGCAGCAATATTTGCTTGCGGTACGTCAGAAGACGTAGCAGCTGCTTGGCTATTTGGCAAATCAGCAGACACATCATGCGACACTGCAGCAGCCGTTTGTGGCTGTACGGGTGTATTTGCATGACCATAATCTTTTTGCCAAGCCAAAATGAGCAAATATGCCGTGACAAACATGGCCCCGAGAATTGCAAACCTGGCCCATTGTTGCATATCTATTACCCCAAGTGGTTAGAGTGATTTAGGTTCATTAAACGATCACGAAAGGGTACAGCAACGTGATGCGTTTGAGAATCTATTTGCTGAAACGAAATAAAATGAATTGCTTTTGACGGCACGGGGTCATAACCCGATCCACCCCACGGATGACAGCGGCAGATCCGGCGAATAGCCAGTCCAGTGCCTTTGACTGCACCATGCGTATGAATTGCTTCGAGGGAATACTGAGAACAGGTCGGAATATACCGGCAACGAGGACCAAGCATCGGACTAATTGCGATTTGATAAAAACGAATCAACCAATGAAGGATACGAACCATTGGCGCATCTCTAATGCAAAGAAGGAGAAACAGCTACTTTTTGATATTTTTTAGCCTGACGAAGAAGTTTTTGCCAAGCAAACTCAAGCTGCTGATGCAAATCAGCATTAGATACCGCTTCAATACCTATCTTAGGCATGACCACAATATCAAGTAAACCGACGTGTTGCTGATGCAAGCGAAAGCTTTCACGAGCAAGTCGTTTTATTCTATTTCGTTCGTGCGCACGGCGCACTTTTTTCTTGGCGACAATCACCCCCAAGCGACTTTTTGCGTGCTCGGACGGTTTCGCAAGAAACAAGAAGTGGGGCTGATGCACTTTAAAAAGCGCACCATTAAACACACCTTGGTAATCTGCAGCACAGCGTAATCTTACCTCTGTGCTGAAGCTATAAAGTGTCATCACCCGATCGTATCAGCTAACTGTGATTAAACAGTTAAGCTGTGACGACCTTTTGCACGACGGCGAGCCAATACTTGACGACCAGCTTTTGTAGCCATGCGAGCACGGAAACCATGAACGCGTTTACGTTTTAATTCCGAAGGTTGGAAAGTACGTTTCATGTCGAAACTCCCATATTGATCTTTCTGTAAAGGTTCGCGATTGTATTGTGCAATCTTTACACTGTCAATGAAAAACAGGAATCTTTACATTTAAATGTCTGTCGAGAGCTCAGATCATATCTGGCAAAACCAGTACTTGAAAGATCACACAAAAGTTATACACAAACTAATACTTTAGATTTATGGCATTTTTTTGTATATTTGGCACTTATTCTCAACCTTATCAACAGCTTTAACTTGATCGATAGCGTCATCCTCTTGATTTGAATTTAAATTCATATCTCGCTAAATTATCCACAAGACATGAACGCTTATTAAATAAATTCAAATTTTAAAATTTAAATTTATTCTTATTAGGGATAACTTTTTCTGTGGAATAGCCTATTTTAAATTTAAAAACCAATAAGATAGGTTGTGGATAAGCTTGTTTTAATCACATTTACAGATTGTGGATAACTTATCCCTAAAAACTATCCACAGGATGTGGAAAACCTTATCCACAAGTCAATTGAATTTAAATTTATAGCGTAAGCGTTTTCTTTTTAGACAAAATCAAGATAATCCTTCATGACAGATGTGGATAACTTGGTTAGAATGGCCACCCCTTTTCAAGAAGGGTGGGTGGATGTTGTGGTTTTTGAATTTAAATTAAGGGGATTCACATGCTTTGGACGGACTGCTTAACTCGCTTGCGACAAGAGCTCTCTGATAATGTCTTTGCGATGTGGATTCGTCCTTTGGTAGCCGAAGAGACGGAGGATCGTCTACGTCTATACGCGCCAAATCCTTACTGGACGCGTTATATACAAGAACATCACCTTGAATTAATTTCTATTTTGGCCGAACAGTTGTCTGAAGGCCGAATCCGACAGGTCGAGATTTTGGTCGACTCACGTCCGGGCGCAATTTTATCCCCAGCTGAACAACCCGCAACCACGACGGCAGCGTTATCCACAGCACCCGTAATCAATAAAGTCAAAAAAGACAGCACCGATACCGCACCTGCATCGAATGCGAAAGTTTTAAATTCAAAAAAGCGTTTACTCAATCCACTGTTTACCTTTTCGCTATTTGTTGAAGGTCGCTCCAACCAGATGGCTGCCGAAACTTGTCGTAAAGTGCTCACACAGTTAGGTGCCTCTCAGCATAATCCGTTATTTTTGTATGGCCCGACTGGATTGGGTAAGACTCACTTGATGCAAGCGGTGGGCAATGCACTCTTACAAGCCAAGCCAAATGCACGCGTGATGTATATGACCGCAGAGAGTTTCGTACAGGACTTTGTCAGTTCATTGCAAAAAGGCAAAGTAGAAGAATTTAAGAAAAATTGTCGTTCACTGGATTTACTTTTAGTCGACGATATCCATTTGCTGGCCGGTAAAGAAGCCAGTTTGGTTGAGTTTTTCTATACCTTTAATGCGCTGCTTGATGAGTCAAAACAGATTATTCTGACCTCAGATCGTTATCCAAAAGAATTAACCGAACTCGATCCGCGTTTGGTTTCACGTTTTTCTTGGGGATTATCGGTGGGCGTCGAGCCACCCGATATTGAAACACGTATCGAAATTTTACTTAAAAAAGCAGAGAATAGCGGCGTTGATTTACCGCGTAACTGTGCATTGTTTATTGCACAGCAAGTGGTGGCCAATGTGCGTGAGCTTGAAGGTGCATTAAATAAAGTGGTCGCGATTGCACGCTTTAAAGGCTCGCAGATCGATCTGGATGTCGTCCGAGAATCACTCAAAGACGTGCTGGCGATTCGTGCGCGAACCATCAGTGTGGAAAATATTCAGCGTGTGGTCAGTGAATATTTCCGTATACCTTTAAAAGAATTAATTGGACCTAAACGTACCCGTATTTATGCCCGTCCACGTCAGTTGGCAATGGGCTTGGCACGTGAACTCACCGGCGACAGTTTCCCTGAAATTGGCATGGCTTTTGGTGGGCGTGATCATAGTACGGTCATGCATGCCTGCGAAAAAGTGCAGAGCTTAAGGCAGGACGATCCTATTTTTAATGAAGATTACAAGAATTTGCTGCGTTTGTTGCAAAGCTAGACGTTCTTCATACACTTTTTATCGCTGCATGGCCTGATCAAGTGATTCAGGCCATTTCGTAATCGTGTTAACCGTCAACATCGGATCGCAATTTTCATCCTATCTTTTCAGACAATTTAGGTTAGAATACTTTTTAGTTTTTTTGAGTTTAAGGGTTAAAACGTGCGACTAAAAATAGCCAAAGAAAGTTTACTCAATGTTCTCTCTCATGTGGTCGGTGCCGTGGAGCGTCGCCATACATTGAATATTCTTTCCAATGTGAAAATTCAGGCTAATGCGCAGGCTTTGACCATCACTGGATCTGATCTGGAAGTGGAATTGGTGGCCAGCACCACACTGGCAGAGGGGGCTTGCCTTGAAGTCGGTGAAACTACAGTTCCAGCACGTAAACTGGTCGATATTTGTAAATCTCTTCCTTCTGCGGCACTGATTGATCTGCAAATTACTGAAGATCAGCGTTGTATTTTAAAGTCGGGCAATAGCCGCTTTGTGCTGGGGACTTTACCTGCTGAAGATTATCCACTGCTGACCACAGAAAGCAGTCAGGGCACACAGGTTCAGGTGACTCAGCGTGAATTAAAGCGATTATTTGAAAAAACATCTTTTGCCATGGCGGTGCAAGATGTACGTTTTTATTTAACAGGCACTTTGCTTGAAATTGATCAAAATCAATTACGTGCAGTGACCACCGACGGTCACCGTTTGGCTTTATGTGAAGTTCAGGCGTCCTCAACTGCGACTCAAGCGGTTCAGGCGATTGTGCCACGAAAGGCAGTGGGTGAGTTACAGCGTCTATTGAGTATTGAAGATGATCAACTGAGCCTGTTGATTGGCCGTGAACTGTTAAATGTGACCATTCACATTGCCAACCGTGACAAAGAGCAGCATCCGATTACGGTACGCTTTACCACCAAGCTGATTGATGGCAAATTTCCAGACTATCGCCGCGTTATTCCACGTGGTGGCGACAAGCATGTGCAAATCGCTCACGATGTCTTTAAGCAGTCGTTGCAGCGTGTGGCAATCTTGAGTAATGAAAAGTTGCGTGGCGTGTTTCTGAATTTTAATCCAGACGTTTTACAACTGCGTGCGAATAACCCAGAGCAAGATGAAGCGATTGAAGATTTAGCAATTCAGTATCAAAATACGCCACTCGAAATGTCATTTAATGCGCAGTATTTACTCGAAGTACTGAATGTTTTAGATGGCGACGATGTGAGTATGAGTATGACTGAAGCCAATCAGTCGGTTTTGGTACAAGACGCTGCGCATCCTGATCAGACCTATGTGGTCATGCCAATGCGCGTATAACCTGCCGATCCGCTGATGCAAATTACGCGTTTAAACATCGAACGTGTGCGCAATTTAAAAACGGTTGCTCTCTGTGGATTGCAACCGTTTAATATTTTTTACGGCGCAAACGGCTCTGGCAAAACCTCGATTTTAGAGGCGATACATCTCTTGGCGACCGGGCGTTCTTTTCGAACGCATATGCCGAAGCATTATATTCAGCACGATGCGCAGGATGCCATTGTTTTTGCCCAATCGATATCTGAAAAAATTGGTATGCAAAAGCTGGCATCGGGTGAGCAATTGATCAAGGTCAATGGCGACACCGTCGCCACTCAAGGTCAATTGGCCAAACTATTGCCTTTACAACATCTAGATCCACAAAGTACCGACATTATCGATTACGGCGCCAAGCCGCGTCGACAACTACTCGATTGGTTGATGTTCCACGTGGAACCCGAGTTTTATTTTGCTTGGCAATATTATTCACGCGCGCTCAAGCAGCGTAATATGCTGCTCAAAACCAAGCGGCAGCTCACGCTGGCTGAACTTGAACCGTGGAACAAAATGCTCAGTGATTACGGCGAAATGCTGCATTCGCAGCGTCTGGTCACAGTCGAGCGCTGGAAAGGGTTTTTTCAGCAAGATCTTGCGCATTTGCTTCCTGAGCTTGAGATCGAGCTGGAATACAGTCCTGGATTTCATACTGAGGTCGGGCTGTGGCAGGATCTGCTCAATTATCATGAAAAAGACCTTGAACGACGCTACACCGAATACGGTCCGCACCGTGCCGATTTACGCTTAAAAACGCCACTCGGTGCAGCGGATGATGTCTTGTCACGTGGGCAAAAGAAATTGCTCATGATGGCACTAAAACTGTCACAGATTGCAATGTTACATGCGAGTAATAAGGAAACTGTGGTATTATTAGATGATCTGACAGCAGAATTAGATAGTAACGCGCAACGACGTTTAATTGAACGATTGAGCCAATTGGGTAGTCAAGTTTTTATTACCACTTTAGATCATCAGGCTGTGACTCAACATTTAGATGATCTGTCTATTTCTTATCAATTATACAATGTTGACCATGGTCAAGTTCATGCTGTTTCACGTTGATTTTTTACCCATCTTTGGATAGACCTAATTTTTGCTAGGGAGAAACCATGAGTTCAGAATCGCAATCTGCCTCTCCAACAGAACAAACAATTGAAAAGGCGTATGATTCCTCTAGTATCAAGGTATTACGTGGGCTGGATGCTGTTCGTAAACGTCCGGGCATGTATATTGGTGATACTGACGATGGGACTGGCTTGCACCACATGGTGTTTGAAGTCGTCGATAATGCGATTGATGAAGCGTTGGCTGGACATTGTGACGAAATTATTGTCACCATTCATGAAGATGAATCGGTCAGTGTCTCGGATAACGGCCGTGGAATTCCAACCGATATTCACCCAGAAGAAGGGGTTTCTGCCGCAGAAGTCATCCTGACCATTTTGCATGCCGGCGGTAAGTTTGACGACAACAGTTATAAAGTGTCTGGTGGCTTACACGGTGTAGGCGTGTCGGTGGTGAATGCGTTATCTAGCAAATTGCAGCTAACGATTCATCGCGCCGGTCAGATTCATGAGCAGGAATATCAGCACGGCGATCCGAAATATCCGCTTAAAGTGGTCGGTGAAACCACCACCACAGGAACAACAGTGCGTTTTTGGCCAAGTGCGGAAACGTTCAGCCAAACTATTTTTAGTGTCGACATTTTAGCGCGTCGTTTAAGAGAGTTGTCATTCTTAAATGCCGGTGTAAAAATCGTCTTGCGTGATGAGCGTGTAAACTTTGAACATATTTATGCTTATGAAGGCGGTTTGTCAGAGTTTGTAAAATACATCAACGAAGGCAAAACTCATCTCAACGACATCTTTCATTTTACTGCTGATGCCGATAACGGTATTGGCGTTGAAGTTGCGCTTCAGTGGAACGACAGCTATCAGGAAAATGTTCGCTGCTTTACCAACAATATTCCGCAAAAAGATGGCGGAACACATTTGGCGGGTTTCCGTGCCGCACTGACACGTGGATTAAACAGCTATCTTGAGAGCGAGAATATTCTCAAGAAAGAAAAAGTCAGTGTGACTGGTGACGATGCACGTGAAGGTTTGACTGCCATCATTTCGGTTAAAGTGCCGGATCCTAAGTTTTCATCACAAACCAAAGAAAAATTGGTTTCAAGTGAAGTGAAGCCTGCGGTTGAGCAAGCCATGAACAAGGAATTCTCGGCATATTTGCTGGAAAATCCGCAAGCGGCGAAATCAATTGCAGGAAAAATTATCGATGCGGCGCGTGCGCGTGATGCGGCGCGTAAAGCACGTGAGATGACGCGTCGTAAAAGTGCGTTGGATATTGCGGGTTTGCCGGGTAAATTAGCCGACTGCCAAGAAAAAGATCCTGCATTGTCTGAGCTGTATCTGGTCGAGGGTGACTCGGCAGGTGGCAGTGCTAAACAGGGTCGTAACCGCAAGATGCAGGCCATTTTGCCGCTCAAAGGTAAAATTTTGAACGTGGAACGTGCGCGCTTCGACAAGATGATTTCAAGTCAGGAAGTGGGTACTTTAATTACGGCCTTGGGCTGTGGTATTGGCCGCGAAGAATATAACCCAGATAAGTTGCGTTATCACAAAGTCATCATCATGACCGATGCCGATGTCGATGGCTCGCATATTCGTACCTTGCTGCTTACATTCTTCTTCCGTCAAATGCCGGAGTTGGTCGAGCGTGGTCATATCTATATTGCCCAGCCACCTTTATATAAGCTCAAAAAAGGCAAGCAAGAGCAGTATCTCAAAGACAACGATGCACTCGAAACCTTCTTGATTTCAAATGCCATCGATGACTTGGCCTTACACATCAGCGCCGATGCACCAGCCATTACGGGTCAAGCTTTGGCAAGCGTGATTGACGATTACAAGGTATCGCAAAAGAGCTTGCAACGTTTAACCCAGCGTTATCCTGCGACCTTACTCGATGGCTTGCTTGAAGTAGAGCCATTTAAAGCCGATCAAAGCCATGATCGTCCGTATGTCGAGCAATGGGCTGAGCAGCTCGGTCAAGTGATTGCAAAATTACAGCCAAGCTTGCGTCCTGAAGTGAGTCTGGAAAGCTTTGAACGTGAATCTCCAACAGGCGAAAAATCGATTCATTGCTGGCCACGTATCACGGTCTATGTCCACAATTTACCGCATCATTACCTGCTCGATGCCGGTCTGCTCAATTCAGCCGAATATGCACGTTTGCTAAAAAATTCGAAAAGCTGGTTCAAGTTGATCGAAGAGGGTGCTTATTTGCAAAAAGGTGAGCGACGCATTCCTGTGAGTAATTTCCATCAGGTGTGGCAGCAAATTTTGCAAGACTCGCGTCGTGGCATGATGATTCAACGCTACAAAGGATTGGGCGAGATGAATGCCGAGCAGTTATGGGAAACCACTATGGACCCAGAAAACCGTCATATGCTGCAAGTGACCATCGATGATGCCATTGAAGCAGATCGTATGTTTAGCTGTTTGATGGGTGATGACGTAGAACCGCGTCGTGCGTTTATCGAAGAAAATGCATTAAATGCCGATATCGATGCTTAATGCTCAATAAAAAAAGGCGCCTCAAGGCGCCTTTTTTTATTTCAGTGTGCTTGGCTTAATCAAAGGAACTTTCCAGTTCTTCCAGCTCCATCATGAGCCCGAGCATTTGTTCTTCCGCCTGTTCAAGCTGTTGTTTAAGCTCGGTTTGCTCGTTCATGAGCTTAAGTAACTCATCTTTACGTGCTGCATCGTAAATTGAGCTATCGCCCAGTGCGATTTCAATTTCAGCCAAACGTGGCTGCAAGCGACCGATCTGGCTTTCAAGCTTCTCAATATTTTTTCGAATCGGACGCGTCTGTTCACGACGTTTTGCAGCTTCTTTACGCTGTGCTTCTTTGTCCAGTTTTGAAATAACCGGTTGTGCCTCAACTTTGGATTGAACTGGCGCTGCCGGCTGTTGACCCTGTTTCATCAGATCATTACGGGCCTGACGAAGCCAGTCCGCATAATCATGTAAATCCCCATCAAAATCACGACTATTGCCTGCATGAACCAAAATCAATTCATCACATACACTGGCAATCAATTGACGCTCGTGCGACACCAGCACAACGGCACCTTCAAAGTCCTGTAATGCCATGGTCAGGGCATGACGCATATCCAGATCCAAATGGTTGGTAGGTTCGTCCAAAATCAACACATTAGGGCGCTGCCATACAATCAATGCCAATGCCAGACGCGCACGCTCGCCGCCTGAAAAACTCTCACTCGGCGTATCCATACGTTCACCACTAAACCCAAAACTGCCTAGAAATGCGCGCAGTGTGGCTTCACTGATTTTTTTATCCGCAATACGAGACAATTGCAACATTGGGCTGGCTGCACCGTCTAGGGCATCCATTTGATGCTGGGCAAAATAACCGATATTGAGCAGCTCTGAGGCATAACGTGTGCCCCGCAATAGCGCCAAATCACCCACCAGCGATTTGATCAGCGTCGATTTTCCGGCACCATTCATACCCAGTAGACCAATCCGGCTGGTCGGGGTAATTTGTAAATTGACATTGGTCACAATCAATTTATCGCCATAACCAATATCAGCGTGTTCAAGTGCCAGCAGTGGTGAGCTCATTTTCGATGGCTCTCGAAAGCTAAAGGTAAACGGCGTATCTACATGGGCAGGTGCCAGTTCTTGCATTCGCTCTAACTGCTTAATACGGCTTTGTGCCTGACGAGCTTTGGTGGCCTGTGCTTTAAAACGATCGATATATTTTTGTAGATGTGCGCGAGTTTCTTGCTGCTTTTCAAAAGCCTGTTGTTGTTGCGCGAGACGTTCTGCACGTGTGGTTTCAAAGGTGGAGTAATTACCGGTGTATAGCGTGAGCTGTTGGTTTTCGATATGCAGAATATGATCGGTAATTGCATCGAGGAAATCACGGTCATGCGAAATCAACACCAAGGTGCCTTCGTACGCCTTGAGCCAGTCTTCCAGCCACAAAATCGCGTCTAAGTCTAAGTGGTTGGTTGGTTCATCGAGCAGGAGTAAATCTGAGCGACTCATCAGTGTACGTGCCAGATTCAAGCGCATTCGCCAACCGCCTGAAAAGCTTGCAACATCGTATTGTGATTGATAGTCGAAAAATCCTAAACCGGCCATAAGCTGGGATGCCTTGGCCGCGGCTGCATAACCGTTAATTTCATCAAAACGACTGTATAGGTGTGCCAGCTCGTCGTTACTCAGTTGATCTGGATGCTCGAGTTGGTGCTGAATGGTCCAGTATTCTTCATCACCCGACAACACGAAATCGATCGCTTTCATGTTCAGTGCTTGAATTTCCTGTGCCATGTGCGCCACAGTCCAGACATTCGGGCGGGTTAAACTGCCGCTGTCCGATTCTATGCCACCTAACAACGCAGCAAAAAGGGTGGATTTTCCAGCTCCGTTGACCCCCGTGAGACCAATTTTCCAGCCTGGATGCAATTGCATTGAAGCTTTTTGAAATAAGACGCGTCCGCCACGGCGAACTGAAAATTGATCAAGTTGAATCATGGAGAAAGTGACGCTATGCAGAAAACAGTAGCGCTATTCTAAAGACATCCGCAGATGAAGACAAAAATTTCATCTCGACAACAACACGCGAGATCGTTTAAAGTCAAAAGGTGACTCGGCAGTCCATAGGAAAAAAGAATCGAAATGATCAAATAATTTATTTATCCATTAAAAAACAAATAATTAAAGAAAATGAATAATATGACAATGAAACAATATGAATAAAAAATGTGCGACAAAACACGATTAATTCGTAAAACTATTCATTTTGCCACAAAAAAATGGAGTAAAAGCTCTATTTTTTTTCAGACAACAACATTAATATTTGGGGTGAAAGGATACCCTGAACTAAAAAAAGTCAATTAAAGGAATCATAAGATGAAGAAAATTGCACTCGCGCTCACCGCTGCGTCAATTTGTGGCCTATCTGCAACAGCACAAGCTGCAAAGGTCGATGTCTGTGTCTTCGATTTACTGGGTAAATCGGGTGAATCATACAAAATGATGGAAGAATGGGCTTTGGCTGCCAAAGGCTGGGGCGCCGATATCAATTTGGTGCCGCGTCAGGATGAAGCCGTTGCAGACAACGATTTCAAAGCCGGCAAATGTGATGCCGTGGCCATGACCGCCATGCGTGCGCGTCCGTACAATAAGTTTGCTGGTTCAATCGATTCACTAGGCGGTGTTCCGAATAACCAGATTGCCCAGCGTGCAATCAGCTATGTACTCGATGGTCGTAATGCCGCCAAAATGACCACCAATCTGGGTGGTAAAAAATATGAAGTGGCTGGTATTTCACCATTAGGTTCGGCTTTCATTTTTGTCCGTGATAAAAACATTAACTCGATTGAAAAAGCAGCGGGTAAAAAATTCGCGGTACTCGGTTATGACGATGCACAAAAAATTATGGTGCAGCGTGTAGGAGCACAGGCGGTAATTTCCGATATTTCAAACTTCGCGGCTAAATTTAACAATGGTCAGGTCGATATTATTGGTGCCCCAGCCTATGCGTATAAGCCATTAGAGCTACAAAAAGGTTTGGGTGCAAACGGGGTGATGTGGAATTTCCCGGTTCTTCAGGTGACTGCCGATTTGGTGATTCGTCCAGATCAATTCCCGCAAGGCTTTGGACAAAAATCACGTGACTGGTTTGTTAAACGCTTGCCGAAGAGCTTTGCCATGATCAATCGTTTAGAGGCTGAAATTCCAGCCAAATACAAAATGAATCTAAACGCCGATGACAAGCTGAAATATCAGAAACTTTTACGTGATGGCCGTATGGATCTCACCAAACGTGGTATTTACGATGCCGAAATGATGTCGGTATTGAAAAAAGCACGTTGTTCGGTTGATAAAGCCAATTTCGAATGTGCAATGCCTGGCGAATAAGCTTGATTTAAAAATGAAAGTCCGGAAATTTCCGGGCTTTTTTTATGTATTTTTTGCTGTCATTTCAGCCATTGTTTCACACAACAGAAACGCTAAGCTAAATCATGACCCAGTGCCGTGCGCATATTTGAATTTGTGCCATACCTGCCTGCACCGTGTCGAGCAGATAACAACAACCACTTAAGACATGACTATAAAACCGAATCGTCTTGAGCAATCAATAACACCATCAAAGGACATGATGATGAACTGGATCTCCAAAACCTTCTGTGCAGCCCTCGTTATGACTGGTGCCAGTGCAGCAAATGCCAAACAAACCGTCTGTGTGTTCGACTTGGTCGGAAAAAATGGCGATGTATACAACCTAATGAAAGATTACCAACTGGCAGCTAAAAGCTGGGGTGCCGATATTGAACTTCGAGTCGCGCAGAATGAAGCCGTGATTGCAGATGATTTTAAGGCCGGCAAGTGTGATGCAGTCAGTATTACCGGCATGCGTGGGCGCCAATTTAACGGGTTTACTGGCTCGCTTGATGCCATTGGGGCAATCACAGATCTGAAGCTGGCAGTTAAAATCATGCAGGGACTCGCCAGCCCGACCTTCGCCAAATACATGGTGAATGGTCAATATGAAGTCGCAGGGGTGATTCCTGTTGGTGATGCGTACTTGCTGGTCAACGACCGTAGTATCAATACCGTTGCCAAAGCTGCAGGCAAAAAAATTGCAGTACTCGATTATGACGAAGCTCAAAAAATTATGGTGCAGCAAATTGGTGCGCAGGCCGTGAGTGCAGATGTCACCAACTTTGGTGCCAAATTCAATAACCATCAAGTGGATATTATTGGCGCCCCGGCGGCGGCCTTTAAACCACTTGAGCTACACAAGGGGCTTGGCAGCACGGGCGCAATTGTGAATTACCCGATCTTGCAAGTAACCGGAAACATTATTATTCGTAAAGATAAGTTTCCTGATGGCTTTGGCCAAAAATCTCGAGAATGGGTAAAAGGGCAGTTACCGCGTGCATTTGGTATTTTGGGCAAGATGAAAGCCGATATTCCACAAAAATACTGGATGGATGTGCCTGCTGCCGACAAACCGGGTTATCAAAAAATGATGCGAGAGGCGCGTATAAATCTTACCAAACGCGGCATTTACGATAAACGCATGATGAAGCTGTTATGGCAATTTCGTTGTAAAGAAGATCGCGCCAACTTTGAATGTGGTTTGAAAGACGAAAACTATAGCTCTTAAGCCCGCATGATCAGGATAGCATCACAGCAAGAATATAGTTTAAACTTCAAAGACAGTCCCCATATTGAATATGTTATACTGTCACATGCTTTAAAGATGATGTCTGAATCTAGTCTGAGGAACACCTGTCATGAATGCTCAAGCTCTTGTTATCACTGATAATGCTGCAAATAAAGTGCGCCAACTCCGCGACAGCGAAGGCAATCAGGATCTCATGTTGCGCGTTTACGTTACCGGTGGAGGATGTTCGGGCTTCTCGTATGGCTTTAATTTTGCCGACAGCCCAAATGAAGACGATGCCGAATTTGTAAATGGCGATGTCAAAATGCTGGTCGACTCGCTGAGTTATCAGTACTTGGTTGGCTCGGTGGTCGACTATATTGAAGGACTAGAAGGGTCACGCTTTATTGTACAAAATCCGAATGCGACCACCACATGTGGTTGCGGATCATCGTTTTCAATTTAAACCAATCCAGATTCAGCATAAAAAAATCCCCAATACGGGGATTTTTTTATGCGATCGGGTTTAACGCTGGGTGATGCTTCCCAGTACACGAAAGCCCTCTGCACCCGTCACTGAGGGTAAGTTCCCCGCTTGCTGATGCATAAAGCGCATGGCCAGCCATGCAAATGCAGTGGCCTCGACCCACGTTGGCGAGAGTCCAAGTACACTGGTGCTTTGTACCGACCAGTGGTGTTTGCGCAAACGCCAGCGCAACTGTTCTAAAAGATGCGAGTTGTATGCTCCACCACCACAGACATAGACTTCACCCGTATCTAAATCTGAACGATAAATGGCTTTTTTGATGGCTCGGGTGGTGAGCTTGAGTAAGGTGGCCTGAACATTTTCTGGCGTGTCTTCAAGCTCCTGATATTCAAGTTCGTCATTACGCCAATCGGCCAGTTGATCGTCAAGCCAGTCCAGATTGAAATCTTCCCGGCCTGTACTTTTGGGTGGCTCTTTTGAGAAAAAGGCATGGGCTTGTAAACGTTCGAGCAGACCGCGAATAGGTTGACCATAAGCGGCCCAATTGCCATTTTCGTCAAATGGATGTCCTGTATAGCGCTCGCACCAGGCATCCATCAAAATATTGGCTGGGCCAGTATCAAAACCATATACCCCATTCGGATTTCCTGCTGGCAATAAGCTGACGTTGGCAATGCCACCTAAATTTAAAATCACCCGATGAATGGTAGGATGCTGAAACACTGCCTGATGAAAAGCTGGAACTAAAGGCGCCCCTTGGCCTCCGGCTGCCATATCACGCCGGCGAAAATCTGAAATCACGGGAATCTGGGTGATCTCAGTAATAATATTCGGATCACCAATCTGTAGGGTAAAGCCATGTTCAGGCCGATGTCGAATGGTTTGCCCGTGTGAGCCAATCGCCTTGATTTGACTCCGATCTAAATGATTTTTTTCAATCAGCGTATTGATACCATGTCCAATCATGGTCGCTAGTGCTACATCGGCTTTACCCATACGATCTATTTCGTTGTCGTCGGGCAGTGTAAGTGCCATCAGTTCATCACGTAACTCTGGATCAAAAGGCAGTGTCAGGGTCGCATGTAGATAAAGGGGATCAAATGAAGCAGCAACAAAATCAACACCGTCCATGCTGGTGCCGGTCATTACCCCAATATAGATCGCTGTCATGAGCAACTTCGCCTGCAATATGCTGAAAAAGTGTTAGTATATCGCACAAATTGAATAACTGATGTGTTTAGGTTTTGTGATGTCAAATTTCTTGCCTGCTGAAGAACAGCTTGCCCTCATTCAACGAGGCACTCATGAAATTATTTCTGAAGAGGATCTGCTCAAGAAACTCAAAGAAAATCGCCCACTGCGAATCAAAGCAGGGTTCGATCCAACTGCACCAGATTTGCATTTGGGTCACACGGTTCTAATCAACAAATTAAAAGCATTTCAAGATCTGGGCCATGAGGTCACGTTCCTGATTGGCGATTATACTGCCATGATTGGCGATCCAACCGGAAAAAGTGCGACGCGTCCGCCACTTACTCGTGAGCAGGTCGAGGCCAATGCCAAAACTTATCAAGAACAGGTCTTTAAAATTCTTGATCCAAACAAAACCAAGGTTCGCTTTAACTCGGAGTGGTTTAACCAGCGTACTGCGGCAGATCTGATTCAACTGGCCAGCCAGCAAACTGTTTCACGCATGCTTGAACGTGACGATTTCACCAAGCGTTACAACAATCATCAACCGATTGCCATTCATGAATTTTTGTATCCTTTGGTACAAGGTTATGACTCTATTGCGCTTGAAGCCGATGTCGAGTTGGGGGGTACAGATCAAACTTTTAACTTACTGATGGGGCGTACTCTGCAAGGACGCTACGGTCAAGAATCGCAAGTGTGTATTACGGTGCCGATTCTAGAAGGTTTGGACGGCGTCAACAAAATGTCTAAATCTCTGGGTAACTATATTGGGGTATTTGATGCACCGGGTGCGATGTATCAAAAAGTCCTTTCTATGCCAGATACCTTAATCGAGCGCTATTTTGAACTACTCAGCTTTAAATCACTTGAAGAGATTCAGGGTTTACTCGATGAAATGGCCAATGGCCGTAACCCGCAAGATTTGAAAAAAATCTTGGCACTCGAGCTGGTGGAGCGCTTCCATGATGCAGATGCTGCTGCCAATGCCCACAAAGGTGCAGGCAATATCATCACAGAAGGTGAAATTCCTGAAGGTACGCCTGAAGTCACGATTTCACGTGGCGAATTCGGTGGAGAAATCTTTATCGCTTCGATTGTGCGTTTAGCTGGGCTCACCAAAAATGCTGCACAGGCAAAAGACGCTGTTTCACGTGGAGCCGTTAAAGTCGATTGGCAGGTGGTTGATGCAAATTTCTCGGTCAAAGAAAATAAAACCTATCTGATTCAGGCCGGTAAAAAGGCCATCGCTCAAGTCACCTTTACCGATTAATTCAAGCATATACAAAAGCAGATCTTAGGATCTGCTTTTTTTTGTTGATTTTACGGTGCCACACTATGGATTTAAAAGCTAAAAATAACCCTTCAAGGCACTTCTAAACAGATCAATTTATGCTATAAAAGTGGAAACAGTGACACAAACGCATATTAAAATTAAGCCTGTAAAACTGATCGTGTTTGAGCGATTGTAATTATTTTAAAACGGTTGTAGTTGAATGGTGATTAAAGCTACACAGATCGGCAAAATTAAGTTAATAAAGAAGTCAACAACACCCACAAGATGAAACTGCGTACCAATCTATTCTAGCAATTCACCCAACGACGTTTATTCGATATTTTTTAAAATTACACGCTTTTGATTTAGATTGATTAGCTCACAGGAGGCCAAATACCACAAATAAATATATCGCATCGATTGAGCCATCGACATTTTAATCTATACATCTTCATTTTAACTTTGACATGACTTTGATAATTAAAAACCAAGAGGAGCGACCAGCATGGGCTTTGATCAACAACATCTCAACTGGCTTATCACATTCCTATTCAATACCTCTCCAGACTCAATCGAACAGCAAGACTATCATCTCGCGCATTATTATTTAGATAAGCTCGATATAGCAGAAAATTATCAATTATTTAGTATGGTACTTGCACGCTTACCACAGCGCGCGAAACTGTTTTTCTTAGAAGAAAGTTACAAAGGTAAACAGCAGATGATTCGAGAAGTAGTCGACGTACGCTGTCCATTCTAACTCTATATCCAGATCACCCATTAAATAGTGGCTCAGATCAGAATGATCTGGGCCTTTTCAACAATATAGCTTTAAGTAAATTATTAAATTCAAATAATCATTATTATTGTGAAGTTAAATTAAAAACATTGTTAAAAAATGGTGTCAGAATTGCATAATAAAAACAGAATCCTGATTCATTACAGGATCATGTCTTCATAACACATTGATTATCGATAAAAGTTAAAACTATGCCCAACTTATCTTCATATGTGCAGTCGATTTCCTATACTGCAAAATCTTCGCTTTCTATTTCGCTTGCCTTCACCATGTGTTTAGGAGTGGTCGGCTGCCGTGATCAGCATTCATCTGATGCGACAACATCAACCACACCCACAGAGCCTAGCACACTTAAAATTTTGCATATCAATGACCATCATTCACATTTAGATGAAGAACAGATGGAACTCAGCATCGACAACGATCAAGGACAAAGTACAACCTATACCGTGAGTCGTGGCGGGTTTGCACGTGTCGCGGCATTGATCAAACAGCTCGAAACAAAAACTGAACCACAACTGAAACTGCACGCAGGTGATGCCACCACAGGGGATCTATATTACACCCTGAGTAAGGGTCAAGCCGATGCGGACTTGATGAATACCGTTTGTTTTGATGCTTTCACCATTGGCAATCATGAGTTTGATGGTAAAGATGAAGGCCTGAAAACATTTATCGATGCATTGGATCGGGGTCAATGTGCTAAGCCAACAGCCGTTTTGTCTGCAAATGTTCAGTTTGGTCCTTCTTCGGTGTTGTACCAAAGCAGTCGTGTACAGAAATCGACTGTAATTGAAACACAGGGGCAAAAAATTGGCCTTGTTGGACTCACCATTGCACAAAAAACTAAGAATGCATCGCAGCCCAATGCCGACACGTTATTTCTAGATGAGCTCAGCAGCGCACAGCAGGAAATAGACCATTTACGGCAAACGGGTATTAATAAGATTGTTTTACAAAGCCATGTTGGCTTTGAAATGGATAAAGTGCTGGCGACACAGTTACGCGGCGTCGATGTGATCGTAGGAGGAGATTCGCATACCCTATTGGGGCCAAGTGAACTGAGTCGCTATGGCATTACACCAGAAGCCTCCTATCCAACGCAGCTTCGCAATGGTGATGGTGATCCGGTTTGTATCGTACAGGCGTGGCAATATAGCTATGTGGTTGGGGAGCTGAATGTCAACTTTGATGCGCAGGGGCGGGTTAAATCCTGCCAAGGTACGCCGCATATACTGATCGGCAATGATTTTCAGCCTAAACAGCGTGGTCTTGTTCCACTGACGACACAGCAACAAACGCAACTCGGTGAGACGTTAATGCAGCGTGCTCCAGCCTTTCGTGTGATACAGCCCGATGCGATGGCGCTGTCTATTTTAAAGCCCTATCGCGAAAGGAAAACTCAATTTAGCCAAAGCTTGGTGGCTTATGCCGATGAGATCTTTTGCCTGCGCCGTGTGCCGGGAACACAGCGTGATATCAACCGCTCAGGACTTGGCGATATCTGTAACCAAGATGCGCACGTGAACCAATATGGGGGTGATATTCAACAACTGGTTGCAGAAGCGTTTTTACAGCAAGGTAAAAGCTATTTTGCTGCAGACCTGTCTTTATTAAATGGTGGCGGAGTACGGACCGATCTTGATCGAGGCGAAATAAGCGTGGCAAAGGTCTATCAGGTTCTGCCCTATAACAGCACTTTAGTGCAGCTCAATATGCGCGGAAGTGAAATCAAGGCAGCACTAGAAGATGCACTAGATGCAGTTATTCGCCTTAACAACACAGGAAGCTATCCATATAGTGCTGGCCTACGCTGGACAGTCGATATGAATCAGAACAAAGGCGAACGTATTGGTAATCTAGAGTTACAAACGCCGTCAGGGCACTATACGCCATTACACATGGAGCAGCGCTATCGTGTAGTTACTTTAGACTTTCTCGCCAATGGTTCAGATTATTACCACACACTGGCTACGATTAAAGGCGAACATCGAATTGATGTGGGGCTTGAATATGCCGATGCATTTTTACAGTATTTAAAACGCAACCATGATGTACGCCCAACCCTAAATAAATTGGCGACAGCGCAATACAGTACGCAGCAATTCATTGATCGTCCGCTTTAAATCCAATATTTATCGCTTCGATCCACATATTCAGTATGTGTTCATGCACACATAAACAGCAGCAGATGATTAAAATCGCCTGCTGTTTGTTCAAAAAAGCCGATTTTGTTTTAAAAACAAACGATCATGGCAAATAATTTAAAAAAGGGGTTGTAAAGGAATGGGGATGGTGTAGAATGCACATCCATCGGCGGTGATGCAGATAGAAACTTGTTGAAAAACAGTAACTTGGCTTGATTGGTTGGGTTATGGGTTTGGAGATAAAGTTTTAAAAATATCG
>NZ_JAKIVI010000018.1:0-47874 GCF_023614015.1 Acinetobacter sp. ACZLY 512
ATACGATGTCGATATCATGAACTTGCAGCGTGTGAGCAAGATCACCGGTGCAGACCAAACCATAAATGGTCTGGTACATCTTGAACTTGAAAATGGCGCTACAGTTGAATCAAAAACCGTCATTCTTTCTACTGGTGCACGCTGGAGAAAGATGAATGTTCCGGGTGAGGATGAATATGCCACTCGTGGTGTTGCATACTGCCCACACTGCGATGGTCCGCTGTTTAAAGGCAAGAAAGTAGCGGTGATTGGTGGCGGTAACTCGGGTGTTGAAGCTGCGATTGATCTGGCTGGAATTGTTGAACATGTGACGCTGATTGAGTTTGATACCAAACTTCGTGCCGATCAGGTCTTGCAAGACAAGCTGAACAGTTTGAGCAATGCCACCGTGATCACGCATGCCTTATCCACTGAAGTGGTGGGAGACGGCAGTCAGGTGACGGGTCTGAAATATAAAGACCGCGCCACTGATACCGAGCATACGCTTGAGCTGTCTGGTATTTTTGTACAGATCGGATTGTTGCCGAACACCGATTTCTTAAAAGGCACAGTGGATTTAAATACACGCGGTGAGATCATCATTGATGAGCGTAACGAAACCAATGTAAAGGGTGTGTTTGCTGCGGGTGACTGTACCACGGTACCGTACAAACAGATCATCATTGCAACAGGTGAAGGGGCTAAAGCCGCATTGTCTGCCTTTGATTATATTATTCGCAACGGTTAATCAACAATGATTCAAGGCATCCAGACGTAGAAGGTGCCTGAAACAAATTTTGAGTTTATAGGAACTGAATAGGCTAACGATTCAGTTCCTTTTTTTATTTAGCCTTTTCTCATAGGGTTAGCTCAGATTATATCGTTCTAAATTCACTTCAATATGTTCTAGTTTTACGCTTGTCGTGTCGTAATTGAATCAATACCATCATTTTAAGTATCAAGCAAAGAAAGAGGGAAATATGTTAAATGCCAGTACACGACAACCTGTTTTTTTTATTTCTCACGGTGGTGGGCCATGGCCATGGATGCCTGAAGTTTTTGCAACAACCTATGCAAAACTGGCACAATCACTTTCTGGCTTACTCAAAACGTTGCCTCAAAGACCACAGGCAATTTTGATGGTTTCTGCACACTGGGAAGAGCAGGTCTTTACTGTCCAAACAGCGACTCAACCTGAAATGATTTATGACTATGGTGGCTTTCCTGCCCACACGTACCAGATTCATTATCCGTCTGCCGGATCTCCCGAGCTTGCCCATCAAGTGACGCAATTGCTTGAACAAAACGCTATTGCAGTAAAGACAGATGAGAGACGTGGATACGATCATGGTATGTTTTCTCCGATGCAGGTGATTAACCCTGCGGCAGATATTCCTGTGGTTCAGTTATCACTCAAAAAAGGCTTGAATCCGCAGGAGCATCTCGGTTTAGGTCGGGCCTTGGCGCCCTTACGTGATCAAAATATTCTGATTGTTGGGAGTGGGTTAAGCTATCACAACCTAAGAATGTTTAATGCTCAAGCCACTGAACCTTCAAAAATGTTTGATCAGTGGTTGTATGAAAGCGTAGTGGAATGTCAGGGAGACGAACGTCAGCAGCGACTGATCGATTGGCAGCAGGCACCCGCTGCGCGTATTGCACATCCACGGGAGGAGCATTTATTGCCGTTAATGGTGGCTGTGGGGGCGGCAGAAAACGAAAACGGTGCTCGTAATTATCATGAATCTACTTTTATGGGTGGATTATCAGTATCGAGTTTTGTTTTTGGTAGCACTTTGGGCAATACATAAGGCATAAAAAAACCGAGGATGTGACCTCGGTTTTTTTATGCGATTCAGAATTACTTTTCAACAAAGGCACGTTCAATCACGTAGTCGCCTAAAACACCCATACGTGGCGATTCTTTTAGGCCAGCTTTGTCGAGTAATGCAGCCACATCAGTTAGGAAGTGTGGACTACCGCAAAGCATTGCACGGTCTGTTTCTGGGTTAAATGGGGGTAAGCCAATTTTTTCAAAAATAGCGCCTGTTTCGATTGCAGTCGTTACACGGCCTTCATTTTCAAATGGTTCACGAGTAACGGTTGGGTAGTAAATCAATTTATTTTTGATATCGAGCTCTTCAAACCATTCATTGTTTGGCAGTTCGTTCAAAATCAAGTCTTGATAAGCCAGTTCACTGATCCAGCGTGTACCATGAACCAAAATCACTTTTTCAAACTTTTCGTAAGTTTCTGGATCACGAATCAATGATAAAAATGGTGCCAAACCTGTACCAGACGACAACAGATACAAGTTTTTACCCGGATTTAAATCGTCATGAACCAAAGTACCTGTTGGTTTTCTAGAAATCAGAATTTCGTCACCAACCTGTACTTTTTGCAAGATCGAAGTAAGTGGGCCGTCTTGTACTTTAATTGAAAAGAACTCAAGTTCTTCTTCATAATTGGCGCTGGCAATTGAGTAGGCACGCATTAATGGTTTGCCATTGACCTCAAGCCCGATCATTACGAACTGACCATTTTTAAAACGCAAGGCAACATCGCGCGTGGTTTTAAAACTAAACAGAGTGTCATTCCAGTGGTGAACATGGGTAATGCGTTCAACGTTAAAAGCAGCCATTGAAGGTCTCAATTACGATCAAAAGAAAACAGTATGCTATTCTAATCTAAAATCATTCTCGATAAACTGAATATATTTAATTGTGTTTATAAGAAAAAGTGATGATGATGTCGTTAACACTCCCGATCATAGGTACCATGCATTCGCCTTATATGGAAAAATTTGGCATTCCGCGGCAGCCGAATCTGGTTGAGGTTGAATCCTATATAGAACTTCATGCGCCTTATGATGATGAGCTGGCATTTGAAGGAATCGAGTCATTTAGTCATTTATGGCTGTTGTGGCAATTTCACGACAACAAACACTCAAATGAGCCAGAGAAGTTTCGGGCACAGGTGCGTCCTCCTCGATTGGGCGGTAACAAGAAAATAGGCGTATTTGCGACCCGCAGCATGTATCGTCCATCACCAGTTGGTTTATCCGTCGTGAAATTTAAAGCACTTCAACGACAAGGTAAAACGCTTCGACTGTATGTCACGGGGAGTGACCTGTTGCATGGCACCCCGATTATTGATATCAAGCCTTACATTCATTATTCCGATGCCATTTTGGATGCCACCAGTGGCTATGCACAAGATCAACCTCCGCGAAAAATCGTGATTTGGCAAGACAATGCACAACAACAAAAACAGCAACTCACAGCGCTGCAATTGATGAATGAGCAATATGCAGCCGAACTGGAACAAGTATTATCACTTGATCCGCGTCCAGCATATCAAGATGATCCTTCACGTATATATAAAATGAAATTTGCCGGACTTGATGTGAGCTTTGCAGTGAATGAATCGACGATTGAAATTATCGGACTGGATTCTTTAAATTGAGAACTTTAAGGACTGCTTGCATTCACGTTTGTGGGCATACATGGCCAGATCGGCATCTTTGCATGCCATGACCAGTCCCTTGGCCGGATGACGGATTGCATAGCCAACCGCAGCACTGATTTTGGCATCTAAAAAATGTTGAAGTAACCGACGTTGAAGCTGTTCCAAATCTTGAAGGTCAAGATTGAGCGTTAAGATGCCAAATTCATCGCCACCAAGACGTGCGACAAGATCCTGTTTGCGTAACGTACGCTTTAAAACCTGAGCAGCGTGTTGAATGTATTGATCACCACAATCATGGCCCTCAAGATCATTTATTTTTTTGAGATCATTGAGATCAATCATGAATACAGCTGCTGTATGGCCATATAAACGGCAGCGTTCTTCTTCAGCAGCAATAAACTGCTCCCAGCCACGACGATTATAAACATGGGTCATACTGTCCATAATCGCTTCGGTTTGCAGACGTTCATGCTGGCGAATATGTTCATTTTCACGAATTTCACGCTGTAAGATATGACTCAGTAGGTTGCCGAACAATTCAACCAGCCCACCATCTTCAATAATTTTATCGGATTTCGGCTGTGGGTCAATCGCACATAAGGTACCAAAAAGGCTACCATCTTCATTGACTAAAGGTTGCCCAATATAAGCTTTAATGTTGACTTGCTGTGCAATCGGGGCTGACGCATAAAGCGGAATTTCTTCCGAGCGCGGCGCGATGCGTGGCGCTTTTCCCAACACCATGTGGGAGCAAAACGAATCTGCCCAGTTAAAAACCCGACCGGGTTTTACATCATAGCCGTGATCTTCAGATTGCAAAACAATCCAGTCATTACCTTCAACGCGAGTGATCATCCAGAGATCAAAACCAAACTTTTGATGCAAATAATGCAAAACTGCTTGTCCGGCTTCCTGAAAGTTTTTAAATGCGCTAAACGCCATCTAGTCACCCGTACTTTTAAATGATATTTTTTTAATGCCTTAAGTAAGACTTTAAAGCAATTTTTACTCTATGCCTATCCTCTATACAAATGATCAACCAAATCGCGTGAGTTTTTGGATTAATCGCGTGTTGAACAGTCAACTCTGATATATTAAAAGTAGCGCTAGAGGGAAAATAATGACTTATAACTTTGAAATTGATACGGTTTGGTGCCTAGAAGAATTATTAAAAGCATACCGAATCAGTGAGCGAGACAAGTTGCTGGTACAAACAACCCAGCGCAATAAACAACAGATGAAATGGCATCCGTTGCAGTGGATTGCTCACTTTGGTTTAAAAGATCAACAACATCCTACTCAGAACATAGACTTACTGTGTCTAAGTCGCTGGTTGGCAGAAAAATCAGGATTGGCATTTTATTTAATTGATCCACTCAAAGCAGATGTAAATGCACTGACTGCGGTCATGTCGCAAGAGTTTGCCGAGCGTAATCAAATTTTAGCGGTTGCAGTACATGCTGATCGCGTAGTGATCGGAACCGATCAGCCTTTTCAAACCGACTGGCTTGCAAATTTAGAGCGCAGTCTGGCACCCAAGAAAATAGAGCGTGTGATCATTTCACCCGATCAGTTACAACGTTATTTACCCGAATATTATCAGGTGAGCCGAGCGGTTCATTCCTCAAAAAACAGTAAGAGTTACGAGCGTGAGAACAAGGGCGTTGAGGCGTTGCTTCAAATTGGCGATACGCAAAATCCAGATGCCAACGATCAGCACATCGTCAAACTGGTCGACTGGATTTTACAGTTTGCATTTGAACAAGGTGCCAGTGATATTCATTTAGAGCCAAGAAAAGAAAAAGGCAATGTACGCTTTCGAATCGATGGCGTACTCCACACGATTTATCATATGCCTGCAAATACGCTTTCAGCAGTGATTGCTCGGATTAAAATTCTGGGTCGTTTAAACGTGGCTGAAAAACGTAAACCCCAAGATGGACGTTTGAAAACCCGAACACCCAAAGGGCAGGAAACCGAACTACGTCTTTCAACCATGCCAACAGCATTTGGTGAAAAACTGGTGATGCGAATTTTTGATCCAGATGTGCTGGTTCGAAGTTTTGAAAAACTGGGTTTTCCCGATCAGCTTCTCAGCGAATGGCAAGCCTTGAGTCAAAATACACACGGTATTATCTTGGTGACAGGGCCGACTGGTTCGGGTAAAACCACAACGCTTTATTCATCGCTTAAAAAGCTGGCAACCGAACAGGTCAATGTATGTACCATTGAAGATCCTATCGAGATGCTGGAATCGAGTTTTAACCAGATGCAGGTGAATCATGCCATCGACTTAGACTTTGCCGAAGGTGTACGGGCACTGATGCGTCAAGATCCAGACATTATTATGGTGGGAGAAATTCGCGATCAGGATACCGCCAATATGGCAATACAGGCGGCACTGACTGGACATCTGGTACTGTCGACCTTACATACTAACGATGCGCCTTCTAGCCTGACTCGACTACACGATTTGGGTGTACAGCCTTTTTTGACTGCGGCTACGCTGCTGGGCGTGCTGGCACAGCGTTTGGTTCGACAGCTGTGTCCGCATTGTAAAGTGTCCACCTCGGTGAACTTGCAGCAATGGCAATATCTTACGGAAGGCTACGAGATTGATACGCCCGTTGAAATGTTTCAACCCGTTGGCTGCGAGCATTGTCGCCAGACGGGATATAAAGGTCGTATCGGGATCTATGAGTTGATGCCGATTGATCTGACGCTCAAGCAGTGGTTGAGTCACACAGATGATCTGGGCGAATTAAAGGCACAGCTCAAACAGCAAGGATTTGAGCCACTTCGAATTGCGGGTGCGAAAAAAGTATTGCAAGGCGTGACCAGTCTTGAAGAAGTATTACGTGTGGTTCCGCTCAGCTAAATATTGCAAATGATGCATCTTAAGATTCGCCTCATGTAATTTTGATTTACTACCATTATCAAATGAGCAGATCAGAGAGATGAAAATGAAACGTTTTGCCACATTAGTTTTAGCTTCAGGCCTATCGATTGCAGGCTTTAGTTATGCACAGCCCGTCAACCAGAGTGCTTTGGCACCAACGACCATCGTCAGTGTAAAAGATGCTCTGAACTACAAAGATAACACGCCGGTTAAACTACAAGGGCAGGTGGTGAAGTCACTGGGCGATGAAAAATATCAATTTCGCGACAGAACGGGTTATATCACCGTCGATATCGACGATGAACTTTGGCAAGGGCGCCCGGTTTCACCAACAACACAACTCACATTGATAGGTGAAGTCGATATTGATTACAAGCCTACCAAGCGTGTTGAAATTGATGTTGATCAAATACAATTCTAAACTATTGTGTGCACAATCAATCTTGTAGCGTATAAACCGTATATCCTTTGTGGGATATACGGTTTTTTATTGTTTTGATGATTCCCCACGGTTTTTAGAGCACGATTAAAATGAGAATTTTGATTGCAGAAGATGATGTATCGCAAGCAGAAAGTATAAAGTCATGGTTAGAACTTGATGGATATACAGTAGATTGGGTTGAACGTGGCGATTATGCGATCGCTGCGATTGAACAGCATGAATACGATTGCATTTTATTAGATCGTGGCCTGCCCAAAGCAACAGGTGATCAGGTCTTAAATACTCTTCGTAAGCATCAATCTCAAACGCCGGTCATTCTGATTACCGCACGTGACAGTATTCAAGATCGTGTCGATGGCTTGGATTTGGGGGCAAACGATTACTTGGTGAAGCCGTTTAGTCTAGAAGAATTGTCTGCCCGCATTCGTAGTCATTTGCGTGCCAGTCAAAAACAATTAACAGATACCTTATGCTGGAAAGAGATTGAGCTGAATACACAGGCCAAATGGGTGAAAATTTCAGGGCATTTGATTGATTTAACTGCAAAAGAATTTAAGGTGCTGCATCGTATGATGCAAAATCCTGAGCGAGTGGTGACGCGCGAACAACTTGAAAATACCCTATATGCGTGGGGCGATGAGATTGAAAGTAATGCCATTGAAGTATTTATTTACCAGCTACGAAAAAAAATCGGATCGGGATATATCAAAACCATTCGCGGTTTAGGATATCGAATGAGTGAATAAATCCATGCCAAAATCATCGTCACTGCAAACTCGCCTGATACGTGGCACACTGATCAGCAGTATCATTGCGGGGCTAATTGCTTTCGTGTTGCTGATCGCCATTACGGTAGTACACACCATGACTATTCAAGATGAAATCATGGATGAAGTATCTGATCTGCTTCTGGCTTCAGATCTGAATATTCCCTCAGCAAGAGATCTAAACGAGCTCACCGAAGAATTTGATTTGCAATACAGTCTTTATTGGAAAGGCCGGGAATTGGTGCATTCCGATCAGCATGAAGATATTCAACCAATCAACCTTTATGCTTCTGATTTTGATTATTTTTTTTATAAGGGTCAGCTCTGGCGTAGTTTACATGCGAGCAAGTCAGAAGCAGAGCTAAATGTGGTGGTGATTCAGCCATTAAGCGCACGCTTTTCAGAAATTTTTCAAAGTATATTTTGGTATGCCTTAGGGCTGGTGATCTTATGGATAATTCAATGGATCTTACTGAAATGGACCATTAAAAAACAGTTATCGAGTTTAAGTGATCTGTCACGTTCAATTGCACAGCGTTCGACAGAAAACCTCGAACCGATTCAGCAAGAGCCGCACAGCATTACCGAATTACAGCCTGTTATAGGTTCGCTCAACTCGTTATTGATTCGTCTTGAGCGTGCACTGAGTGCTGAACAGCGCTTTACCGCAGATGCTTCACATGAGCTGCGCTCGCCTCTATCGGCGATACAAATGCGTGTACAGGTGATGCAGCGTAAATTTGCAGATATGAATGAGTTGAATGAGGATTTAAAGATCATCCAACATGATGTTCAGCGCAGCACGCGCATTTTGGAAAATCTCCTGTTACTTGCTCGCCTAGATCCATCACAAGCCGAAGAATTACCTAAAACTCAGCTTGATATGACCGTGTTGATGGAGGATGTGTATACACAACTTGAGAATTTTGCTCAAGCGAAAGCGATTCGATATACCGTGCATCAGTATGCACAACGTACTCATGTTTACGGCAACTATGAGCTCATTTATACCTGTGTGCGTAATGTATTGGATAATGCAATTCGCTATACGCCAGTCGGTGGGCAGATTGATGTTGAATTGCTCAATGAGCAGGATCATTTGATCATCAAAATACAAGATGAGGGCAATACACTTGATGCGGCCTTACTGACACAATTGGGTCAGCGATTTTTTCGGGCACTCGGCACAAAGCAACCCGGTACAGGTTTAGGTTTATCAATTACCAAAAAAATTATAGAACTTCATCAGGGACGGGTGGATTTTTCACTCTCAGCTCAAGGTGGATTGATTGTGAAATTGATTTTACCCAATGCATCATAAGAAAAAACCGTATGAATATTTGCATACGGTTTAATTTATTCTCACCACGATTGTTATTTTTTTTTAACTCAAACTCTCGGTTTATTTAGTTAAGATTAAACGATTATTACGTGTCAGACGCAGGCGATATTCTTCTCCGGCATGCATAATTCGAATTTCGCGACCGAGGGCGAACAGATTGTTTGAATGTAGCATAGGTAATGATTGGGCTTCATTATTACGTGTAAACAGGTTAAAAGGTGCGTTCATTGTTGTTGCTCCGTGGTATGTTTATTTAACGATTTAAATGATAATCATTATCGAATAGGCCTGTCAATTAAAATTTTAGCATTTTATAAAAAATAAAATTTCCTTACACTTCACGTAATAAATTGATCTCGAGAGAACTATGTTTAAACCCGTCGTAGACGTTGCTATTGGAATCTTGCTGCACAAAAATAAAGTATTGGTTGGGTGGCGACAAGCCAGTCAGTATCAGGGAAATAAACATGAATTTCCAGGCGGTAAAGTCGAGACGCATGAACAGCCTGTCGATGCTTGTCGCAGAGAGGTTTTTGAAGAAGTTGGGATCGGATTATCAGACTGGCATTGCTTTGATATGATTCGTCACGAGTATGATGATGTCGTGGTGGTCTTACATTTATTTTCTGCTTATGTACCAGATACATTGCTAGATTTGATCCAGCAGCCGTGGTCATGGTATCACCGTGAAGAATTGCAGCAATTAAACTTTCCCGCCGCAAATCACTCAATCTTAGCGCGTCTGTCGTGGCCCAATATCATCAAGATTTCAAGTACTGAAATTGCGCCCAAAAAAGAGGAGCTAATTTACTGGCGCCCAGAACAGACTAATTCAAGTGAGGGTGTTTCACTTCAGTTCGAGTTAGATTCACATCACTATGCGTCGTACATCGTCAATCTAGAGCATTATTTACAACTTGATCCAGAGCAACAAAATAAGATTGGAAGCATTCATTTAAAACAATCTCAACTGATGCAGCTCAGTAAAGGCGATTTGATTTGTGGACGACGTTATATCGCTGCCTGTCATGATCTGGTGTCGATTCAGCAGGCACACAAAATTGGTTGTGATGCGATTTTGATCAGCCCGGTACAAGCCACCCAAACTCATCCAGATCAAGCCCCACTGGGCTGGGAGCGCTTTGAGCATCTGGCACAGCGCAGTCATCTGCCGGTTTTTGCTTTAGGTGGTATGCACCGTTCTATGCTCGATCTGGCGAAGAAGCACGGCGCATATGGGATTGCGGGCATTCGAAATATTTAAAATATAAAGCGAACAAACCACTACTGAAGTCTAAAGAGACTTCAGTGCTTGTTGGGCTTGTGCGATGGATTTACTGTTATTTTGCTTCTGTGCTGCATTGAGAATATTCAGCCACAACTGTTTTTTCATGGCATTGGTTTGCGCAAAACTGAGCCCGCGCCTTGCCAGAGATTCACTTGAGGCATAGCGACCTTTCTGATTGGCCACCATTGCCAAAAATAAAAAGGTTTCTGGTGCCTGAGGCGCAAGGCGCTGTGCTTGAAGTGCGTAGCGCTCTGCGTCGTCCCATTGCATTTGGCTATAAGCTTGCTGGGTTTTTTGCATCAAGCTGCGAAAGGCGGGAAGCTGTTTGCCATCATTAAATTGCTGTGTCGCTTTTTGAGGAGGAACCACCACGCGCATCTTTTGTCGCTTGATTTGTTCTTCTTCATAAGGGGTAATTTTCACCCCAGACGGTGTCACAATCGATTTATCTTTAGGTTCATTTTGAGCAGCAGGGGAAGGTGCTTTGCTCTTGGATTGATCTGTGCCGGAGAGGGTTGAACACCCTACCAGCAAGACGGTTCCAAAAATAAAAAGACTCTGTTTTAGCATTGTTACTCTCATCATGAATTAATAGCCGTAGCTACCGCTAGATATAACTTTATTTTGCGATAGATCTTCTTGCATCTGATTTTCACTGTCATTGATGTATTGATCCATGTTATCGCCATTATTTTGGCTTGGATCTTCATCGGACATAGGTGCGCTTACTGGTGCAGATTGATAATACGGATAAGCACATGAGGTTGCTTGGTGCGGCACAGTAGAGCGCAACATTGGAATATACATTGCACCGCCACAGCCTTGAGCAGACAAATTACCAGATGCAACATCAATCCATTGCCACTGCACATCATCGGTCTGTTTTAGATTCACGGGTTGCTGGCGAAGCTGACGCATAACGTTGGTCCATACAGGTAGGGCACCCGATGAGCCTGTTAAGCCTGTCACTTTGTTATTGTCTAAGCCAAGCCAGACCACAGCCACGTAATTGCCAGAATAACCAGCAAACCACGAATCGCGTGTATCGTTGGTTGTGCCTGATTTTCCAGCCAGTTTAAGTGAGCTTGGAAGCGAGTTATATGCAGAGCGACCCGTACCCGAAGCCATGACCTGTTGTAAGCCATAATTGAGTACATAAGCCGATGAAGGTTCAATGGTTTGTTCAACATTTAAACCAAAACGCTCTAAAACCTTACCGTTGGCATCGACCACAGAACGAATAGCGCGGGTTGGATACTTAAAGCCACCTGTTGCAAAGTTACTGTAAATACTGAGCATTTCCATCGGTGACATATTCACTGCGCCCAAGAACACAGATGGATAAGATGGTATTTCAGAGGTCACACCAAATTTTTTCAATTTATTGGTAAATGCTGAAACACCAAATTCTTGCCCTAAACGCACTGCCGATAAGTTGTAAGAGTTGGCAAGGGCTTGTGCCATAGTGACTTCGCCGTGCTCACCGCCACTATAGTTTTTCGGTGTCCAGCTTTGGTCACTGCCAGTAGGAACATTGACTGCTCTGTCTTGAATACGACTTGCCCAATTATAACGACCAGATTCAATTGCATTGAGGTAAATGACAGGTTTAAGTAATGAACCTACCTGACGCTTGGCATCGACAGCACGGTTGAAGCCTGTAAAGTCTTGTGTCGAGCCAACAGCAGCAACTAATTCCCCATTTTCAGGGTGAGAGACCAATACAGCACCTTGCAAATCACGTAAGCGCGATGGATTACCCTTGGCAAGCTGACCGACAGAGGCTTTGAAAGCGTCTTGAATGCGTGTTTGTGCAATTGGATCAAGCGTTGTAAAAATACGCAAACCTTGATTGGTCAAATCGGTTTCTTGATATTCAGAACGCAATTGACGACGCACAATATCGAGAAAATCTGGAAACTTTGCTGTACCTACGCTTGGTTTAGACAATACACCAAGTGGGCGTGCACTTTCTTGCTCATATTCTGCTTGGCTCAAATAGCCCATGACCAGCATATTGTTCAGTACAGTATTACGACGTTTTAAAGCACCTTCTGGATTGCGCCAAGGATTATACAAAGACGGGCCTTGCACCAGTCCGACCAAATAGGCTTGCTGCGCGACATTCAGTTCACGTAAAGGCAATCCAAAGTAGAATTGTGAAGCCAGTCCGTAACCATTAATCGAGTAGTTGCCGTTTTGACCCAGATTGACTTCATTTAAATAAGCTTCAAGGATTTCATCTTTATTGTAATGAAACTCAAGTAATAAAGACATTAATGCTTCATTCACCTTACGTTTTAAGGTTCGTTCCGGGCTTAAATAAAAGTTTTTAACCAACTGTTGGGTCAGTGTAGAGCCACCCTGACGCTTACCACCCGTCACATTACTGACCAGTGCACGTGCAGTTCCGCGAATTGAAAGTCCATGATGATGATAGAAGTTACGGTCTTCCGTGGCAATCAGTGCCTCAATAAGCGTTTTTGGCACTTTATTGAGTTTAATCAGAACGCGGTCTTCGTTATGCTGTGGATATATCCCACCAATCAACATCGGTTCTAAGCGAGCAATACCCGTACTAGATGGCTTGGTTGCCCGCACGTCAGTCACCTGATCGGCAGCAAAAGTCACTTCAAGTACTTGTTCTGGTTCACTGCTATCACCAAAATCAAAGCCACGAGTATGCACATACATGCTATTACCCTGATTGACGTAGCTTCCAGGTTTGGTGTAGCTGTCTGAACTCTTATAACCGAGCATATTCAGCTCTTGGGTAAAGTTGGCTTGTGAAATAGAAGCATTGGTGTAAATTTCGAGTGGCCGTGCAAATACCTTGGCGGGAATATCCCAGCGTTGGCCTTCAAATTTGTTTCGTATAACCGTGTCTAGGCGAATCACATAAATACTAAATGCAATAAAACCGCCAATCACAAGAACGGAAAAAATAAGCGCAAAAAAACCTATGCCGCGTTCAAACTTCATAAATCTGTCATAAAAAATTCAATCTAGTTTGCCAATCATGCGATAGCTATACAGGCAATGCAATGATAAAACTGTGAACAGATAGAAAAAGTCTAAATTCATGAAAATCTAATTGATATTTCTTTTGTTTTGCAGAATTAAAAAGCAAAATAAAAGTCGTTAACACAATTTATGAATAAAATATGAAGCCATAACATCTCGGTGCTCATTCAGTTTTGTACTGAAATGATGAGCTTAAGAGAGTGGGGTGGCCATCTTGAACAGCATTTTCATAAAGTTATGCTATATTAATTTGTCAAATCACATGCTGAATGTTGATGAATAGCGGGTGAGATCATAAGGTGATACGTTGTAACGCGATTAGATCTGCGATCACCAAATTTTTGGCTCAGCTCAATTTAACCGATAGGCATATATAAGGCATCCAATGCAATCTGCTAATCTTTCGTCCGCCAAATCTTTTCGAAACATAGGTTTGATTGGCCGCCCCGATAAAATATCTGTAGTTGAAACTCTTTGTTTGATTTATGATCATTTAAGAGGTTTAGGTCTGCATGTGATCTTTGATCAACAAACCGCAGAACTTGTCCCTTACAACAATGTCCAAACTGCTAGTCGCTCGTTATTGGGTGAGGTGGTGGACTTGGTGATTGTAGTGGGTGGCGATGGTTCACTCCTGCATGCTGCACGAGCACTGGTGCGTCATCATACGCCAGTCATTGGCATTAACCGCGGGCGGTTAGGGTTTTTAACGGATATCCGCCCTGCGGATGTTTTGTTTAAGCTTGATCAGGTATTGCAAGGTCATTTTCAGCTTGACCGCCGTTTCTTGCTCGAAATTGAAGTGAGAACCAAAGGGGAAACCCATTATGATGCCATCGCACTCAATGACATCGTGCTGCACTCAGGAAAATCAGTGCACATGATCGATTTTGATCTGCAAATTGACGGTCAATTTGTATATCGTCAACATAGTGATGGTTTGATTGTTTCGACACCAACCGGTTCGACAGCCTATGCACTGTCAGGTGGTGGTCCTATTTTACATCCAAGCATGGATGCGATTGCGCTCGTTCCAATGCATCCACATACGTTGTCTTCTCGCCCGATTGTGGTAGGTGGACAAAGTGAAATCAAACTGACCATTCGTGAAAATCGTGTTTTACCGATGGTGAGTGCAGATGGTCAACATAGTGTCTCACTCAATGTGGGAGACTGTGTACATATCCGTAAACATCCGTTTAAACTAAACCTGTTGCATCCACCTGGTTATGATTTTTATATGGCGTGTCGTACCAAGCTGGGATGGAATCAAGATTTTGACTTAATCAAAGAGCAGGATGACTCATGAATATTGAACAAATGCTTAACGTATTAGATCCAGAGATCGTTCAGCGCTTAAAAACAGCAGTTGAGATTGGTAAATGGCCCAATGGCGTCGCGCTTACAGCTGAACAAAGACAAATCTGCATGCAGGCCGTGATGGTGTGGGAACACCAGAACTTGCCAGAGGAAGAGCGCTCGGGATACATCGACCGTGGCAGCAAAGAAGAAGGTGAAGAATGTGATGATGACCATCACAAAAACGAGCCTGAATTTAAACCCATTCGATTCGTATAAATCAAAAAAGCCCAGAATTCACTGGGCTTTTTTTAATCTTTAATATTATTTTTTAAAGCGATCTAGCCATAACGCCTTTGCCTGAAGCATCGCGTTTTCATAGCTATCACAGACATTCATGGTATAGAGCGCAATCCCGATGGTTTCAGTCACCGCGATTTCACCATATTCATGCGTTTGCTGCCCTAACCAGACTGCTTTAAAGGTTTCTAGATTCAGTTCATCTTCGATGGGACTACGCTCGGGAGTGAGCTTGGGTAATTCGTGTTCATAGAGTTCACCCGATCTAATACCGCATATGAGTGTTTTGGCATCAGGGTTACGTTCGAATTCGCCACCTTCACCTTTAATTACAGCACTATTTTGATAGCCGAGCTGAAAGGCGGTGCGCTGGTGCGAGGCACGATAAGCAGGATGGAAAATCGCCTGTAAAGTTGCTTTTGCATTAAATGGATTGATGAGTCGGGCCAGAGTGTGAACAGGAGAACGAAGTCCCATCACGTTACGAAGAGAAATCAGATCACTCAGTACAGGCGAAATCACATCTAAAGGTAAATAGGCAAAGTGCTGCTGAGCAAGTTGCTGCTTCACGTCTTGTTGGTTTTGACAGATCGGATAACCCAAAAACTCAAGGACTTGCTCGGTATAAACACGGTTAAGCGTATGCCCAGAAGCACCATGCATCACGATGTTATATCCATGATGCGCAAGGGTGAGGGCAGCAAGCAAAAACCATGGATAATGTTTACGCTTTCCTGCATATGATGACCAATCCAAATCGACGTCAAGCGCTTCAAAATTAAGTTGGTCACGCGTGGCCTGAACAAATCCACTCAGTTCATCGACCGATTCTTCCTTGACCCGCAGTAACATTAAAAAAGCACCCAGCTGAACATCAAGAACCTCACCCTTTAAAATCATGGTGAAAGCTTGATAAGCTTCGTCATAACTTAAAGATCGAGAGCCTGTTTTGCCTTTCCCCAAGATTCTTACATACTGCGCAAAGGGATGTTCAGCATCTCGATAAAGGTTTTTTTTCGTATTCATATCTTTTTCGATATTTCATAAGGAAATGGATTTCCTCACTATGACATAAAAATTAAATGAATGGATCACGAAATATTCTATTAGACTAATGTCTAACTTAATTTTGATCAAAATATAGCCATTAAATTGATTGCTTCATCGACTATTTGACTAATTGCAGTAAACTTTTCACGCTTAAAAAATTATTTATTTTTTTTTAATGATCTCCTTGTTTATGTTTCGTAAATCTTGATAATAGGTTGAGATTTTGATACTGAACATTTTTTGAAAACATATTGTTTTCACATCGAGGAAAAGTATTTTTTGTCTGACAAAATTTACTTTGCTTTTGCAGCATGACATCAGGAACCGTTGTTTGTGCTGTAAGGGACTAAAGGGCTGTCTATATCGACGATATAGATTTTTTCATTTGCATATTTCTAAGGATTTAGAAATACAGATTGAAGTAAAGTTATGGCTAAAAAACCAATTTATAAGTCTCTATATTTCCAAGTGATTGTTGCTATTATCGCAGGTATCTTGGTTGGACACTTTTACCCTAGTTCAAATGTAGTCGTTGATGGAGTCAAGGAACATATTCCAGGTTTAGGTGAGCAACTTAAACCACTTGGTGACGCATTCATTAAGCTGATCAAAATGATCATCGCACCTGTCATCTTCTGTACTGTGGTCAGTGGTATCGCGGGTATGGAAAGCATGAAATCTGTAGGTAAAACAGGTGGTGTGGCTTTACTGTACTTTGAAGTGGTATCGACCATTGCATTGTTGATCGGTTTGCTGGTGATTAACGTCGTCAAACCTGGTGTTGGCATGAACGTTGATCCAGCATCTCTGGATACATCTGGTATTGCAAAATATGTATCTTCAGGTGAGTCGCAGTCGACCATCGAATTTTTGATGCATATTATTCCAGATACTGTCGTCGGTGCATTTGCAAATGGCGAGATTCTTCAAGTTTTGATGTTTGCCATTTTATTTGGTTTTGCGCTACATAAACTTGGTGATGCTGGACGTCCTGTACTTAAATTCATCGACCAAGTGTCGCATGTATTCTTCAACATCGTAAATATGATAATGAAGCTTGCGCCAATCGGTGCATTTGGTGCGATGGCATTTACCATTGGTAAGTACGGTGTGGGTACACTGGTACAGCTTGGCCAGTTGATTATCTGCTTCTATATCACTTGTTTACTGTTTATCTTCATTATTTTGGGAACGATTAGCCGTATCTGTGGTTTTAGTATCTTGAAAATGATTCGCTTAATCCGCGAAGAGTTGCTGATTGTACTGGGTACATCTTCTTCTGAATCTGTACTGCCACGTATGTTGCGTAAACTGGAAATCGCAGGCTGTGAAAAATCAGTCGTGGGTCTGGTGATTCCAACAGGTTATTCGTTTAACCTTGATGGTACATCGATTTACCTAACTATGGCGGCAATCTTTATTGCTCAGGCGACCAATACACCACTCGATGTTCAACATCAGATTACCTTGCTTCTTGTGCTTTTGATTTCATCAAAAGGCGCAGCAGGTGTAACAGGTTCTGGCTTTATTGTGATGGCAGCAACTTTGTCGGCAGTCGGACATATTCCGGTTGCGGGCTTGGCACTTATTTTGGGTATCGACCGCTTCATGTCAGAGGCTCGTGCATTGACTAACCTTACAGGTAACACGCTTGCGACCATTGCGGTAGCGAAGTGGGTGGGTGCATTAGACAAAGACAAACTCAATGAAGCATTGAATAACCCAGCAGAAGTTGATCGTAAAATGCTTGAAACAGACAATCCTGCGCACGCATGATAGATGTATAAAGTTAAAAAAGGAGGCATGAGCCTCCTTTTTTTTATTCGATTTTTATCCGACTGAAGCGTTCAGTGCTTTTGTGGGCACAAGGCATGACAGTGTTAGCAAAACTGTTTAGCATGCAATAGATGGATATTTGAAAACAAAAAATTGAGGATAAGTGATGTTGCCATATGATGCCGAATTAGAGTTATTCCGTGACAATTTCAAACGTTATATGAAAGAACATATCGCGCCACATTATGATCAATGGGAGCGTGAAGGAATCATGCCTAGATCGGTTTGGAATAGTCTGGGCGAAAATGGTTTTTTATGTGTAGATTTGCCCGAAGAATATGGTGGCTATGGTGTCCCCACGTATTACTCACTGATGTTGGTTGAAGAGTCTGCCAGAGCGGGCTATGGTGCACTGTCTACAGCAATCTCGTGTCACTCTGAAATTGCTGCACCGTATATTTTAAATATTGGTAGTGAAGCACAAAAACAGTACTGGTTACCCAAAATGGCAACTGGCGAAGTGGTAGGTGCAATCGGTATGACCGAACCGGGAGCAGGTTCGGATGTACAAGCCATGCGCACGACAGCAATTTTAAATGGCGAACATTATGTATTAAATGGATCCAAAACATTTATTTCAAATGGTCAACATGCCGATCTTGTGGTTTTAGCAGTAAAAACTGATCCTCAGGCGCGTGCTAAAGGTGTATCGCTGCTGTTGGCAGATACGCATCTCGAAGGCTTCAAAAAAGGGACGAATCTGGAAAAAATCGGTTTGCATTCACAAGATACTTCGGAGTTGTTTTTCGATAATGTCCAAATACCCAAAGATCAATTGCTAGGACAAGCCGGTCAAGGATTTAACTACTTGATGCAAGAGCTACCACGTGAGCGAACCTCCATTGCGGCTACCGCACTCGGAGCAATCCGCGGTGCAATTGATATTACAACGGCATATATCAAGGAGCGTCAGGCATTTGGTCAACCCATTGCAAATTTTCAAAATACTCGTTTCGTGATGGCGCAAGCCAAAATTGACGAGTTAGCGACCGCAGCATTTTATGAGCGTAATGTCAGTTTGTATCAACAGGGGCAGCTCGATGTAGAGACAGCAGCCGCATTAAAAAGCTTTAGTACAGATATGCAAATGAAAGTTGCCGATAATTTGCTCCAGCTCTTTGGCGGATATGGCTATATGGCCGAGTATCCAATTTCACGTTTCTTTGTGGATGCGCGTATCCAGCGTATTTATGGTGGAACCAATGAAATTATGAAAGAAATTGTAGCACGCGGAATTTTAGGAAAAGTATAAGACCAACATTGACTGGAATCTTGCTACCAAGATTCCAGTCGGTTTTACAAGCGTAATACTTTTAATGTTTCATTTAAAAATAATGGAAGTACATCAGGCGAGTGTGAACTGACGTATAGATTGTTGTCATTCACCACATCTTGATCTAGATAAACTGCACCTGCTTCTACCAGTTGAGAGCTGACTTGATCAATTGCGGTGAGGCGCCGTCCGCGTACGATGTTCGCATGTATCAGCAGTGAAGGGTCATCACAACTACTAAAAATTGGTTTTTGTGCATTGGCAAACTTTTGGACAAATTCAATAAATTGTGTGTCTAAACTGAGTTGGGTGGGTGATATACCGCCTGCAATAAACAAGGCATCAAAGTCGTGTACGCAGCTATGCTGAATACTACAATCGATCGTGACCGACGTTTTACGCTTTAAACCGTAGACGATATTTCCCTCACAATTTTCAATATTCAAGATACTGTGTCCGGCAGCGCGGTAAGCATGAATCGACTCGACGTATTCTGTATCTGAAAAGTCATGCGTCAATAAAACAGCCACTTTTTTTGACATAAAATGCTCCATGTGACTCATCATTTAACCCGCTTTTTAGAGTAGTCATATCACATGAAGATTGAATGACGTGTTTTGTTGATAAAACGTCAAATCGTGTAAAAAATAGTCAATAAACTTGCCAAAAGTAAGCAAGTTTTTGATGCAAATTATTGCTCGTCAAAAAGTTTTTGGCAGTTATTTAAACTATTGCAACTGGCCAATAAAATCGCTTTTGGCAAACTGGCATACAAATTCCCAATATGCTGTTCGCTCGGATGGTAAAAGTGCCACGAATGCAACTTGTTGGTATTGACCCGGCTAAAACCTGAAAAGAAGTCGCGGGCTGCATTTTTACTGATCGAGCGCTGCATATCGCTGCTACTTTCTGAGGTGCCGACCGTGGTCATCAGATAGATTGATTTTTTTATTTGATTGCTCTGTTTGCGCCACAGATCTTGCTCTTGTAGCAATACATGATTGTTGTACCAAAGTGATGGACTGGCAGCAAAGTAACGTTGAAAGGAATCAGAACGTTTAAAGAAGGTATTTAAAGTAAATAATCCACCAAATGAGTGACCAAATAAGGTTTGCTGATCGCGATTGATGCGAACACGATTAAAAATCTGTGGCTTGAGCTCATTGTCGATAAACTTTAAAAACTGAGTATCTCCACCATAACTGTATTGCTTATTGGGTTTATCATTTGTCGCAACCGTTGACGTGTAATCAAGTGCGCGATTTTGAGCGGAAAACAAAGCATCGCCTGCATATCCAATTGCAACAATGACCAGTGGATCTGTTCCAAACTTGTTGCTGCCGCCTGCCATCGCTTGAGCAATTGCGCGAGCGCTTTCAAATGTAGCATTGCCATCAAGTAAGTACAGCACCGGATAACCCGCTTTGGGGGCGGGTGCTTGAGGGATGTACACATTGATTAAATAGTGATGCGGCGTATATTGCGAGGTTAAAATAAACTGTTGTGATGTGCCTTTAAGCTGCTGCTCAGTGATGGTATCCATCGTGTTTTTGTTCTGATTATTTGTGGCTGACCATGTTACTGATGTTGCACCGAGCATAAGCCCCATAAGGAGCGTTAAATGTTGTGTTTTAAATAATTGAGGCAGCTTTAAAATGTTCATGTTATAAATGAAATTGTTTGTAATTTATGCCGTTCTCATTAAATCATAAAAACACTGTAATTTGGCTCAAAAAACTAAACTTTTATTCATGCTCAAATGCTTAGAGATAGAACAATTCCAATCAACTCTTGCTATACTGTCGCAAAACAATTTGCAGGAGCTGCATTGCAATGGTCCATGATGATCAGAATCCTTCATCTTCTCTCGACTTACAAGAAATTCGCCAGCAGATCGACAGTGTCGATCAGCAGATTCAGTCGCTGATTAACCGTCGTGCCAAACTCGCTGAGGCGGTTGCCAAAGCCAAGTTTGCCTCTGAAGAAAATCCCTTGTTTTATCGACCAGAACGAGAAGCACAGGTTTTGCGTAAAGTCATGGAGCGCAACGAAGGCCCACTTTCCGATGTCACGATGGCACGTCTATTTCGCGAAATCATGTCGGCGTGTTTGGCATTAGAAGCACCCCAAAGTATTGCGTTTTTAGGGCCAGAAGGTACCTTTACACAAGCGGCAGCCCTGAAGCATTTTGGTAACGATGCGGTAGTGCGTCCATTACCTACCATTGATGAAGTGTTTCGTGAAGTTGAAGCAGGCAGTGCGCATTATGGTGTCGTCCCTGTTGAGAACTCCTCTGAAGGCGTGGTTAACCATACTCTAGACTGCTTTAAAACGTCTCAACTCAATGTAATTGGTGAAGTGGAACTTCGAATCCATCATCAATTTCTAGTATCGAAAAACACCCGCAAAGACAGCATTAAACAGATCTATGCACATCAACAAACCCTAGCGCAGTGCCGCCAATGGCTCGATGCGCATTATCCGGGTGTGGAGCGTGTGGCACTGAACTCTAATGCTGAAGCTGCGCGTCGTATTCGTAATGAATGGCATTCGGCTGCAATTGCATCGGATATTGCAGCGTCGATGTATGATCTTGAAATTTTTCATCGTAACATTGAAGACAACCCAGAAAATACCACGCGCTTTTTGGTGATTGGTCGGGAAAAAATTCCACAAAGTGGAAACGATAAAACTTCATTACTTATTTCGGCACATGACCGAGCAGGTGCCTTACTTGAAATCTTGGCACCGTTTGCAAAACATCAGATTAGCCTGACCAGTATTGAAACCCGACCAGCATTACCTGAAAAGTGGGCGTATGTATTCTTTATCGATTTAGAAGGTCATATCGATCAAGAAAACGTCGCCAAAGCACTGGATGAAATTCGTCCCTTGGTAAAAGAGCTTCGTATATTAGGTTCATATCCTGCGGCTGTGTTATAAACGTAAGTGAAGCAGATAGATGAGGATGGTCTGCTTCATATTGAACACTTTATAGATCAGTGTTGATCTGTTTTTACGAGATGAAAGTTAAGCGGTATGGCCCAACCATTATTTAAAAAAGTCGCCTTTATTGGTCTTGGACTGATAGGGTCTAGTCTGGCACGTGTGATTCAGTCAGAGCAACTTGCAACGTGTGTGGTTGCATCAACCCGTTCAGCAAAAACTTTGGCCGATGCTCAAGCCTTAGGTTTGATTCAGCAAGGGTATAGCAATCCAGTCGAAGCTGTCCAAAATGCCGATCTGGTTGTTTTAGCGCTTCCTGTGCGAGCAACACATGCCGTGCTGACACAAATTCAGCCTTACTTGCATCCCGATGCAATTTTAACCGATGTTGGCAGCACCAAAGGTAATGTCGTCGAGGCGGCCAAAGCGGTTTTTGGTGAGGCACTTCCTGCCGGATTTGTACCCGGCCATCCAATTGCTGGAAGCGAACATACCGGTGTGCATGCAGGCAAGGTGGATTTGTTTGCCAACCATAAAGTGATTTTAACTCCTGTAGAAACCAGTGCTGCTTGGGCAGTGGATAAACTGATTCAACTGTGGTCTGCTGCCAAAGCTGAAGTGATTTGCATGGATGTGCAAAAGCATGATGAAGTCTTGGCGCATACCAGTCATTTGCCACATTTAATGGCATTTAATCTGGTTGAGCAACTGGCCAATCGTGAAGATAATCTTGATATTTTTCGTTATGCTGCCGGCGGGTTTCGTGATTTTTCCAGAATTGCGGCCAGCGATCCTCAAATGTGGCACGACATCTTCTTTGCCAATAAAACCGCAATTTTAAATGCTGTGGAAGGTTTTGAACAACAGCTCAGTAAAATTAAAGTACTGATCGAAACTGAAGATTCACATGCACTAATGGGACTGCTTGGACATGCTCAAGCTGCCAGACAACACTTTAATCATATGTTAGCAAAAAAACCGTTGATGGAGAAAAACAAGGTGACACAGCAATTTACCATTTCGCCAGGACCTAAATCATTTACGGGTACTTTTACCATTCCTGGTGACAAATCCGTGTCACATCGCTCCATTATGTTTGGTGCGATTGCAGAGGGCACAACCCATGTGACTGGCTTTTTAGAAGGTGAAGATGCCTTGGCTACGTTACAGGCCTTTCGTGATATGGGCGTAAGTATTGAAGGGCCAAAAAATGGTGAAGTGACCATTCATGGTGTGGGAATGCAGGGCCTTAAAGCACCTGCAGGTGCATTGTATATGGGCAATTCAGGCACCAGCATGCGTTTACTTTCTGGCATGCTTTCTGCACAAAAATTTGATTCGGTCATGACTGGAGATGCGTCGTTATCGAAGCGTCCTATGGAACGTATTGCCAAGCCGTTACGTGGAATGGGTGCGCACATTCAGACTACTGGAGAAAAAGGCACACCACCTGTAAGCATTACAGGCAACCAAGCACTTCAAGGGATTGCCTATGATCTGCCAATGGCTTCTGCACAAGTGAAATCAGGTATTTTACTGGCGGGTCTTTGGGCACAAGGTAAAACATCTGTAACTGAGCCAGAACCAACACGCGACCACACCGAGCGTATGTTGCGTGCTTTTGGTTATGATGTAAAAACCGAAGGAAACAAAATCAGTCTGCAAGGCGGTGGTAAGCTGGTCGGTACCAACATTCAAGTGCCTTCTGATATTTCATCAGCCGCTTTCTTTATGGTGGGTGCTGCAATTTGTGAAAATTCCGATGTCGTGCTTGAAGCTGTAGGTATCAACCCAACGCGTACAGGCGTGATTGAAATTCTCAAACAAATGGGTGCCGATATTGCCGTTCTAAATGAACGCATTGCAGGTGGTGAGCCGATTGCCGATATTCATATTAAAGGCTCGCGTACTCTAAAAGGAATCCATATTCCAGAAGACCAAGTGCCACTGGCGATTGATGAGTTTCCAGCTTTGTTTATTGCTGCGGCCTGTGCTGAAGGTCAGACCGTATTGACTGGAGCGGCTGAATTACGTGTGAAAGAATCCGATCGTATTCAGGTCATGGCAGATGGTTTGAAAATTATGGGAATTGACTGCACACCAACAGCAGATGGTATCATTATTGAAGGTAAGGGGAAATCAGGCGATTGGTCAGCTATTTTTAACGGTGGTCAAGTAGAATCACATCACGACCATCGTATTGCAATGAGTTTTAGTATTGCCGGTCTGCGAACTGGGGGTCCAATTGAAATTATTGGAACTGAAACTGTAGCAACCAGCTTCCCGACATTTACAGAACTGGCCAATCGTGCTGGCTTGAGTATTACTGTCAGTCAATAATATTGGCTAAGTAATCCGATATAATCGGTAACATAAAATGAAAACAGCAGTCAGGCGATGCTTGGCTGCTGTTTATTTTTTGGCTATTCTAAAGCAGCACACAAGATATTTCGCCTTAAAATAACGCATAGGATATGTGATGAAAAAACTACAATTTATGTCTCATCATCCCCATAACCAATCGATGGCAGATCGAGAGGCATTGATGACGCAAGAGTATGTGGCAGCCTTGTTATTTAAACAGTTGGGTGACTATGGATTTGATGCTCAGCAAATCGATCATGCAGATCATAATGTTGCTGTGCGAATTATCAATCAGCGTCTACCATTGTCGGTCATTTGCCAATCCAGCGATGCCACAGGACAAATGATGTGTGAAATCTCGGCTGATCGAAATGAACAGCAGGACTGGTTTGAAAAAATTGAAATGCAAAGTGTAATGCGCCAGTTGGCACATGCGATTGAAAACAGCCTTAAAAGTGACCACTATTTTAGCTGTTTTGAGTGGAAAAACTAAACTACAAAAAAGCCAGTTTATTTTGCTAAGGTTGTGTATAGTCTAGGAATGTTCTTGCAATTTCTTCGAGTACACACCCATGCAGCACGTCGACCTTTCACAGCTTTCACCTCAAATTGTCTGGAAGCATTTTCAGACGTTATGCCAAATTCCCCGACCATCAAAACAAGAACATGTATTACGTGAGCACCTTGCAAATTGGGCCAAGCAGCAGGGTTTGACGGTTTATATCGACCGTATCGGGAATTTAATTATTCGAAAACCTGCCACATCTGGCAATGAAGATAACGTTGGCGTTATTTTGCAGGGCCATCTGGATATGGTCACGCAAGCCAACCGAGGCAGTAATCATAACTTTATGCGCGATCCGCTTCGTCCGGTACTTGAGCAGGACTGGCTCGTGACACCCGAGACCACACTTGGCGCAGACAACGGTATTGGTGTTGCACTGGCATTGGCAGTTTTAGAGTCTACCGATATTTCACACGGCCCCATAGAAGTGCTGTTGACGGTGGATGAAGAAGCTGGCATGAGTGGTGCACGGTTATTAGAAGAAGGTGTCCTGACAGGTCAATGGCTATTTAATATCGATACCGAAGAGTGGGGAGAGTTGTATTTGGGCTGTGCAGGTAGTCAGGATGTTGAGGTATCACAAGCACTTGAATACGTCGCGGCACCTCAGATGGATTTGGAATCGGTAGAGATCTGTGTGACTGGTTTGAGAGGAGGTCACTCAGGCATTGACATTCACTTGGGCCGTGGCAACGCGAACGTAATTTTATCGCGGTTTTTGCACCAGCATTTGGCTGAACTTGAAGGTTATTTAATTGAATTTCATGGAGGTACTGCCCGAAATGCCTTACCGCGTGAGGCCAGTACCAAAATCATTCTACCTAAAAAAAATATTGATTTGCTTGAGCAACGGCTAGATGAATACGAGGCACAGTGGTTGCAAGCACTCAAGGGGATAGACGATCAATTCAATATAGATTTACGTTTAATTCAAGATACACATCATGATGTACTGGAGACTCAGCAACAAAATCACGTGCTGGCCGCATTGTCGGGTTGTCCTTATGGCGTGGTCACTTGGAGCGAAGTGCTCAGTGATGTGGTTGAAACATCAAATAATATCGGTGTGGTGCATATCGACCAAGCACAGGGTTTTCAAGCGGTGATAATGGTTCGATCCATGCGAAATGAATCGGCAGAGCATTTTTCTCAGCAGATCGTAGAGCACTTTGCAAAGTATGATTTAGCAGCCACACGCGCTGAATTGGTGTCTGGCTGGACGCCTAATCCGGATTCGGCAGCTTTGAAATGTTTACAAGATGCTTATCAAACTGCCTTTAATATCAAGCCTGAACTAAAGGTGATTCATGCTGGACTTGAATGCGGCATTATTGCTCAGCATTATCCGCACTTGCAAATGGTGTCATTCGGCCCAGATATTAAAGGGGCACATGCACCCGGCGAGCGAGTGAAAGTAGATACTGTAGAGAAATGCTGGAAATTATTGGTCACCGCGTTAGAGCAGGTTCCAAAAGCACATTAAAATAAAAAAGATGCTCATTACAAAATGAGCATCTTTAGATACTTACAATTTAGATCAAACTGTAAAATAATTTTTATTGAACAAATAAGAAGCGCGAAATAGCGATTCGTAATTGTTTTAGATAACCCGTAAAGAAGTGGTTGGCGCCTGGTAACACTGTGATTAAGTGGCGCTGCGGTTTGGCCCATTCAATCATATCAGAAAGCAAAGTGACTTCATCTTGCTCGCCATGAATAAAGAGAATGTCACCTTTGAGAGGTGGAGTCACATAATGACGTACGCCTGCCACGGTTGCAGTTGGCAATCCACATAAGATGGTTTGTTTTGGTTTTAACTCATCCGGTAGGGCGGCATAACTTTTGGCCATTACATGTGCGCCAAAGCTAAACCCACCTGCATAAAACGGAAGTGTGATATGGGCTTTTCGTGCATGATCAATGACAGTCAGAATATCATCTGTTTCGCCATGACCTTCATCATGCTCACCATGACTTTCACCTGAACCACGAAAACTTGGTCGGTAAACAATACAACCTTGCTCGACAAGAAGTTGAGCCAAGAGTGCTGGAACTTTGTGTTGAGGGGTTCCGCCTTGCAACGGATGGGGGTGACAAACGACAGCAAATCCTTTCGCTTCACCCTGTGGACGGTCTACAAAAACTTCAATTTGACCCACAGGACCCTGAATGAACATCTGTTCGGACATAGGACGATCGATTAGTAGCAGGAGAATGCGGTATTTTACCGATTAACGCCAACAAAAACACAGATTGGCGTTAAAATTTATCTACTGATATAGTCTGATTAACTATTATTTAACCAATTTACCTAAGGATGTATATGCTCGCACTCATTTCTCCTGCTAAGACTTTAGATTACGAATCTACACTTCCTACCGATGAACATACATTACCAAGACTATTAGACCATTCACAAGAGCTTATCGACTTTTGTCGTAGTTTATCTGCGACTGAAATCGCCAGTTTGATGAGTGTGAGTGAAAAAATAGCCAATTTGAATGTAGAACGCTTTCGTGATTGGTCTCCTGAGTTTAATTTAGCCAATGCCAGACAGGCGATTTTTGCTTTCAAAGGTGATGTTTATACAGGGCTCGATGCGTATCATCTTAAAGAAAAAGATATTGCATTTGCCCAAACGCACTTACGTATGCTTTCAGGTTTATACGGACTACTTCGACCGCTTGACTTGATGATGCCGTATCGCCTTGAAATGGGAACCAAACTGCACAATTCGCGCGGACACAATCTTTACGAATTCTGGGGAAGTCAAATTACTGATCTCATTAATACAGATTTAAAAGATGCAGGGAGTGAAATTTTGCTGAATCTGGCCTCAGATGAATATTATAAATCGGTAAAAGAATCTAAGATTCAGGCCAAAATCATTAAGCCAGTGTTTTTGGATGAAAAGAATGGCAAATTTAAAGTCATCAGTTTTTATGCAAAAAAAGCCAGAGGCTTAATGGCACGATTTATGATTGAACATCAAATCAATGAGTTGAAAGCGCTTCAAGAATTTAATTCGGAAGGCTATTTCTTCGATAAAGAAAACTCTACAGCGCAAGAGTTGGTGTTTAAGCGCCATGAGCAAACTACTTAATTGAATGATGCCTCAACCATAAAAAAGGCGGATCATATGATCCGCCTTTTTTATTTGATCTAAAGTCTTACTTAAGTGTTTTTACGACGCGCTTTACGTTTGGCAAACGGGAAGACCGCAACACTTTCTTCAACTTGAGCGGTATTACGTTCATCTTCAGACGCTTTTTTATCTTCAGATTTGGTTTTTTTCTTTTTTTTACGTTTCTTTTTCGGTTCGTCCTCGACCTCATCACCATCTTCAATGGCTTGCCAGTATTCTAACTGCTCCATGACGGCTGCATAGATTGAGCCTTTGCTGTAGCGTCCTTTTTTATGTAAAACACCAACAGGACGGGCCATCAGAATTTCGAGTGCCTGATCTATAGTTTCAATCGCATGTACATGGAACTGCCCGTTATTTACAGCCTCAATCACATCCTGACGAAGCATCAAATGCTGCATGTTTTGACGTGGAATGATCACACCTTGCTTACCAGTCAAACCTTGTAATTTACAGGCATCGTAGAAGCCTTCAATTTTGGCATTAACGCCGCCAATTGGTTGTACCTGACCGAGCTGATTCATTGAACCCGTAATCGCCCAAGACTGATCAATTGGCAACTGACTAATTGCAGAAATAAGTGCTGAAAGCTCTGCGACAGTTGCGCTATCTCCATCGACCTGACCATAGCTTTGTTCAAATGCCAAGGCCGCAGAGAAGTGTAGAATCTGAGAGCGACCAAAATGAGCTTTAAGAAAGCTCGACATCAGTAACACGCCTTTGGCATGCAGCGAGCCGCCGAGTTCGACACTGCGTTCAATATCTAGAATATCGCCGCCACCTTGATAGACCGAAGCTGTCAGGCGTGAAGGTAAGCCAAATTCGACATCGGCATAATGAATGACCGATAAGGCATTGATCTGACCAAGACGATGCCCACGTGTTTCAATTAGCTGTGTTCCGCGCGAGAGGTCTTGCCAATATAGTTCACGCAAATAGCCTAAGCGATATTGACGATGTTGTAATGCAAGATTGATATGCTTGTCCGATACAATTTTGTCACCCGCTTTGAAGGCATGATGATGCGCCTCACGGATCAGATCACCTAAGGTTGAGGCATGTAAAGAAAGCGAACTCTGGTCTTCGGCTTGACGGCTTGAATCGGTGAGTAGGGCTGCCAGCGCAGAGCGATCAAATGGCAAGAGTTTGTCGGCCTGAACGTAATCTGCAATGAGCTGCATATAGGCTTGTTCATTCACTTCGTTACGCTGTAAGGTATCGGTGAAGTCTGCACGTATTTTAAATACACTGCCAAGCTCTGGCTCTACCTCTAAAATTTCATAATAAATTTCAGGTTCGGCCATCAAAATTACTTTTACATCAAGTGGTACGGCGGCAGGTTCAATCGAGATACTGCCTGTAAGGGTCAGCATATGTTCAAGTGATGAAAGTTTAAGCTGTCCAGATTTAAGCGCGCGCTTTAAACCCTGCCAAGCATACGGCTGCTCAAGTAATTGCTCGGCTTCAAGCATTAAAAAGCCACCATTCGCCTGATGCAGACATCCCGGACGGATCAAGGTAAAGTCTGTGGTGATGGTGCCATTTTGTGTGAGCTGTTCGACATGACCGAGCAGATTATAATGTGTTGGGAAATCATCAAAAATAACCGGTGCGCCACTGTTTGGCTTGTTGGTCACAATGGTATTGGCTTGATAACGAGATGGAACGCGATTAAATAACGCAGGCGAGAAATCATCTTCCTCCTGTTCCAAAATCATTTCGACATTTTGAATAATATCGTCGGCGTAATGCTTTAAAAACTCATCCAAGCCTTGAACTGTTTTATGCTTGTTCAGGATTTGTTCCATACGCGGTATCACCACTTGTTTAGCGATATCACGATTCAGCACCGACACACGATCACGTGCATCATCTTCAAGTGAGCCGAGGTGTAACCCTAAACGCTCAAGCTTTTTGTCCATATAACGAATATTGGAGGCAATTTCAGCACGTTCTTTACTCGACAATGCCTCGATATCGTTTTGTGTCATTTCATGTACTTGATCGTCTTTATACTGAACAGGCACAAAGCAATGCTCTTCATTGCGCGAGATCAGTTTTAGATCAAGTTCCTCACCTTCTTTGGTGAGTTCGACTAGCGCATCTTGCTGCTCTTTACCAGTTTCCTGACGAATTTGTTCAATTCGATTGTGGTAGGTTTCTGCGGTAAAACGACGCTCTAGCTGTTTTAAAATGGTTTGCCAAGCGTGATGCAATGCGCTTTGGAATTTTGGTCCCGTACCGGCAGGAAAGCGCAGCGCAAGCGGTTGTCTGGCGTTTTTAAAGTTATTGACATACACCCAGTCGTCTGGCGTAGGCATACTTTTTGCGTGCTGTTGCAGCAAACGCTTGATCATGGTGCGTTTGCCCAAACCCGCCGTACCAACGGCAAAGATATTGTAGCCTGAGTAAGGCAGCGAAATGCCTGCCTCGACTGATGCTCTGGCGCGATCTTGCCCTAGAAAGTTATTGAGCGGCTTGATGCGTCGAGTCGAAGACGGAATATCTTCGAGCTTTGGAATATGAGTAAGCTGTGCTGCTTTAAGTGCCGTTTTCTCTAAAGTACTCTGAATCTCATTTTGCTCGAATGCAGACGGAACGTTATTGGTTTTTGAGGTATTCGCTGTTGTTGTGGTTGAAGAAAGAGTTGAAGCCATTTGATCGAGTCTTTGGGTCACAGGTGAAATCCAAAAAATAAACAGAGTTGAGATTTAAAGGTATACAGGTTTAGTCTAAAAGATCAAGCGTTGATGCTGATTTAATCGTCAAAAGTAGGGCGCTTTGCATAAACAATATTGAAACCGTGCCAATAAAGCGATTGAATAGGCGCCTAGATGAAAATTTCGGAAAATAATAAGCGAATGACTACACAAACTACAGGATGGAAAGCTGCGTTTGCTGCATTTCTTGACCGCCGTGCTCTGATTATGCTGTTTCTCGGATTTTCGGCGGGGATTCCCATTCTGCTGATTTTTTCTAGCTTATCGTTATGGTTGGGCGAGGCTGGAATTGATAAGAGCGCGGTCACTTTTTTTAGTTGGGCGGCTTTGGGATATTCATTTAAGTTTGTGTGGGCGCCACTAATCGATGAACTTCCAGTACCCGTCTTGACCAAAACACTCGGTCGACGCCGCGCATGGCTGTTAATTGCGCAAATTCTGATCATTGTTGCTATTTCGATTATGGCTTTTTCAGATCCGGCGCTCGGCCAGAGTTATCTCATTCAAATGGCGGTTGGTGCAGTGTTGCTTGGTTTTTCAGCTGCTACGCAAGATATCGTAATTGATGCTTACCGTATTGAACTGGCCGAAACCCAGATGCAAACGGTTCTTGCTGCAACCTATAACGCAGGTTATCGAATCGGGATGATTGTGGCGGGTGCGGGTGCTTTGTTTTTAGCTGCCTATTTGGGAACTGCCAAAGGGAACTATATATATGAAGCTTGGAAATATACGTATTTAACTATGGCAGCAGTGATGCTGGTGGGGATTTTAACCACCTTAATCATTCGAGAACCAAAGGTTGATCGTGTCTATAAAAGCTACCAGCGCCGCGATTATTTCCGTTTGGTGCTGGTCTTTTTTGTTGCTGTAATTTGCTTTGTTTTGAGCTATTTGTTTACTGGTCATTTGGCTGAACAATTAGTGAGTTGGCTATCGATTCAAGACAATATTTTATTATTTTTAATTGAGGCGCTACGCTTTATTACCGCGGCTGCCGTAGCACTGGCTGTAGGCACACTTCTGGTTCGTGCAGGTGTCGTCAACAAGCAGATGGCCAAAGAGACATGGATTAATCCAGTCCTCGATTTTTTTCAGCGTTATGGCACCAAGCTGGCTTTGGTCCTTCTGTTACTGATTGGTTTTTATCGTATTTCCGATATCATCGCGGGTGTAATTTCCAACGTTTTTTATCAAGATCTCAATTTCACCAAAGAACAGATTGCAGAAGCAGTTAAAATTTATGGTGTTATTTTTAGTTTGGTGGGTGGTTTCTTGGGAGGCTTACTGGCACAACGTATGAATATCATGAAATTGATGTTTATAGGTGCAGTATTAGCAAGCTCAACCAACTTGATTTTTATTGGCTTGGTTAAGTCGGGGCAGCCGCTTGGACAGGTTCAGGTGAATGTTGGTGGTCAGCAATATCTGGCGGATACCGATGAAGTGGGGTACTGGACGGTCAAGGTGCCTACCGAAGTGCTAAAAAATACAACCCAGTTTCAGGTATCTACCGGTTATGCCGATGCCGCACAGCAAAGTAAAGTTGCAGTGGTTCAACCCTATATTGTGGGTGATATCAATCAGGCGCATTTGATGTTATTGCCTGTCATGGGACGAAATATCATCTCACTAAACGAGCCACAAAACAGTATTGTGGTTAAAGGGCAGTATTTTGGGCCAGCACTAACAGACGCACAAAAAATTGTGCTGCAGCTTGATGGCAAGCCATATCCAGCCAAGCTTGATAAAACAGGTGCTTTTAGTGCTGTTGTTGAGACTAAAATGTTAACTGGCTCCAGCACGAAACAGCTCCAGGCCACAGTGACAGATGGATCGCGTACATTAGTGAATACTTCGCTGGCTTATCATGTTGCACAGGGAGTAGGGGCTAAAAATGAACTCGATATCAGTGTTGAACCAGTTGCATTGATCAATCCGAATGATCAAAGCAATATTGAGCTTAAAGGGAAAGTCATCAAGCCATATAGCTCGCTCTGGTTATATTTTGCGATTGTGGTCGATAACTTGGCTTCTGGTTTAGCCGGTGCTGCATTTATTGCATTTTTATCAAGCTTGACGAGTGTGTCCTTTACAGCGGTACAATATGCTATCTTTAGTTCACTGATGACGCTCACACCAAAACTTCTGGGTGGGTACTCAGGCACCATCGTAACGCACATTGGCTATCCTCAATTTTTCTTAATGACGACCTTAATTGGAATTCCAATTCTTGTTTTGGTGGTTTGGGTTGCCAAGTTGCTCAAGGCGCATGAACTCAAGCAAATTCAAACGAAAGGCACAGGTGATTAACAATGCGAATGCTTCATACAATGTTGCGAGTAGGTAATTTAGAGAATTCTCTCCAGTTTTATACCGAAGTTTTAGGCATGACCTTACTGCGCAAACGTGATTACGAAGAAGGCCGTTTCACTTTGGCATTTGTTGGCTATGGCAGTGAAGATGATCATACTGTTTTAGAGCTGACACATAACTGGGATACCTCTAGCTATGAGTTAGGAAATGCGTATGGTCACATCGCCATTGGTGTTGAAGATGCCTATAAGGCATGTGAAGAAATCAAACAACGTGGTGGCAAGGTGGTACGTGAAGCAGGTCCAATGAAGGGCGGCGTGACCGTAATTGCATTTGTTGAAGATCCAGATGGTTATAAAATCGAATTGATCCAGCAAGATAATAATGCGCGTAATAATTAACGCTTGAGTGAAATAGTTTAACTAAATAACGCGCATTTCTTCAAAAAACTGGATTTATGCTGTCAGACCAGTAACATAGCGTTTACCTTTTAGTAAACACAGTGTTACTGGTCTTCTTACATATACATAAGGATATTGTTCCATGCTTAAGCTGTTGGCTTTAGATCGCTTCACTTTATTACTCTTTACGATGGTATTGTTGGCCTCTTTTGTACCAATTTACGGGCATGCTGCAGATATATTTAGCGTCGTAACCAATATTGCGATTGCCATTTTATTCTTTTTACATGGCGCCAAACTATCTCGTGAAGCGATTGTTCAAGGCATCATGCATTGGCGGCTACATGGTTTAGTGTTTATTTTTACCTTTGTATTTTTTCCTGCACTCGGCTTATTGGCCAAGCCTGTTTTGGTACCTATTTTAGGACAAGAGCTATATTGGGGCTTCTTGTTTATGTGCTTTTTGCCCTCTACCGTCCAATCATCAATTGCCTTCACTTCAGTAGCTAAAGGCAATGTTGCAGCCGCAGTATGCAGTGCATCGTTTTCAAATCTAATCGGAATGTTCATTACACCTGTAATGGTCAGTCTATTTATTTTTGGTCATTCAAAGCATGATTACGATCCAACATCTTCAATTATTCAAATTGCACTTTTGTTGTTGGTGCCATTTATTTTAGGGCAGCTTCTTCGACCTTATGTTTTCCCACTCATGGCAAAAGTGCCAAGTATTGTAAAAGCATTTGATCAGGGCACTATTTTAATGGTGGTTTACAGTGCATTTAGTAGTGCAGTGATTGCCGGTTTGTGGCATCAGGTTGGAATTGGAACACTGATTGCATTGATTATTTCATGCTCAGTGCTACTCACCATCATTATGCTGAGTGCATTTTATATTTCTCGATTGCTTGGCTTTAACCGCGAAGACCAAATTTCTATTTTTTTCTGTGGCTCCAAAAAAACTTTGGCCAGTGGTGTACCTATGGCGCAGATCTTATTCATTGGTCAGCCGCTAGGTATGATTGTATTGCCGATTATGATTTTCCATCAAATTCAGCTCATGACCTGTGGAATTATTGCGAATTATTTGGCCAAGCAGCAATCTGATGAAGAAACGCTGGTGCGATCAGAATAAAGATTCGCAATTTTGCTTTAAAAGGCGTATAATTTTACCCACTTGTTGTGCTTAGCTCTGGCTTATAAGCCTCGGTGGGCCAAAAGAATGGTCTGTTGTCGTGTTAACCTGCTAATGATTTAGCCTTTTTCCTCAGTTTTTATATTGAGAGTGGTTGATTGCGATGACAGCTTAAGCCTTTCTTCAATTAGGAGTCATCGACCATGCGCGCCGATATTCACCCAAAATACGAAAAATTAGTTGCTACTTGTTCATGCGGTAACGTTATTGAAACTCGTTCTGCACTTGCTAAAGACACTCTTTACCTTGACGTATGTTCAGCTTGCCACCCATTTTACACTGGTAAGCAAAAGAACGTAGATACAGGCGGTCGTATCGACAAGTTCAAACAACGTTTCTCTGGTATGTCACGTTCTATCAAACGTTAATACTGAAAAACAAAAAAACGGGCCTTATGCCCGTTTTTTTATGTCTGTTATACGGCTCAGTGTTGATCTTGAACATCGACCAGACGATCAAGTTTAACTTGAAAGTAGTTGCCTTGCAGATAACGCGCGCTAATATTCCACGCATTTGCAAATACATTGACATCATTAAGCTCGGGCATAATGAGTTCAATGGTCGCAGGAAGCTGGGCATGTTCGATTTGAGCCTGTAAATCCAGTGCTGATTGTTCAACTGATAAGTCCTGATTAAACTTCGCATTGAGACGCAAATAACGCACATTACTCTTTTGCAAAATCGAACTGAGTTGCGGATCTGGCATATAATTACGAATCGAAATGAATACACCGCACTGGTGCAGTATTGAAAGTTGCTGCTGTGCTTGAGATGTAATTTTATTTAGTGCTGAAAAAGGTAGTTGAATCACAATTGGATGCTGTTCTTTACTTCCTAATATAGAGAGTAGCTGTTGCATGAGTGCAGAAATTTGCGGCAAAGCCAAGAAAAATTCACTTAAATTAATGATCAGTTTGGCAGATGGATACTGCTGAATAAATTGTTTGAGTTGCTTGACTGACTGTTCAAGTACATAACGATCCAGCTGGAGCATCAATTCAGGTGCATCTTGAAGATCTGTATGATCGAGCAGGCTATCCCATTGATTATTATTTAAATGACCATAGCTGACTTCATAAATATATAATGTCTGGTCTTGTTTGTCGTAGAGCTGTTGATAGCGAAGCTCGAGTGTATTTTGCTCGAGTTGATTTTTGATCTGCTGTGCAAAACTTGTATTCAATTCAGCAGGTGCTGTGACAACATGCCGTTGTAGTTGAACGTGTGGTGTGCTTTTTGGAGAAGCTTGAGTGGTTTCCTTGTGAGGTAATGCCTGATGCAAGGCTTTGTTGATATAGTTTTCAAGACTCTCTGTATGTTCAACTTGGCTTGGTATAAGGCAGTATCCTGTTTTAAGTAAGGTTTCTAGATTCAAACTTTGGCTAACATAAGGGAACGTCTTGCTAATTTTAGTTTCTAGCTGCATGAGTTCTGTACGTAAGGCTTCAATTGAAACCGCCTGAAAAATGGCGAGATATGCGCCGTGATCGAGTTTTTGAAATGCAACGGCTTCTAAAAAACGTTCAATGACTGTTTCGATCTCATTAAAGTAAGCTGGTATTGCACGCCATTCATGTGAATAAATCGCTTCAAAGTGATAGAGTGGTGCAAAAATGACAATACTGTTCAGTTTGGCTGGCGCGCGTTTAAGCTGTTGATTGAGCCACTCAACGGTATCAAATGGACTGTTTTGCACAAGATCTGGTAGATCAACATCATCAATTTTTTGTGGTTCAAGTGATTCAAATTCAAAATCAATTAATGGTGTATCGAACTGCTCACAATCGATGCTCAGTTGAACGGTATCATCGCCATGTGGCAAAAAATTCAAACGTAAAGGGTCGTTATTAATCAGTTCGGGATGCTGAGATTGAAGAACGATGCGGTTTCGTTCGGGATGTTGCACGCTAATCCGTTTAAAAAACTGTTTAAATGCAGCTACATTTTCAGGTTGCAGTATATCCAGTAAAGGCAAGCCAATTACATCATCTTGGTGTGCGATCTTAAAGAGTGCCAAATATTCGGCATTGGCTTGAATGTGAATGCCTTCTTCAATCAATGCGACGGCTTTGCGACTTTGACGGACCAATGACTGAGTTCGAAGGTGAGCTGCATTTAACTCATTGTTTAAACGATGTTCGTTTTGAAGCAAGGCACTGTAATTTAAAGCACGTGACAGCACCACATAAAACTGCTCAGGCTGAGAAAGATCGATCAAATCATACAGGCCTTGCTGTATCAAGTGCGTTTGCTCGATAGCAGTAAGGGTGCCGGTAGTCAGAAATAGAATCGGTAAGCTCGGCTCTGCCTGTTGCTGCACTATTGCAATCGTCTGCGCCAGATCAAGATCATAAGCATTTGCAAAAATGACCAGATCCCAGCGCTGCTTAAGATATTTTTCAAAACTGATCAGATCATCGAGCAAAATCGCTTGAGCGCTGTAATCCTTGGCTGCCAAAAGATCAATAAATTGATTATAGCGAAGCTGATTATCGTCTATGAAGAGAATGCGGAGGTCGGAGTGTTTTGAATTTTTATTAAGCAACGCGTTTCTCACTTCAATTTTGTCCTTAACGTATCGTTAGTTCACTCTGCTGTGACGTATCATAACGTTTTTTAGCGTATTTTTTTGTGCTTCATCGGGTAAATCAAACTCAAACTGAATAAAACTTTGCGTAATTAATTGAGCTTTGAGTAAATAAAGTACAAATTCCTCGGTGCCTATTTGAAGTTTTAGAGTATTTTGTTGCTGAAAAACAGAATAGTTGGCGATGATTAAGGTGAGTTTTGCATGATCTAAATGCTGACTTTGAACCAGTAGAGCGGGCAGATAATGTGATTGATCTTGATTTTCTAGACGTACCGCACAGGGCAAAACGTCTTTGGTTAAAATTTCGAGTCCCATTTCAAGATTTTTTTCTGAGGCTTGTTTGATCCAGCGAATCACACCGCCACGCCATTTGCCATGGATGTTCTCTTTAACCAGAATCAACTCGCCAGTTTTTAAATGAGCAGGGATTTCCTCAGGCCATTTGATACGGTAACCACTTACACTCATATCGAGGATATCAGTCATATAGATTTTTTTTGCTTCACGCGATAAGCGTGATGGTGGTGAAAACAGTGTTTTATCAATATTTTCAATGGAGAAGTGATCTGTAGTTTCGTTTAGTACGATGTCGTGCTCAAGGGTGTCGATAAAGTTTTTGCTTTTTGACAAGTAAAAATGAGCAGTATGAAGACCAAAGCAAATATGTAATTGGCCTGATGATTCAAAACGCTCATGACGACGCTCGCCAATACTTCCTAAAATATTTTGTACATGAAACTTAAGCGCAGGCGTTAAAAACTGTTTTTCTATTGTAGAGAGATAATCATCACTCTTGTGAAGTGTTGCAGTGATATGTTCGAGCAAGGGTTGTGTTGAAATAAATAAATTTGGAAAAATTGCCGGATATTGCTTTCGATTATAGGCTGGCGGCAGATCTTTGGTTTTATCAATAACATACTTCGAGCTTTGAGATTCTTTATATTCGAGTTGAATCAGCTTTGCCCATTCAAAACTACATTCGTATAAAGACTGAATTTCCGACTGACGAATCTGATTGGTATTGAGAATATGCAGCAAAATGACTTGATGATAGGATCGTAAAATATTTTTAAGAGGTCGATTAAGACCTTGCAGCTGGTTGATGTTTTCGAGCTCTACTTTGCCTTTTTGTGCCAGATCAAACAACCAGTGAATGCATAACCATTGGCCAGTGGCAGGTTTGCTGTACATCATTTGCTGCTGATACACCAGTTGAGTTAACTCATGCATGGCATAGTAAATCGATAATGTTTTGGCTGCCTTAAGATTTTTCTTTTTTTTCAGGGCAAAAATTGAAAACTTTTGCTGCGCCAATTGTGCTGAACTTTGCTTGGCGATAATGATATAACCATTCGCCAGGCAGGTTCTTAAGCGAAAAGCAAGTTCAATAATATGATCGTTTCGATCGCTATGAATCAGACCTTGATTAAAAAAGTGGCTTTCAAGATGTTGCAGTACATGATTGAATTGCGGTGATAAAATCTGTAAAAAATCAAATCGAAGCGTCTCTGAGCATTCAAGTTCGTTGATTTCAATCAGTGCTTCAAATAATGCTTTGGCAGCATCACCGAGCGGTAAAAGTGAAAGCGAACTGACCCAACATGCCACGGCGTCTGGCTCTGCGGCAGCAAAGCTCAGTTCATTTCGATTGAAAATGATGGGACGTTGAAGAATGTCGGTAAAAACTTTATTCATATTGGCTGTAATATGTGTTAATTAAAAAGTCAGCTTGCCAAATAACGGTGTTTTGTTTTTTTCGCCAGCAATCTCTCGAACCAGTTTTGGAACAAGATAACCCGGTAGGCCCGCCAAAATGTCATGATAAATCTCATCGATTCTTGATCCGCTCAGATCAAAATGCTGAGCACCTTTTACTTTATCAAGTACATGCAGATAATACGGCATCACGCGTGCATCGAACAAGCGCTGACTGAGTTCAATCAAAGTTTGTGCATCATCATTTACGCCTTTAAGCAATACTGCCTGATTCAAGGCGGTAATCCCATGTTGGCTTAATTTCTCTAAATATGCACAGGTTTGATCATCAAGTTCGGCGGCATGGTTGGCATGAATGACCACAATAATGCGTAAGCGCGTACTTTTTAAAATTTCAAGCAATTCAGTATCAAGACGCTGCGGGATCACCACTGGAACACGCGAGTGAATACGTAAAATTTTCACTTGCTGAAGCGATTCTAGGCGTTCGATCCAAAGTTTAAGTTTACGGTTACTGAGAGTGAGCGGATCTCCACCACTTAAAATTACTTCATTGATATGTGGATTTTGCTCGATATAGGCTTTAATTTGGGGCCAGTCATCCTGTTTAGGTAAGTTTTCCTGATAAGGGAAATGCCGACGAAAGCAATAACGACAATGAACAGCACACGCACCGGTCAGGGTGAGTAAAAAACGAGATTGATATTTATGTAAAACGCCAGGGAGCTGGTTGGCTGCTTCTTCACCCAGTGGATCAGTCACAAATTCAGGATGTTCTTCAAGTTCAAGATGATGCGGCAATACTTGCAGCAGCAAAGGATCGAGTGGATCACCTTTACGCATTTTACCTACAAAAGCACGAGGAACCCGTAATTTGAAGCTTTTGGATGCTAAAATTGCCCCAGACAATAATGCATCTGAACAGATCTCTAACTGATCAAGTAACTCAAAAGGATCGGTGATTAGATCACTGAGTTGCGATTGCCAGTTTTGCTCTTGATATAAATAGTTTATCATGCGACACGGAAAAAATAATGCTAGTCTAGCATTAATACATTTAAGTTAGTAAGTTTGGAGTGTGCCAGTCATGGCCAGTTATTCTACAAATGAATTCAAGCAAGGCCTTAAAGTCATGCTTGACGGTAACCCATGTTCAATCATGGAAAATGAATATGTAAAACCTGGTAAAGGTCAAGCGTTCAACCGTGTAAAACTTCGTAACCTTAAAACAGGTAAAGTTTTAGAAAAAACATTCAAGTCTGGTGATTCATTAGAAGCTGCTGATATTGTTGAAGTTGAGATGGACTATCTTTACAACGACGGCGAGCTATGGAATTTCATGGACCCTGTTACGTTTGAACAAATTGCAGCAGACAAAACTGCAATGGGCGATGCAGCGAAATGGTTAAAAGACGACTCGAACGAGAAGTGCACCATCATGCTGTTTAATGGTGTTCCATTAAACGTTAGTGCGCCAAACTTTGTGGTATTAAAAATTGTTGAAACCGATCCGGGTGTTCGTGGCGATACCTCTGGCGGTGGCGGTAAGCCTGCGAAACTTGAAACAGGTGCTGTAGTACGCGTACCTTTATTTGTTCAGCAAGAAGAAAGCGTTCGTGTAGACACCCGTACAGGTGAATATTTAGAGCGTGCATAATCTTGATTGAATAGATTATGATGAAAGGGTGATAGATTATCACCCTTTTTTTATGCCAAAGTAGTACATTAAAATAACAAAATAAGGAGTAAAGTCACGAGCTTAAGTTTCAAAAAAATACGTTTTAAAGGGCATTTCGTGTTTCAAACAATGAGGTTATAAATGGATAATATACAAAGGAAATCTACCCTCAGCGCAAAACTTGGTTGGAGTTTGGTTGCCATTATTGGCGCAGTTTCATTTGGGATCCTTGCCATCAGTCGAGGTGAGCATGTCAACGCCGTTTGGCTCGTGCTCGCGGCCATCTGCGTTTACAGCATTGCGTATCGTTTTTACAGTTTATTCATCGCTACCAAAGTATTTGAATTAAATTCCCGACGGTTAACCCCTGCACATCGTTTAACCGATGGCTTAGATTATGTTCCAACCAATAAATATGTATTGTTTGGGCATCACTTTGCTGCAATTGCAGGTGCAGGGCCTTTGGTTGGTCCTATTCTTGCCGCGCAGATGGGTTATTTGCCAGGCACTATCTGGCTTTTGGTCGGTGTTGTGGTGGCTGGTGCAGTACAAGACTTTATGGTCTTGTTTATCTCGACGCGCCGAGACGGACGCTCGCTGGGTGAAATGGCTAAACAAGAGCTCGGTTCTTTTGCAGGTGTGGTTGTGATGCTGGGTGCACTGGGCGTCATGATTATCATTCTAGCGGTTCTGGCACTGGTGGTGGTCAAAGCATTGGCACACAGTCCATGGGGCGTATTTAGTATTGCCGCAACCATTCCAATCGCACTCTTTATGGGGGTGTATATGCGCTATTTACGTCCGGGTAAAATCGCAGAAGTCTCGATCATCGGCTTTGTACTGATGATGCTGGCCATTGTGTATGGTGGACATATTGCAGCCGATCCATATTGGGGGCCATTTTTCACCCTGACAGGTACACAACTCACTTGGTGCCTAATAGTTTATGGCTTTATTGCTTCGGTATTACCGGTTTGGTTACTGCTTGCGCCACGTGATTATTTATCGACTTTCTTAAAAATTGGTGTGATTGCTGGTCTGGCAATCGGCATTATGGTGGCATTACCTGAGCTCAAAATGCCAGCGGTCACACATTTTATTGATGGGACGGGTCCAGTATTTTCTGGTAGTTTGTTCCCGTTTTTGTTTATTACCATTGCCTGTGGTGCGATTTCAGGTTTCCACGCCTTGGTTTCAAGTGGCACCACACCAAAACTGGTCGACAACGAAGTCAATATTCGTATGATTGGTTATGGCGGTATGTTAATGGAATCATTTGTGGCCATCATGGCCATGATCTGTGCAACAGTGCTGGATCCGGGAGTGTACTTTGCCATTAATGCACCGGCAGCCGTTTTAGGGACTACGGTCGAAACCGCAGCAGAAGCGGTGCGTAACCTTGGTTTTGTGGTTACCCCAGAAGCATTAACCTTGCTGGCTCAAGAAGTAGGTGAGTCGACCATTTTATCGCGTACGGGTGGAGCACCAACCTTTGCCATTGGTATGGCGCACATCATCTCTGAAATTTTCAACAATCGCTCGATGATGGCCTTCTGGTATCACTTTGCGATCTTGTTTGAAGCTTTATTTATTTTAACCGCAGTTGATGCCGGTACCCGTGCATGCCGTTTTATGGTTCAGGACACTGTTGGTATTGTGATTCCCGCAATCAAAAAATCAGGCTCCTTCGTGGGTAATATTATCGGTACTGCTGTTGCTGTGGGTGGATGGGGCTTCTTCGTTTATCAAGGCGTAGTTGATCCGCTTGGTGGGATTAACTCGTTGTGGCCGCTGTTTGGTGTAGGTAACCAAATGCTTGCTGCAATGGCACTGATTTTAGGTACAGTCATCTTGTTTAAGATGAAAAAAGAAAAGTATGTTTGGGTCACGATTGTTCCAACAATTTTCTTACTTATTACCTGTATGACGGCTGGCTGGCAAAAGATTTTCCACGAAAATCCAAAAATTGGCTTTTTGGCACAGGCCAACCGTTTTTCAGATGCAATTGCTCGTGGTGAGCTATTAAAGCCAGCAAAAACAATGGCAGAAATGCAAGCTGTAGTGATTTCAAACCAAATCAATGCAGTGCTATGTGGTTTCTTTATGGTGGTTGCAATCGTCATGGTGATTGCGTCGATTGGCGTGATTCGTCGTGCGCTTGCAAGCAAAGTCCCTACGGTCAATGAAGCACCTGCTGTGTATGAGGATGCAGATGCGTCTACCGTCACACAAGGAAAATAGCGATGGAACTAAGAATTGGAAAAAAAGGTAAGGCGATGATTGTGAAAATCATCAAAATGACCATTATGTCGCAAAAAGATCTGCTTCTCTCACCTAAGAATTGGTCGAGAATTGCAAATTTATTTAAGCGCTTACAGCAAAGTTTTCGCTTGATGGTAGGGGTGCCTGATTATCAGACTTATTTGGATCATATGAAGAAGCACCACGCGGATTTGACCCCGATGGATGAAAAAACTTTTCATCGCTATTGTGTCGACTCTCGCTATCCATCGAAAGGTGGAAATTTGAAGAAATGTCCGTGTTAATCGTTATGTAATTGCTTTAGAAAAAATAAAAAACGGTGTATGTTTGAGCATATGCCGTTTTTTTATGAGCCATTTCAATGTGGAAAAAACAACAATTAGAATCATCGACATATTTCAAAGAACATTCATCTCTTCAACATCATATTGAACATTACACGCCAAGCATTCAGCTTTTTTTAAATCAGATTAATCAGATCATTTTAGATAAACCGGTTCAAACCAAGCTGTCCTTGGTCTGTTTGCTGGCCAATGGGCATGTGCTATTTGAAGATTTACCGGGATTAGGTAAAACAACTTTGGCCAGTGCTTTGGCTAAGCTTGCGGGGTTGCACTTTAATCGGATTCAATTTACCAACGATATGCTGGCCAGTGATGTGATTGGCATGAATATGTTTAATCAAAAAGAATCTAATTTTGAGTTTAAGCATGGCCCTATTTTTACCCAGATTTTACTGGCCGATGAAATCAATCGTTGTAGCCCCAAAACGCAAAGTGCACTGTTGCAAGCGATGGAAGAGGGCGTAGTGACCTTAGATAGTGTGACATATAAACTCCCCGAGCCATTTTGGGTGATTGCTACACAAAATCCAATTTTTCAGAGCGGCACTTATGCACTTCCTGAATCGCAGCTCGATCGTTTCCTCATGCGACTGAGCTTGGGATATCCGTCACGTGCGGCAGAAAAAAGCCTCTTACTTGATGCGTCAAGACAGACACTTCTTGAGCAAATTACACCTGTATTGAGTCATGGCGATATTGTGTTGATGCAACAGTGTGTGCAGCAGGTGTATTTAAGTGATGTCGTATTAAATTACATATTAGACTTGGCTTCTTACAGTCGCTTGCAATCACATGGTCTTTCAACACGCGCTTTACTCGCAATTAAAATGGCTGCTCAGGCATTGGCATTTGTGGAAGGTCGTGAATATGTCATTACAGACGATATACAAACAGTGTTTCCAGCGGTGGCTGCACACCGTATGAAAATGACCGAGCAGGATGCTCACCTACTTTTGGACCAGGTGGAGGTCAATGATTAGGAGTTTGGATGATGCGGACACTCTGGCAGCGATGGTTAAACAAACGTTTTCGAATGGAACAAAGCACCATCTTGAAGCAACGTGATATTTTGATTTTTTTGCATCCCCAAGGCATTTTGTTTCTGTTGTTAACTGTCATTACATTTATTGCCGGGATTAATTATGCCAATAATCTGATTTTGGGATTTTGCTTTTTAATTACGTCATTGCTGTGCATGAGTGTGTATCTTGGCTTTAAACAACTCCATCAACTCAAACTAGAAATTTTTTGTCCTGAAGTTGGACAGGTCAATCATGTATTGCAAATCCAGCTTCAGTTTAAACAGTCAAATCACGCGATCAGATATTTAATGATTCATTTGCCTGAATCTCAGCAAGGTATATTACTCAACGAAATGAGTGGCAATATCGCATTGGAGTTTACACCCACCACACGAGGTGCGTTTGAATTGCCTCGGATAAAAATTATGTCGAGTTATCCGTTTGGAATTGTACAAGCTTGGACGTATTTACACGTGACACAAAAAATATGGATTGCACCCGCAAGTATTAGCATCGAGATGGAAGACAAGTATGTGCAACTTGAGCAGCAACATGATTTGGATGACTTTCGTGAACTGCAAGCTTATCGAGAAGGAGATACGCTACAGCATGTTTCATGGAAGCATCTTGCACGTGGGCAAGGATGGCTAACCAAACAATTTGAACCACACATTGAGCACAATCAGTTGATGATTGATTACAACGCGCTTCCTAGTCATGAACATGAACAAAAACTAAGCTGGATGATGCATTTGATTGAAAAGAGCGAGCAAGCTGATCGCTCTTTTTCACTGATTTTACCGCAAACTCATTTAAAGCCATCCATGGGAGCTAAGCACTCGATTCAGGCCCGAAAATTACTGGCGCAGGCCTGATATGGATAAGCAACTTTATTTTGCTGTACTACCACTCACGATCATGGTGCTTGTGGCTCAATTTGCTTATATGCCGGCGTCGGTGTCTTTGATTTGGCTCATTATGTTGCTGGTAATCGTATGGCGATATTTTTATGCTGCGCAAAAGCCTATTTCTAAATTATTTTTGGTTGCACTGGTGTGTACGGCCCTTGGTCTGATTTATTTATCTTTTAAAACCTTTTTGGGTGTCGAGGCGGGCGTAGCATTACTCACGACTTGCTTATATGCCAAATGTATCGAAAGCAAAAGTACCCGAGACTTGTTGGTTGTATTTAATTTTGGTCTTTTTGTCTGTGCCAGTTTATTTCTACATAGTCAGTCAGCCTTGATGCTCATTGGCGTTTTGGTTGGGCTGATATTTTGTTTAATTGGATTATATCGTATTCAAATTTATGGTTTTATAGAGACGAACTCTACGCGATCATCTATCAAGCATGATGTGATTTTAACAATACGAACCATTTTGATTGCAACTCCGTTTTTCCTGATTTTATTTATATTTTTTCCCCGCTTTCCACCACTTTGGCATGTTCCGCTTACCTCGCATCAGGGCATGACTGGAATGAGTGACCGGATGTCGCCGGGTGACATTGCAGAATTGTCTCAATCGACCGCCTTGGCTTTTCGTATTATGGGTGATCTTACGCAATTGCCCATACAGCAGCAGCGCTATTGGCGTGCGATGGTGCTTGATCAGTATGATGGCGTTGTCTGGACGACCCATGCGGTTAACCAACTTCCAATACGTAACGAAATATTCCCTCATCAGGCGGTTCGCTATCAATATTTATCGGCCTTGCCGAATCAGTCATGGATCATGGGATTAGATCAATCAGGCGTGCGCGATCCAAATTATCAGCAGTATGCTGATGGCAGTATTAAACAAATTCGAAGACCATCAGGCACTGTACCTATTGAATTGTATTGGATGCAAACACAGATCAATACTACTGCACGAGCGATACAGTTAAGACAAGCACTAGATGCACCCCAACAGCTTGCACCGCAGACTTTTGCACTTGCACAACAGCTCTGGCAGCAAAGTAATTCGAATCCAAGTCTTTATATTGAGCGCGTACTACACTGGTATCAAACACAAGGTTTTGTTTACACCTTATCGCCTGGCGTACTGAGCGGTAATCGAATGGATCAGTTTCTTTTTGAGCGCAAACAAGGATTTTGTGAGCATTATGCATCGAGTTTTGTACTGTTGATGCGCTATGCAGGTATTCCGGCAAGAATAGTGGTGGGGTATCAAGGCGGACAGCTCGCACCCGATGCAAAAAGTTGGGAAGTTCGCCAGCTTGACGCTCATGCATGGACCGAAGTTTATTTAAATGATACATGGCAACGCATCGACCCGACTGCCGTGATTGCACCAGCTCGAATCGATGAAGGTATGCAACGCTATCTTGAGGGCAACCAAAATGTCTGGGGTAATCAGGCGCAAAGTGGATGGGCAAGACACAATTTTAATTTTTTAAAAACACTCATCATCTGGCGCGATTATTTTGACTATCAATGGCAAAGTAAAGTAGTGGGCTATGATGTAAATCGTCAGCAGAATTTTTTGGCAGGTTTGGGAATTTTTTCCAGTACCAAAGCTATGTTGATGATGTTGAGTTTGATTGCTGTGGTCGTCATCATTTTTGTGTGGGGCCATGGTTATTTTTATCGACCTAAACGCTCAAGACTTGAGCGCTTGATTAATGGCTTTAGCCATAAGATTCATAAATCACTGCAAAAAAATAAAAGTGAAACCTTCAAATCATGGTTTCAGCGACTTTCGATGCATGTAAAACATACAAAACCTTTTGATGATGCGATTGCTGTACATGAAAAAATTCAGTTTTCAGGTGAATTTTTAGACAAAGATTATATAAAATTCAAAGAATTGCTTAAACTGTGTGCATCTGAATTAAAGTCGTTAGAAAAAGCTTGTGTTCGTAAGGGAAACTGAATATTATTGCAACCACTTAGGCGTATAGCTCAGTTGGTTAGAGCGCTACGTTGACATCGTAGAGGTCTCCAGTTCGAGTCTGGATATGCCTACCAAGATATGCTGTTAAATCAGCAACTTAAAACCCACCTCATCAGGTGGGTTTTTCGTTTTAGTGAGTATTTCGGGGTATTTTCGGGGAACTCAGTCCTGTTTTAAAGTGGGTAGGTTTAAAAAATAACCAGAATTAAGACGCGTTTCTACCTAAAGCTCACCCTGGTTGGCTTCGGTTCTTCATGGCCAGAAATATAATGATCGGTCATTTTTACGGTCGCATGGCCAGCCAATGCTTGTGCATATGCCTTGCCATATTTCTGCGTAATGTTATAAACACCTAAGGCACGTAAATCATGGAATGATGGTCGCTGTCTTGGTTCAAGATGATCATACACTTCTGACAAATCCCGATACTTTTGGAACTGCTTGGTTAAGTGATCTTCGGTTACTGCAAAAGGATGTAACTTTGCAATTCGGTTATGCTCGGTTTGAATAGCCATCAAAATTCTAGACACACATAACCATCTTTTGATTGGCCTTTTCATAATCTAATGGAGAACGCTGACTATTGGAACCATGTCTGCGTTTTGAATTATAGAACATCTCAATATATTCAAATATATCGGATCTTGCTTCAGTTCTAGTTGCATAGATTCTCTTTTTAATTCGTTCCCGCTTTAATAGCTGAAAGAAGCTTTCTGCAACAGCATTGTCATGGCAATTGCCTCTA
>NZ_JAKIVI010000019.1:0-44869 GCF_023614015.1 Acinetobacter sp. ACZLY 512
AGTTTTTAGCAGCTTGGCCAGTCCATAGTCTCCATTGCCGGCGTTGTTGCTGACGATGGTCAGGTTCTTGCGACCTAGTTCAATCAGTCCGTCAATCAGCTCGGCGGGTTGACCGGCTGTTCCAAAACCACCAATCAGGATGGTGGCACCGTCGTGGATCTGGGAGAGCGCTTCCGTTAGGGTCGCTGCACTTTTATCTATCATTAGATAACTCCAATGTGCATCTAGCAAATTTGAAAGGAAGGAAAACAGACATGAAGAAGGAGATGAATGAGAGATACAAATCACTATTCCTTAGTCATTTAGTAGGATTCCCTTGTTTGATCATTTTTTATAATTTTATGGTTGAGCGCTAGAGCAACACACAAGGTTTTGTTCGATTTATAAAAATTATGTTCGATGTTCGAACAAAACATCATTTAATTGATCCATTTTCAGAGTATAGTAAGCATGCAATATGACCTGTATTGTAACGAACATATTTTGAGTGCGTCATGGATAGAAATTCAGTCAGAGAAGAAAATATTCTTCAAAATCCTGCCAATAAAAAAACGATTCGTCATGAAGACTTTGTTGCAGGTATTAGCAAAGGTCTGGCAATACTTGATAGCTTTGGCACAGATCGTCATCGCCTTAATATTACCATGGCAGCCGAACGCACCGGCATGACGCGCGCAGCAGCACGTCGGCATCTACTCACGCTGGAGTATCTTGGTTATCTAGATTCAGATGGTCATTACTTTTATTTAACACCAAAAATTTTAAAATTTTCAGGCTCTTATTTGGGCGGTGCCCAGCTTCCAAAAATTTCGCAACCCCTGCTCAACTTACTGACCACACAAACTTCCTTAATCTACTCCGTGATGGTATTAGATGGATATGAAGCCATTACCATTGCACGTAGCGCAGCGCATCAACAGACAGATCGTGTAAATCCTTACGGATTACATTTGGGCAATCGACTTCCTGCACATGCCACCTCAGCTGGAAAAATTCTGTTGGCCTATCTAGATGATTTCGCACAACAAGAATGGCTAAATCAGTACCCTTTACAGCGTTTAACCAAGTATACCCATACCGATAATGTGATTTTTCTAGATCTATTATCTGAAATTAAAGAACAGGGTTGGTGTTATTCAAGTGAAGAACATGAACTCGGTGTACATGCACTGGCTGTTCCTATTTATGGGCAGCAATCACGTGTGGTGGCCGCCCTCAATATTGTGTCGCCCACGATGCGAACCACAAAAGAATATCTGATTCAGCATATCTTGCCACTATTGCAAGAAACAGCACGTGAGTTACGCAATATTTTATAATTCATTTTCCATACATCTTGTTCGATGATCGTATCTGATCATTTTATAAAGAAATACTCAGCCTCATCATGGGCTGAGTATAATAACAGTGAAAATGTCGCGCTTAAAATGTATATCAATAGAATCTGATGCCTTCAAGCATCATCTGTTTTTTAAAAAGCAAAGTCCTCTTCACTCAATGCCATTACAGAGGAAGCGCCTGATTTAATTGAAGCGGCATGGCTTTGTGTTCTGGTCAGCAGCTTATCGAAGAAGAAATTCGCAGTCTTAATTTTAGCCGCATAAAAACGAGTATCCTGTGCTGTGTTTTGTTGTTTCTCATAGGCAACTTGTGCCATTTTTGCCCACAGATAAGCAAATACTACATAACCAGAATAATATAAGTAATCAACACTGGCAGCGCCAATTTCTTCAGGATTTTGCTTTGCAACCGTTGTAATCTCTTGAGTAAGATTCAACCACTCTCCTTTTAATGCAATGAGCTTTTCAATATATAGACTCAACGCTGGATCTGCATGATGCGCTGCAATAAATGTATCGATCAAATTAAGCATATTGTTCAGAAGTTTACCCTTAGACTTTAATACTTTACGCGCAAGTAAGTCGATCGACTGGATTTCAGTGGTTCCCTCATAAAGCGTAGAAATTCTGGCATCGCGTGCAATTTGCTCCATACCATGTTCTACAATAAATCCATGACCACCAAATATTTGAATACCATGTTTGGCCGACTCATTGCCTGTTTCGGTCAAAAATGCCTTGGCAATTGGAGTTAAAAAGGCCAGTAGTTCATCGGAGTGTTGAATTTGGGCAGGATCATTTGATTTTTCGATAATATCTGCATGCTGTGCTAAAAAATACACAAGTGCACGGCCGCCTTCTGCAAAAGCTTTTTGCGTCATTAACATATTACGAACAGCGGGATGGACAATAATCGGATCGGCATTTTTTTCGGGATAATGTGCACCCGTAAGTCCACGCATAGCCAAACGATCTTTGGCATAAGCCAAAGCCCCTTGAAAGGCTATTTGTGATGCTGCAAGTCCTTGTACAGCCGTTCCAATACGTGCAGTATTCATAAAGGTAAACATACAATTGAGCCCACGATGTGGCGGACCAATTAAGTAGCCTATTGCTCGATCAAAATGGAGTGCGCAGGTCGCGTTCCCATGAATCCCCATCTTATGCTCGATTGATGTACACAGCACTGCATTTCGATCTGTAATATTTCCCGCCTCATCAAGATTAAATTTTGGCACAATAAAAAGCGAAATGCCTTTGGTCCCAGCAGGTGCATCAGGCAAACGTGCCAGCACAATATGTACAATATTTTCGGTTAAATCGTGCTCTCCGGCAGAAATAAAGATTTTCTCACCTGAAATTGCATAACTCCCGTTTGCATTGGGTTCTGCTTTTGTACGTATCAAGCCTAAATCTGATCCGGCATGTGACTCGGTGAGGCACATGGTGCCTGTCCATTCGCCTGTAATCAGTTTACTCAGAAATTTTTGTTTTTGTTCAGGTGTACCATGATGCTCAAGCGTACGCATTGCACCATGTGAAAGCCCTTGATACATGGCCCAAGACCAATTCGAGCCACACAACATTTCAGAAATTGCGATTCGAAGCAAGGTTGGCATCCCTTGCCCGCCATATTCGGGATCTGCTGTCAAGGATGGAAAACCCAGCTCGGCATATTTTTGATGCGCTGCTTTAAAGCCTTTTGGCGTGGTCACAACACCTTCATGTAATCGACACCCGTGCTGATCACCAGATTGATTGAGCAGTGCAATTTCATTTTCACAAAAATCTGCGGCTGCCTCTAAATACTGATTGATCACCTCTGTGCTGAGCATATCCTTATAATCATGAAATTGCTGATATGTAGTTTCAACCTCTAAAAGCTCATGTAAAACAAATTGCATATCACGAAGTGGCGCTTGATAAACCGGCATCTCTGTAATCCCTTGCAGTGTTGTAAGTGATGGATAGACACATCCAATCTTGTCATTCTATGAGTCAAAAATAACCAATTTAATTTCATAATGCAAAATTAATTTCTGCAAAATAACATGAATTCAAGGTTAACTATGCAAATATATAGATTAGAGGAATTTTTATTTTAAAAATAAATGAATAATTACAATATCTTAATAACTTATCAACGTATTAATAAAAATATTAAATAAAAACTGAAAATAAATTTAATTTTTGTTATGCAAAATTATATTTTGAATAATTTGTTTTTATAGTATGTTTAATTCTCTTTTATTCTACCATTTAACAAGGATGTCATATGCAAACGGGTCTTGAGTTTTTAACCGCTTTAAAACAAGGAGAAGTAGATGCCTCCCCAATGGCACACACCTTGCCAATGGAATTGATTGAAGCATCTGAAGGAAAAGTGGTGTATAGAGTGACTCCCAATAAGAGCCACTTAAATGTACAAGGTGGCGTACACGGCGGTTTTTGTGCCACTGCTTTAGATACATCTACGGGTGGCGCAGCACATTCGGTACTCGGCCCAAATACGGGCTACGGCACCATTGATTTAAATGTAAAGATGATCCGTCCTATGCAAATAGATACCGCCTATTATGCGCATGGGGAGCTGATTAATGCGGGACGGAATATCATTACCACCGAGGGTAAAATTGTTGATGATCAAGGTAAGATTTATGCCTTTGCCTCAGCAACCTTTATGATTATTCGACGTTAAGTCAGCGCGATGAAACGCTTTGTTTAGTCGCAATCAGCCGAGCGATTCATGATATAAAAATCATAACGGTCAATCATAAAACTGAGTATCGCCATACCTAAACCTATACTTGCACAGGCGGTCCAGCCCCAATGTTTCCAAGCATAGACCGCCATGAGTGAGCCCAGTGCAGCACCTGCAAAATACAATGTCATGTAAATCGAGTTAATTCTTGATCTTGCCTGAAGTGAGATCCGATAGACCAGATTTTGATTCAATACGTGTAATGCAGATAATCCAAAATAGGCCAAAATCACACCTGAAGCATAAAGAATCAATGATTTTTGGGCGAAAAATAATGGAAACCATGCTGCTATAAGTAAGATCAAACTGAGCAATGCGGTTAAATTTTCTTGTTTTTTAGCAATTTTTTTACCTGCCCAATGTGTCGCAAATACACCAGCCAGCCCTACCACACCAAATACACCAATTTGAAAATCATTAAAATAGTAAGGTGCATTGGCCAGTAAAAAAGTCATGGTGGTAAAAATGAGCGCTAAAATTCCAAAACCGATACCACCTACAATACCACGCCGAATCAAATGTGGCTCATGTGTGGCAAGCGTAAAAAGTGATACATAGATTTGCCAAAGTTTGATCTGCGCGCTTCGATGTGCTTCAGGTAAACGAAACCAAACCACAATTGCAAAAATCAGGATTAATCCACCACTGAGCAAATAGACCGCATGCCACGACCACAATGTAGAGATCAAGCCTGCAACAGATCGGGCCAATAAAATCCCCATAAACAGGCCACTCATGAGCGTACCCACAATGCGGGGGCTTTGCTGTGTAGAGACCAGCCCAGCAGCAAAAGGAACCAGCACTTGTGTCGATACCGAAAAAAATGTCGACATGAATGTTAAAACATACAACGCACTCAGGTTTGGACTAAATGAAATGCCGATTTGTGAAAATCCGGTGCATAACATTAACAGAACGATATAGCGTCTTTTTTCAAAAAAGTCGCCCAGCGGCACCAGTAAAAACAGCCCCACCGCATATGAGAGCTGCCCAATCACAATCACTAGTGCCGCTTGATCTGGACTGACTCCTAATGCGTGCGCGATAGAATAGATCAACGGCTGATTATAATAGTTTGAGCCTGCACAAATGCCGCATGTCATGGCCAAGATAAATACCAAACCTCGTGACATGTTCAAGGGTTGACCAGCAGACTGCATGACATTTTGCATTGTATTTAGATCATCCCAAACTAGAATTTGTACATAGAGACAACATTGATTCGTGATACATCGGCGGTACGACCATCAAACACTTTTCGCTGCCCCTGATGATATTCAATACCGAAATCGAGTTGAGTATTCGGACTATAAAATAAGTTTGCTACGTAATCGACAAGCTGCTTATTGGCATCGGGATTTAGTTTTGCATAGGTGGTACGATCGTCATACTTAAATAACGATGCCGACCAGTTGGTGCGCCAATACGGACTAAACTTATAGGTATATCCTAAATTAAAGGCATGCAACTTATTCATGACCAATGCCGTTTTATCCTGATTTAAAGAAAAGTCTCCAGCAGCATTGAGCGTAGATGCATTGGCCAGCCCACTTTGCGCGGTATAAGGCATAAATTTTTGATCGCCCACGATATATTGATAATTGGCTTGAATCGATTGCATAGGTGTAAAGGCATATTTTAAGCCACCACCAGCGCCCCAACTGATTTTTTTAATATTCTCTGTACCAACATCGACCGATTTTTCATTGACAAAACCTTGTGCCAAAACCAAGAGTGGGCCTTGTTTATAACTATAACGTGTGGTGAAAGACGGCAACGCCGATACACGTGAACCGGTGTATTCCAGTGCCAATTTCAAGTCCTGCTGAGCATCTATTTTCCAGTCATATCGTACTTGTGGCAGGCGGGTGTATGAGGTACCTAAGAACTGCGTATAATCGACAGATTCCGTTCGAGTTTCCATATTCGACATCAAGGACCATGTTTGACCAAAAGTCCAATCTTTATAAGTGAAAAATGCATGTCGGATACGGAATTTACCATCCCCTGTACCCATGGTCGAGCTGTCAAAAAAGTCTGCTTCGACATTACCTAAAATTGTTTTATCGGGATTATTAAAATACACGCCGATTCGACTGGCATTAATACTGGCATCCGAACGTGCGTGATTGGCTCTGGTGCTACTTTCAAAAGGTGTACGATATAGACTACTCGTAGTACGTCCGCCACTGTCTGGTGAAGACTGAAAATCTACAGCGGCATCAAGACGTGCAATTCCATACACCTTCACTTGATCCGTCCAATTGACCCAAGACGGTGGAATTACTTTATCTTTTGGGGCTGTATTTTGAGGTGTACTCACTTGCTGTGCCTGAACACTTTCAACCGATTGATTTTGTTGTTTTTGCTGAGCCAAATCGGCCTTTAAGCGCGCTAACTCCATCTCTAATGTCTGAATTCGTTGTTCTGTAGTACCCGAATTTGCAAAAAGCGCTCCTGAGGCCGTGGTACAAGCCACAGCCAGTAATAGTTTTTTCATCTTTTATCCTTAAAGATTTTATTTTGATTTCAACCTGCGAGATCACACTGCTGTACTGATCACATCATCATGCAGCGGCTCTTGCATCAGTTAATTTACATCCGGTCACAGCCTGCAATGCTTCAAATGTTAGTCCGTCGACCATTTCAATGACATGCGCCTGACCTGCTTTTAATTCAATCACACATAGATCGGTGTAAATTCGATCCACACATTGCTGCCCAGTAATCGGATAATGTAGTGTTTCCACAATTTTGGGTTCACCTTTTTTGGTGATGTGTTCCATATATACAAAAATGCTTTTTGCACCAACTGCCAGATCCATTGCGCCGCCGACCGCAGGTAAGTCATCGGCTCGCCCTGTGTGCCAATTGGCCAGATCTCCATTGACTGCCACCTGAAACGCTCCGATCACACAAATATCCAGATGGCCGCCACGCATAATGTCAAACGAATCACCGTGATGCATAAAACATCCACCATCAAGGAGCGTCACCAACTCTTTTCCTGCATTGACCAGATCGGGATCTTCTGCACCTGCTATAGGTGGTGGACCAAATGCCAAGACACCATTTTCCGAGTGCAAGAAAATCTCTTTGTCCTTTGGCAAATATTTCGCCACATGTGTAGGAAGGCCAATTCCTAAGTTTACGTAGGCACCATCAGGGATATCCTGTGCAATGAGCGCAGCAATTTCTTCGCGATTTCTTTTTTGAACATGCATTAAATGTCTCCTACTGCAACGACATGTTGAACAAAAATCCCGGGGGTAATGATACATTCAGGATCGAGTGTTCCCAGCTCAACGGTTTGGTTCACTTGTACAATGGTCTGTTTTGCAGCTTTGGCCATAATAGGACCAAAGTTTCGGGCAGCTTTTCGGTAAGTTAGATTTCCCCATCGATCCGCTTTATCTGCATAAATCAGGGCATAGTCCGCTTCTAATGGATATTCAAGTACATAGTTTTTACCATTGATATGACGTGTCTCTTTTCCTTCGGCAATTTTGGTTCCATAGCCGGTTGGGGTAAAAATTGCGCCCAGACCAGCGCCAGCAGCTTGAATTCGACAGGCCAAATTACCTTGAGGCACCAGTTCAAGTTCAATTTTCCCTGCACGATATAAATCTGCAAATACTGTCGAGCTGATGGATTTAGGATACGAACTGATTAACTTTTTCACTCGACCGGCCAAAAATAGCTTGGTGAGCCCTCCCGGCCCAGAAGATGCGTTATTGTTAATAATGGTCAGATCTTTGGTGCCAATATCAATGAGCGCTTCAATTAAGGCTTCGGGCTGCCCTGTCGTACCAAAGCCACTGGTCATAATGGTTGCACCATCTGGAATCGATTTTAAGACCGACTCTATATTTGTCGTGATTTTATTCACCATAATCATCTATTCCTTGAATGGTTTCGATAAACAAACCGGATTCAATCCGCACGTTGCGGATCGTATAAACGATCCTTAATCAGTAATGTCGGGATGAGGCCACACATAAAATAAGCCACGCCCATGAGTAACAATCCGGCACCGATGGAGTTGTGCATGGCAAGATATCCAATCGCGATCGGTGCAAAAATAGCCCCAATACGTCCGATGTTGAAGGCACCACCCACTGCTGTACCACGAATCGAGGTTGGAAAACTTTCAGTTAAATAGGTCGCATTGATGGCATACGGAATCCCGTAGAGAAAACCAAAGATCAGCATCAGCCAGCCAATGTTCTGAGCGGTATGAAAGTAGACCACAACCGGTATAAACAGGGCTGTTCCAAAGGTGCCAAAAGCAAACACAATGCGTCGACCAATACGATCCGCTACAAAACCGGCCACTACTTTTGCAAACATCATGGTAATAAAGGTACCAATCATGTATACCGCCATCTCTTTAAACTTGATGCCGAGTTCGGCCTCAAGATAAGCAGGCAGCCAGTTACTGACTCCAAAGTAACCAAACAGTAAAAATCCAGAACTAAACGACCAGAGCATCAGCATTCTGCCGTGCTGTTTATCTTTAAAAAGAGCGATATATGGGTTTTTCGATTGAGCATGATTTGTGGGTGCAGCATGCAACTTTAACTCACGTGCACGTTGCCAAGAGGCAGGTTCTGGTACCAGCATCCACATCAAAATAGCCAGTACAATGGGAATGATGGTGATGAAATACAGCATTCGCCAGCCAAACTCTGGAATAATCCAACCCGATAACCCAGTAATAACTAACGAGCCCAAGGTATATCCCGTCATGAGTGTGGCCAGAACTGTGGTGCGATATTTGGTTGGCACCAATTCCGACATTAGGGTATTACAGGCGATATACAGGCACCCCAGCCCCATGCAGGTAATCGTTCTTAAAATTGCGATTTGAGTATAAGACTGCGCAAAACCCGTACATGCAGATAAAATTGCAAATGCGGCAGTGGCAATCACAATAATCCGGACGCGACCAAAACGATCACTGGCCCAACCACCCGCCAATCCGCCAATGGCCATGCCTAAAATTGACCAGCTTCCCAGCGCTCCTGCTTGAACACTGGTCAAGCCAAACTCCGCCTTTAAACTAGTCAATGTAAATGCCAAAATTCCGATGTCGGCACCGTCGCACAATAAAACAAAAAAACAAAAAATAAATGCAGTCATCCAGATGCGCTTAGGCGTTTGAACCACGTCATTTTGTATCGAATCTAAAACTTCCATTTTCATTGATACACCTTTTTTAATTGATCCATTGTTCTCATTATTGTTGCTAAAATCATTTGAAATCTTTTCTACGCATTTAAAATTACGTAGAGTTAATCTGCTTTTTGTGGATTAAACAAACGATCTTTAATAAATAACAAAGGAATGACACCACAAATAAAATACGCAGCAGCCATCACGAGTAGCCCTAAACCAATAGAACCTTGCTGTGATAAATAACCAATGGTAAGTGGAGAAAAAATAGAGAGCACTTTGCCTACGTTATAGGCACCCCCAACGGCAGAGCCACGCATTGAGGTTGGAAAGCTTTCGGTCATGTATGTGGCATTAATTGCATACGGAATGCCATATAAAAACCCAAACATCAACATGAGCCATAAGATATTCATAGGCGTGTTTAAATAAACAATCACCGGAATAAACAGTGCGGTACCAATCGTACCAAAGGCAAAAACAGCGCGTCTGCCCAAACGGTCGGCAATCATACCGGCAATAATTTTGGCAAAGATCATGATCATAAAGGTACCGACCATATACATGGCCATCTCTTTAAATTTAATACCAAGATCAGATTCTAAATAGGCAGGTAACCAGTTACTCACACCATAATAACCAAACTGTAAGGCACCTGTACTCACCACCCAAAGTAAGAACATGACGCCATGACGACGCTCTTTAAAGATTTCCCGATATGGATTTGTAGATTTTACAGCTAGTTGCTGGGCATGCACACGAGCACGTCGTTCGAATGATATTTTCCATGATGCTGGCTCAGGCACCATAAAATGCATAAAAAATGATAATACAATAGGTGTAATCGATAACCAGTACAAATAGCGCCAGCCATGATCGGGAATAATATGTCCCGCGAGTAAGGTTGCAAGCAATGAGCCTAAAGTATAGCCGGTCATGAGTGTCGCCAAGACGGTGGTGCGGTGTTTGGTAGGCACCATTTCAGACATCAGCACATTACACGCGATATATAGCGCACCAAGCCCCATTGCTCCAAGCACACGTATACATGCAAATTGCATATAAGATTGAGTAAATCCGAGCGCACAGGTGAGAATCGACGAGTACGCAACAAAAAAAACAATAATTCTGACTCGTCCAAAACGGTCACATGCCCAACCACCAAACAAGCCGCCTATAGCCGATCCGAGTAAAGTCAAACTGCCTAAAGTACCAGCCTGTACTCCCGTGAGGTGAAACTCTGCCTTTAAGCTAGTTAAGCTTAGTGCCAGAAATCCAAGGTCTGCGCCATCGCACAATAGCGCTAAAAAAGCAAAAACAAACGCGGTAATCCAAATCTTTTTGGGTGTTTCAATCACTGCAACAGGACGATCTTGTGTAATTGTATCCGTTGTCATGTCTATTTCCTCAGACAATTAAATGATGAGGCATCCTCTGCCTCATATACTTATGTTTAGTGTGTAATATCCTTAATCATGTTTTTGGCAATAATGAGCTGTTGAACCTGAGTTGTGCCTTCGTATAAACGGAACAAACGAACATCTCGATAAAAACGTTCGATTGAATATTCGCTGATATATCCAGCGCCGCCGTGTATCTGTACGCAGCGATCTGCCACACGGCCACACATTTCAGTAGCAAACATCTTGGCACATGAGGCTTCTGTACTGATATTCTGACCATCATCACGACGTCGGGCCGCATCAAGCACCATGCATTTTGCTGCATAAATCTCAGCTTTTGAATCGGCCAGCATGGCTTGAATCAATTGAAAACTGGCAATCGGTTGACCAAATTGTTTACGTTCTACCGCATAACGCAGTGCATCATCGAGCATGCGCTCGGCAATTCCGACACTATACGCACCAATGTGTAAACGCCCTTTATCGAGTACCTTCATTGCGGTTTTAAAGCCAACGCCCTCTACGCCTCCAATCAGTGCTGAAGCCGGAACACGACAATTTTCAAAAATAACATCACAGGTATGTGAGCCTTTCTGGCCCATTTTCTTGTCGATTTTTCCTAACGATATTCCTGGTGTATTGGCCTCAACCAAAAATGCTGAAATTCCTCCTGCCCCCTTGATCTCTGGATTGGTTCGCGCCATCACGGTAAAGGTTGCAGCATGTGGTGCATTGGTGATGTAGCGTTTGGTTCCATTGATCACATAAAAGTCACCGTCTTTCACTGCTGTCGTTTTTAAGGATGCTGCATCAGATCCTGCTTCTGGTTCAGTGAGGCAAAACGAACCAATAATCTCACCGCTGGCATATTTGGGCAGGTATTTCTGCTTTTGTTCATCTGTACCATCAATAATTAAGCCACTCGAGCCAATGCCATTATTTGTTCCAATCAGTGAACGAAACGCTGGCGATGTATGTCCCAATTCAAATGCAACATTGACCTCTTCTTCCATGGTAATACCAAGGCCGCCATATTCTTCTGGAATGGTTAATCCGAATAGGCCCATTTCACGCATTTGCTGCACGATATCCTGTGGAATACGGTCATTTTCATCTACTTCGTGCTCTCTGGGAATCAATTCATTGCGGACAAAGTCTCGAATGGTTGAAAGTAACTGCTGCAACATTCCATCATCGCGGATCATGTGTGTTCTCCCTGTCCACCAAATTCACATATCTAAAATAATTTAAACTAATTTCATACTACGAGAACTAAAACCAAATTTACAATACTTTTTAAAAATAAATTTCGTTAAACGAAATTTTTTATCGTAATTTTGAATTTTTGATGCTTTATTTTGTTTATTTTTTAAAAATGATATGCAATTAAGGAAAAAGTACTTGAAAAAAAATCACAAATATTCATGATATGAGGAACAGTATTTTGATGTGCGAAATTAAGGATAATAAAATGACAAATCTTAAACAGGAATGTTTCGTAGAAGTCGATTATTCAGTTAAGAACATAGCCGTTGTGAAAATTAATCGACCAGAAGCAAAAAATGCGCTCAATACGCAAATCCGTAAAGATTTGGCTCGAGCATTTAACGATTTAAGCTTTAATGATGATATTCATGCGATTGTACTCACTGGTGGAGACTCGGTATTTGCTGCGGGTGCAGATTTAAAAGAAATGGCAAATGCCACCTCTACAGAGATGTTGCTCAGACACACCGAACGTTACTGGAATGCCATTGCGCAGTGTCCAAAACCAATTATTGCAGCAGTGAACGGCTTTGCCTTGGGTGGTGGCTGTGAGCTTGCAATGCATAGTGACATTATCATTGCCGGAAAAAGTGCCAATTTTGGCCAGCCAGAAATTAAAGTGGGACTTATGCCGGGTGCAGGTGGAACGCAGCGCCTGTTTCGTGCGGTCGGTAAATTTCACGCCATGCGCATGATCATGACTGGTGTATTGGTACCTGCCGATGAAGCCTATCGCATTGGGCTGGTATCTCAAGTAACCGAAGATGCAGACACGATTCCAACTGCCATCAAAATGGCAGAAAACCTTGCCGCAATGCCGCCTATCGCGCTACAGCAGATTAAAGAAGTGGCGCTACACAGTGAAGATGTACCTCTCAATGCAGGACTGACATTAGAACGGAAGTCTTTTCAACTGCTTTTTTCAACACAAGATAAATCTGAAGGTATTCAGTCCTTTATGGAAAAACGTAAACCCGTTTATCAGGGCAAATAATTTTTAAACTTGTGCAACGTTTAAGAGAATAATCAAATACCCGAGGAACGACGGTATGACACAGCAAATACAACATATAGGGATTATTGGGGTCGGCATTATGGGCAGTGGAATTGCCCAAATTGCAGCTCAATCAGGACATACCACCTATTTGTATGACACTAAAGAAGGCGCAGCCTTACAAGCCAAAGATAAACTGGCTGAAACCCTCAATAAACTGGTCGAAAAAAATAAAATTACGTCTGAACAGGCTCAAAAGGCCATCGACTGCCTGATCGTGACCGAAAGCCTACCTGATCTGAAAGTATGTGATCTGATTATTGAGGCAATTATTGAGCGGCTAGACATCAAACAGGCCTTAATGCAGCAGCTTGAAGAGATTGTGTCAGACAGCACGATTTTAGCTTCTAACACCTCATCCCTGTCTGTGACTGCGATTGCGGCGCAGTGTCGTATTCCAGAACGTGTAATTGGTTATCATTTTTTTAACCCTGTTCCACTTATGAAAGTGGTCGAAGTCATACAAGGTTTAAAAACCGATGCAAAACATGTAGAGACCATGACTCAACTGTCTCATGCATTTGGACATCGGGCAGTCGTGGCAAAAGACACACCGGGCTTTATCGTAAACCATGCCGGCCGTGGCTATGGCACTGAAGCACTGAAAATACTCAATGAATCAGTTACAACGTTCAGCGAAATTGACCGGATATTAAGAGAGGGTGTTGGCTTTAAAATGGGGCCATTTGAGCTACTCGATCTGACCGGATTAGATGTATCGCATCCTGTCATGGAGTCTATTTATCAGCAATATTATCAAGAGCCACGCTATCGTCCAAACCCGCTTACCCAACAACTTCTAGCGGGTAAACAGCTTGGACGTAAGACCGGTCAGGGCTTTTATCGTTACGAAGCTGGTAAAAAAACCAATGAAGCCGCCCCCTCACATGTCGCTCGGCTTGAGCAATATCCAGCGGTCTGGGTTGCAGCAGATTATACGGCCGACCAAGATGCCCTGATCCATTATTTAAAACAACAGCAGATCACAATGGATAACGGCGCAACACCGCAGCCAGACAGCTTATGTTTATTGGCCTGCTACGGCGAAGATACAACACATGCCGCAAAGCGATTAGGACTCGATGCCAAACAATGCGTTGCGATTGATCTACTGTATGGGCTTGAGCGCCATCGAACCTTGATGCCTTCACTAATAACACGACCAGAACTTTACCAAGCTGCACATTCTATTTTCAACCTTGACGGCGTTGGTGCAAGCACGATTGCAGAAAGTGTTGGCTTTGTTGCGCAGCGCGTACTGGCCATGGTGATTAACTTGGGCTGTGACATGGCTCAGCAAGGTATTGCAACCGTAGATGACATCAATGCAGCAGTACGTTTGGGCTTAGGCTATCCACACGGCCCTATTGAGTGGGGCGAAGTAGTGGGCGCCGATAAGATTTTACTGATTCTCACGCGCATCTCGGCACTTACCCTGGATCCACGTTATCGACCTAGTCCATGGCTGCAGCGTAGAGTGACATTACAATTACCCCTTACCTATAGCGCATCATAATTTAGGATTTCAGACATGTTAAATGCATATATTTACGACGGATTACGTACACCATTTGGTCGCCATGCAGGTGAATTGGCCTCGATTCGACCAGACGATTTGGCCGCATTGGTCATTCAACGACTCATTGAAAAAACCGGCGTACCGGGTGCAGACATTGAAGATGTTATTTTAGGGGATACCAATCAAGCGGGTGAAGACAGTCGCAATATTGCGCGGCATGCTGCATTACTCGCAGGCTTACCCGTAACGGTACCGGGTCAGACGATCAATCGTCTCTGTGCGAGCGGCCTTGGGGCAGTCATCGATTCGGCACGTGCAATTACCTGTGGTGAAGGCGATTTATACATTGCGGGTGGAGTAGAAAGCATGTCTAGAGCGCCATTTGTGATGGGCAAGGCAGAAAGTGCGTTTAGCCGCGAAGCAAAAATTTATGACACCACCATTGGTACCCGCTTCCCAAATAAAAAAATTACCGCGCAGTTTGGTGGGCACTCCATGCCTGAAACAGGCGACAATGTTGCGGTGGAATATGGTATAGACCGTGCACAGGCCGATCAGTTTGCAGCAGATTCACAGGCAAAATACCAGCAAGCCAAACAAGATGGTTTTTTTACTGACGAAATCACGCCTGTTGAAGTGCCTCAGGGTAAGAAACTGCCACCTAAACTCATCTGCGAAGATGAACACCCTCGCCCAAGCTCTACCGTCGATGCCTTGAGTAAACTTAAGCCTCTTTTTGAAGGTGGTGTAGTGACAGCAGGTAATGCATCAGGGATTAATGATGGTGCAGCGGCACTGCTGATCGGTTCTGAACAGGCGGGTCAAAAATATGGATTAAAGCCTATGGCTAAAATACTTTCTGCGGCAGCAGCAGGTATTGAACCTCGAATTATGGGTGCTGGCCCAATTGAAGCCATCAAAAAAGCAGTACAGCGTGCAGGACTTACGCTAGATGATTTAGATATTATCGAAATTAATGAAGCCTTTGCCTCACAAGTACTCTCATGTTTAAAGGGATTAGGCATTTCGCTTGATGACCCGCGTGTAAACCCAAACGGCGGCGCTATTGCAATTGGGCATCCACTGGGCGCTTCCGGTGCACGTTTAGCTCTTACGGTTGCTAGAGAACTTCAGCGTCATAATAAACGGTATGCGGTGGTGAGCTTGTGTATTGGTGTAGGACAAGGCTTAGCGATGGTCATTGAAAATGTTTCTGGATAATTGATCTGCCCTACATGTATTCATCAGATCCATTCATCGTATCTTGCGATGAATGGATGATACTTACAATACAAAATGAAATGCTCTATTATCGGTCTTTAGCCTTCTGTTTGAGCATGGAATGTCGCAAAGTACTGAACTTAAAAAAAATGATAAACCACTCAATTTTGATGAAATTCGTTTAGATCCAATTTCCCATATTCATCGAGAAAACAATCCTCAGTTTATTGCGTCTTTGGCACGTGGCCTTGAACTTCTGCGTTGTTTTTCTTTACAGCACCAAGTTCTTGGTAATCTCGAGCTGGCAAAAATGACAGGACTACCTAAACCTACCATTGCCAGAATAACCAATACGCTAGTTTGCTTAGGCTATTTAAAACAAATGCCAGATTCTCCAAAATATATGCTGGATATTGGCGTATTGTCTTTGGGTTATGCCGCGCTCTCGAATTTAACTGTGCGTAGTACTGCACATCGCTATATGGAAGAAATGAGCCAATATGCTCAGGCACCCGTTGCATTGGCAGCGCGTGATCGTCTAAATATGCTCTATCTGGATGTTGTTCAAACCAATAGTAAAATTCGTCGCCCGATTGGTTCCACCTTACCACTTTATAGCAGTTCTATGGGACGAGCTTGCCTTGCTGCGACACCAGAATTTGAACGTAAACGCTTACTTGAGGCGATTCAGAAGAAACATCCTGAAGAATGGCCACAAATTGAAATGATGCTCAAAAAAGCATTTGATGAGTACGCCCAGCACGGATATTGTTTGTCTCTGGGCGATTGGCAACAAGGCATTAACTCAGTTGCAGTACCCCTCGTCAGTTTAAAGCACGGCATTTATGTATTTAACTGCGGCTCGCCTTCTTATTTGCTCAGCGCAGAAAAATTAGTCGACGAGATCGGGCCACGCTTGAAATATATGGTGCACAGTATTCAAGATGCGCTGACTGAGAGCCTGTGATCTTAAACCAAATCGTGATACGCGCTGCCTCACACCTCACTGCATTATTAACCTTGCTGTACCACACGCTGATCTTTGAGCTGCGCAAGTTCTTGCGGCGAAACAAAACGCTGTAAGATGAGATCAGTGTCTTCACCCAAAAACGGCGGTGCTTTGGTGTATTGCACCGGAGTTTTTGAGAGTTTGATTGGCGAGCCAATCGATACATAGTCTTTCTTAAGCGGATGTTCAATTTGAACAACCATTTCACGAAAACGCACCTGCTCTTCTTCAAGCGTTTGTTGAAGATTATTGATCATGCCAACAGGTACTTGCACAGCATGAATCCGCTCTACCCAGACCTGTGCAGGCTTGCGCATAAAGTGTTGCTGCAAGATCTCTACAAGTACGTCACGATGCGTCACTCTTCCCTTGTTTTGTTTGAATCTTGAATCTACAGCCAGCTCTGGACGCTCAATACTTTCACATAAGGCCTTAAACTGTTGGTCATTGCCACATGCAATAATAAATTCGCCTTGAGAGGCTTTAAATACCTGATACGGTACAATATTTGCGTGCGCATTACCCAAACGGCCCGGTATTTTTTCTGAAGTTAAATAATTCATGGCCAATACAGAAAGTGAAGCCACTTGTGTATCGAGTAAAGCCATATCAATATGCTGCCCCTCACCGGTACTCACACGAGACAATAAAGCAGCCTGAATTGCAATCGCAGCGTATAACCCTGTGGTTAAATCTGCAAAAGCTAAACCTGCTTTTTGAGGGCCGCCACCCGGTAAATCATCGCGCTCCCCCGTCACACTCATCATCCCGCCCAAACCTTGAATAATAAAGTCGTAACCTGGCTCCTGAGCACGTGGGCCTTTTTGACCAAATCCAGTGATTGAGCAGTACACCAGTTTAGGGTTAATTTCTTTTAAACTTTCATAATCCAGCCCGTATTTTTTTAAAGAACCCGCTTTGTAATTTTCGAGTAGAACGTCACTTTCAAGTACCATTTTTTTAATGAGAGCCTGACCTTCAACGCTTGCCATATCAATGGCCACCGAATATTTACCGCGATTTGCAGATAAATAATAGGCTGACTCATTTGAATCTTCACCCTGATCGGTTTTTAAAAACGGTGGTCCCCAGATACGCGTATCGTCGCCTTGAAATGGCTTTTCAATTTTGATGACCTCTGCACCTAAGTCTGCAAGAATCTGGCTACACCAAGGCCCAGCAAGTATACGGCTTAAATCCAGCACCCTAAATCCTGTTAAGGCTCCCATAGCATCCCTCATTCTGTAATATATGCATCTGACACATGATTCATGTTTATATCAAATTAAAGTACCGCATAGCAAAATAATGTTTTATTTAATTGTAAATACAATTTAAATTTATTACTCTTAAATTCTGTAAGCACAGCAATGGCCGTCTGGTTTTATGAGATCTTGTTCATTTTATACGCCTACATTAATACTCATGGCGATTGCAGCGGGAATTTGTTCGGGTAGTAATTATTTTAGCCAACCGCTTATTCATTCCATTGCGCTATCTCTTGCACTTCCAGAAACATCTGTTGCTTGGATTCCCACATGTGCTCAAATCAGCTATGCCATTGGTTTATTGGTGTTGATGCCACTTGGAGATCTGTTAGAAAAGCGTCAATTGGTGGTCATTTTGATGGTGCTTGCCGCCTGTGGACTGCTCATTACCGGAAGCGCAGATCGTTTGGGATGGATGATCGTAGGCACAATTTTAACTGGATTATTTTCAGTTTCTGCTCAGCTACTCCTGCCACTTGCAGCCAGTCTGGTGCCTATTACACAAAGTGGCCGTGTGGTTGGTTTTTTAATTAGCGCACTCATGCTTGGAATTTTATTAGCTCGGTCATTATCTGGTTTGGCCTCTACGCTCTGGGACTGGCAAATCATTTATGTGATCAGCGGAATCGCCTTGCTCATGATTGCATTTATGTTGTATCGCAAGCTCGATGTGTTTCCCGCCACACAGCGACAGAGCTATATGCAAACGCTTGTTTCTATTCCAGTATTATTAAAAAATTCACCCTGCTTGGCCCGACGCGCCGCACTTGGTTTTTTAATTTTTGCGAGTGTGAGCATGGTATTTACTACAATGTCTTTACTACTTGCGCCTGCGCCCTATCATTTTTCTGATTTTAGTATCGGACTGTTCGGCTTTGTGGGCATTTTAGGAACTTTGATTGCAAATCTGGCTGGTCATCATTTAAATGAGCGTAATGTCCACTGGATATCCTATATCTCTGCTGGTGGCTTTATTGGGAGCTGGATCCTTTTTTTATTTTTACCTGTCTCTTTTATATTTTATATTTTGGCAACTCTTTTGATTTATGCCTCATTATCGGCGCTTCATGTCACCAATCAAAGTATTGTCTTTCGATTGAATCAGGTGTTGAAATCACGCTTTAACGCAATTTATATGACGGCTTATTTTTTTGGTGGCGCACTCGGCACAGCAGTCGGAAGTTATGCTTGGCGACATTCAGGATGGCATGGCGTATGTTTGATTGGCATTGGTTTTGGAGGTCTGACCTTATGGATTGCCTACCTCGACAGTAAAAGTACTTTACTATCAAAGCAGGCTTAACAGCCTTAGAAATCAGCGTGATAGTAAAAAAATCAGCTAATTTCTGTCTTGATGTTATTGACCATATGCAATAAGCGCGGTGCAATATCCTCTTCGAGTTTTTCTCGCTTCATAATGAAACTTGGTCCACCACAATTAAATACCAGTAATCCATGTTGCTCATGCATGAGTGGCACCGCAACCGAATTAACATCCTTATGCCAGTCGCCTATCGAAAAACAGTAACCAAAATCTTGGTAATCACGAAATGCTTTATCCAGATCACGATTAATTTTAATCCAGTCTTCTTTATGCTTGCTACGAATCGCGTTTAACAGAAAGTCGCGCTCATCTTCAGGCATAGCAGCAAGACAGGCACGCCCCATCGAACTGAGGTGAATGGGTAAATACGTTCCGACCTGACGGCGCATGGTAACATTACCTTTACCTTGCACAACATCCAGATAAATCATGTTGAGTCGATCGCGGGTCGACATGGCCACAGCAGCACCAGCATAATCGGCCAGATCTTTCATATAGGGCTGAGCAATCGAACGGATGGATACATTGGAAAGCATGGAATAACCAAACGCCAAGACGCCAACAGACAATTGAAATTTGGTCGAATTGGGCACCTGACGAATATACCCCAAACGCGACAAGGTATGTGTCAAGCGAGTAATTGTAGGTTTGGGCAAGCCTGTCATCTGTGATAATTCTTGATTACCTAAATGCGGTTGTTTGGCAGAGAAACAGCGCAATAATTCCAGACCACGCGCCAAAGCCGTGATAAATTGTCGGTCATCTTCATCTTGCATATCTTCGATGGGATGAAGCAATTCATGACGCAGCGGGGCTAATAATTTTTCATTATGTTCAATGTCATTTAAATCTGTCATAAGAATGAGTGCACTCAACTCAATTAATGTTTCGCATTGCGAAAATTATAATCTAATTATTCTGGGAATAGCAAAAGAAGCGACAAATGCCCAGCCTCTTTTACTCAATAATTCAAGCTAACTATTCAATCACGCCTTGCTGCGATAATTTTTGAAGCTCATCTGAAGATAAAAAACGCCCAAGTACTGTTTTGGTATGCTGCCCCAAAGTGGGTGGCGCAAGTTTGTACTCAACTGGTGTTCTCGACATTTTAATAGGTGAACCCACAATGGTGAGCTCATCTCGCTGAGGATGCTCCATCTTGATCAGCATATTTCGCTCTCGTACCTGTGGCTCTTCAAAAGCCTGCTTCAAATCATTAATTAGTCCAACGGGAACATGCGCAGCATGAATTTTCTCCACCCACTCATCGGCCTTTTTGGTTTTAAAATGATGCGCTAACTCTGAAATAATTTGCTCTCGATGTGCGATCCGGTCGGCATTACGTTTAAAACGTGGATCTCGTGCCAGATCTGAACGATCAATCGCGGTGCATAAGTTGATAAACTGTGAATCGTTACCACAGGCTATAATAAAATCCCGATCAGACGCCTGAAAGACTTGATACGGCACAATATTGGCATGCGCATTGCCATAGCGAACTGGAATTTGATCCGATGCCAAATAATTCATGCCTTGATTGGCAAGTGTTGCGATTTGCACATCGAGCAAAGCCATATCGATATATTGACCAAGTCCGGACGTATATCGATCTATGATCGCAGCTTGAATGGCAATGGCCGCATATAGGCCCGTGGTAATGTCTGAAAATGCAATCCCAAGTTTTTGCGGGCCGCCACCGGGTAAATCGTCTCTCTCACCTGTAACAGACATCAGACCGCCCATACCCTGAATGATAAAATCATAGCCCGGCTCTTGTGCACGTGGGCCAGTTTGACCAAAACCGGTGATTGAGCAGTAAATCAGTTTAGGATTTATTTCTGCCAAGGTTTGATAATCTAAACCATATTTTTTCAGTGAACCCGCTTTATAGTTTTCAATCAAAACATCAGATTCTTTTGCAAGTTTGCGAATAAGCTCTTGCCCTTTAGGTGTAGAAATATCAATGGCAACCGAAAGTTTATTGCGGTTGGTCGACTGATAGTAAGCAGCCTCTTGGGTATTTTGGCCTGTGTTGTCTTTCATCCAAGGTGGCCCCCAAGCACGCGTATCATCGCCTTTTTTTGGCCGCTCAACCTTGATGACCTCGGCGCCCAAATCTGCAAGTACTTGACCACACCACGGGCCAGCCAAAACACGAGTTAAATCTAAAACACGGATTCCTTGAAGTGCACCCATTCTTATTTCCATTATTATGGCGTATTAAAAGTTAAACACTAGCAAAATATTTCGCATAGCGATATGAAAAATCAATAATACAGATATTTAATAAAACATCAAATTGATTTAAAAACTGAATAAAAGATTAAACTTTCCAACACAAAAGATTTGTAAGCAAAAACATCATCTTATATAAGAAAATATTATACCGCATAGCGATATTCAATTTTATTTTAATTGAAAATATAATTTTCTTGTTTTACTATCCGGAAAATTCATCGATTTCATCTCGCACTATCATCAGTGCTAACAAGATATATCGGTTGTTGTGCTTAAGGAACAGAGCAGTGAAAAATATGAAAAATAAGGTCAATCTCAGCCCTCATACATGGAAAATCGCATTCTTTTTTGCTTTTCTTGCCCTTTTAGTCGATGGCGCCGATCTGATGTTGCTGTCATACAGCCTTAATAGCATCAAGGCTGAATTCCAATTAAGTTCTGTTCAAGCAGGTATGCTCGGTAGCTTTACCCTTGCGGGAATGGCAATTGGTGGAATTTTTGGCGGTTGGGCCTGTGATCAATTCGGGCGAGTTCGGATTGTTGTGATTTCGATTTTGCTGTTTTCAGTGCTGACTTGTGGACTAGGACTCACACAAAATTTTATACAATTTAGTATCTTAAGATTTTTTGCATCATTGGGTTTAGGCTCACTTTATATTGCCTGTAATACTCTCATGGCCGAGTATGTGCCAACTCGCTACCGTACAACTGTTCTGGGTACACTTCAAGCGGGCTGGACGGTTGGATATATTGTGGCAACTCTACTTGCAGGCTGGATTATCCCGGATCATGGCTGGAGAATGCTATTTTACGTTGCGATCGTGCCGGTACTCCTTGCAGTATTGATGCATTTTTTAGTTCCCGAACCACAAGCTTGGTATCATTCTCGCAACGATCTAAATGGGCAAAATATCAACACGCAAGAGAGTGCGTTAAAACGCATTTTTGCAGAACCACGAAACCGTAAGATGTTTATTTTGTGGGCCTTAACTGCGGGTTTCTTGCAATTTGGCTATTATGGTGTAAATAACTGGATGCCTTCTTACCTTGAAAGTGAGTTAGGCATGAAGTTTAAGGAAATGACTGCCTACATGGTCGGAACATACAGTGCAATGATCTTAGGTAAAATTCTTGCAGGTTTTATGGCAGATAAACTTGGACGGCGTTTTACCTATGCCTTTGGTGCCATTGGAACTGCAATCTTTCTTCCACTCATTGTGTTTTACAACTCCCCAGATAATATTCTTTTCCTTTTGATTGCGTTTGGCTTCTTATATGGTATTCCTTACGGCGTGAATGCCACCTATATGACGGAAAGCTTCCCTACCCATATTCGCGGTAGCGCTACAGGTGGCGCATACAATGTGGGTCGTTTGGGTGCGGCAATTGCACCTGCGACGATTGGCTTTTTAGCCTCGGGCGGCTCCATCGGCTTAGGCTTTTTAGTCATGGGCGCTGCCTATTTGATTTGCGGTGTAATTCCAGCATTATTGATTAAGGAAAAACAATACGATCCGCAGCAATCATAATGTCTAATATTGCCCTTGGGCACATCAGATACAGGCCAGCTTTAGGTGGCCCGTATAATAAGCGTGTTATTAAGCGCTTCAATATTATTTTTTAGGTAACAGTAGTCCTCTCGAGGGCTACTGTTAAAAACTACATCCAAAATGAAATAATCAGCATAATTGCACCTAAAATGGTGAAATAGCTTAATACACTGGCAAGATTGGTTTTGTACCCAGGTATCATTTCGAGCGGTGTAAGAGAACGTAGTGCTATTCGATACTGCTGGATCGAAAGAATACTGACCACAACGCCCATCACGATCACGATCACGCCTAACCAGCGATTGAAAATAATTTTGTCGTGATAACGCACTGGATCAATCAAATGTACCAAAAGTGTCGATTTTTCAATTAAAAAACCAAAAGCAATCAGGGCAAGACTGCTTCGGTTCCATGCCAGTAAAGTACGTTCAAGCGCGAGTAAAACGCGCGGATCTTCAAGATTAGACATAATTTAGACTTTAAAGTAATTCAAAGGAAGTTTGAGGTAACGCTGACCATTGGCTTCCGGTTCTGGAAATTTCCCCGCATTCATATTGATCTGAATCGCCGGTAAAATAAGTTTGGGCATTGCCAATGTTGCGTCACGCGCCTGACGCATTTCGACAAAATCAAATTTAGATGTACCTTCATGTATATGCACATTGTGAACCTTTTGCGTACGCACATCAGTTTCGTACACATAGTCTTTTCGGCTCTCTGGCAAATAGTCGTGACACAAAAACATCCGTGTGGATTCAGGCAATTGATATAAGCGTTGTACCGAGTCAAATAACTGGCTTGCACTGCCTTTAGGAAAATCACAGCGCGCGGTGCCGTAGTCTGGCATAAACAGGGTATCTCCTACAAACACAGCATCGCCAATCACATAACTTAAACAAGCGGGCGTATGCCCTGGCGTTGGAATATTGTAAGCCTTTAAATTACCAATTTGAAACTTCTCACCGTCCTTAAACAAATAATCAAAAGTATGCTTTGCTTTGAATGCTTCTGCATTTAGATGATAGATGTGGCTAAAGGTGTCTTGTACCGTACTAATTTTTTCACTCATGGCCACTCGGCCACCCAGCTGCTCTTTTAAATATTGCGAAGCCGTTAAATGGTCAGCGTGTACATGTGTCTCAAGAATCCAAGCAATACTAAGGCGATGTTGATTGACATACTCAACAATCTGATCGGCATGTACGGTCGATGTGGTTGCAGATGCAGCATCATAATCCAGCACGCTATCTATGATGGCACTGATTTTGGTGTCTGGATCAGTCACTACATAGCTGAAGGTCTTGGTCGATTCATCAAAAAATGCAGTTACTTGCGGCTTCATAAGAGACATGGGCTTATACTCCAAACCATTTACGATGAATATACATGCCAATCAACATGGCAACTACAAAATACAAAACCTGAAAGTGCCCAAGCCCAATCAATGTCAATGCAGGTGCAGGACATACACCTGCGATCCCCCAGCCCACACCAAACAAGATCGCACCAATAATGAGTTTTTTATCTATTTGCTGATTTGAAGGCAAATCAATTTTTTCACCTAACCAAGTTTTTGTGTGTCTGATGGCGCGCTGAAACGGCAGAAATGCGATCACAATAGCACCCAGCATAACAAAGGCAAGGCTGATATCCCAATTTCCAAATAAGTCTAAAAAAGACAAAACTTTAGCAGGGTTTGACATACCAGAGATTAACAGACCCAAAGCAAATAAAGCACCAAAAGCAAATGCAAGGAGATTTTTCATTAGAATCCTCCAATGATATGACGTAATACATAAACCGTGATAAAACCGGTGAGCATAAAGGTAAACGTTGCCATAATTGAGCGTAATGACAATCGACTTAAGCCACATATGCCATGTCCACTGGTACATCCTGATCCTAAACGTGTACCAAATCCCACCAGTAAACCCGCAATAATCAGTATCAATGGATGACTATTAAGCTGAATTTCTGGTTGCCAGAATAGCCCGACTACAAATGAGGTGAAAATGAGTCCAGACAAAAACCAAAATGCAGGTGACTTTGTTGGCAAGCCCGAACCGAATTGTTGTGCAATCAGGCCACTAATGCCGGCAATGCGCCCATGAACATATAGATATCCAACAACAGCAAGCCCCAGAAGCATACCTCCAAAAAAAGCCAACAGAACTTCGTGCATGTGCTTAGCCTCACTTAACAATATACATTTTTATAATATATTATTTTATAATTTGTTCAAGTTATTTTTTAAACCCAATCTGCTGCTTATGTTGCTCTACAATCTTTAACCACGCTTGGGTAGCACTAGTCATGGGTACGGAGGTATTCCATGCCATACTTAAGGTCCAGCGTAGCGGTGTGTTAATCAAAGGGATTATCATAAATCTGGAGGCATCAAGTTGATCACAATAAATTTTTGGCAACAGTGCAACACCCATCGAAAACTCGACTAGCTTGGCAATAAAATCCCACTGACTACTTTTACATACGATTTTGGGTTGAAAGCCTTCAAGTTGTGCTGCTTGTAAAATTAAATGGTTCAGGGTAAAGCTATCGTCGTACAACAAAAATGACTCTTCACGTAAATCACTCAATACCACAGCTTCATGATGTTTCCAGTGTGAATCTTTTGCTGCAAGTAAATACAGTGGAGAATCGATAATGGGTATGGTCGCCAGTACCGGATTGAGATGGCTCAATAAAATTCCAACGTCAATTTTTTTCGCTAAAATCGCCTGCTCAATGGTATTGGAACCCACTTCCAAAAAACTTAATTCAATGTTGGGATACTGTTTATGAAACATTGCAATTAGAGGAGTAAGTAGAACAGAGCCTAAAGGAGGTAAACCTAAAGTTAACTTGCCCTTTTTGAGCTGCTTGATATCTTCTAGGGTTTCATAGATTTTCTTTTGTTCGGCTAAAATTTTTAATGCATGCTGATAAACCAGTTCACCAGTATAGGTCAGTTCAATTTCACGCTTACGCCCTGCCTCGCCTTTTTTAAATAGTGCTGTTCCGAGTTCATTCTCTAAAAGAGAAATGGCCTTACTTACGGTCGGTTGAGTTACAAACATATGTTCAGCCGCAAGTGTAAAACTTTGCGATTGAACAATCTGCACAAAAATTTTTAAGGCTTTAATATCCACAATCAAACATTCCAATACAGCATAATTATAATTTTATTATTCATAATTTGATATAAAAAGTCGATTTAAACTAATTACATCACTTTCTCCCGCATAAGTTTAGGATACTTCTGGTGATGAACTCACGTTATTCGGTTTTGGCAAAAATAAGTTTACAGATCGGCCTTTTGATCATGCTGTGGTGGATAGGATCACTGATTCAAAAGCTGTTTCAACTTCCGATTCCGGCTGGTGTGATTGGGTTATTTTTGGTGTTGCTCGGATTACTCAGTGGAACTTTTAAGCTGAACTGGATTAAATCGGGCTCAGATTTTATTTTGAGCGAACTGGTTCTATTTTTTGTTCCCTGTGTGGTCGGGCTAATGAACTATAAAGTGCTTTTTCTTAGCGAAGGCTTGCAGCTCATCACGGCGGTCGTACTTGGTACAGTATGCGTCATGCTTGCAACCGTATATACAGTCCATTTGTGCTTTAAGCTTGAACAATGGCTTCAACATTCGTTTCGCTTTGGCAAAGGTAATAGTAAAAGTGAGTCATTGTCATGATGCTATCACTTTTGTGTTTAATCGGAACCTTCGCTGGTTACGTGCTGGTCAAAGCCCTACACCAACGCTTTCCCTATTTACTGCTTTCACCCGCCATTTTATTGCCGGCCATCATCATACTTATATTGGTGGCTTTCAATATTTCCTATAACACCTATATGCAAGATAACCAGTGGATTGTGTGGATGCTTGGCCCAGCTACTGTCGCGTTTGCTATTCCAATTTATGAATATCGGGGTATCATCCGTCGTCATGCATTGGCAATCGGATTCGGAATATGTATTGGTATGACGGCGGGTATTGTGAGTGCATTTTATCTGGCAAGATGGTTTCATTTTGATGAGCAAACCACGCTTAGTTTAATGTCGCGCTCAATTTCGACACCATTTGCCATGGCACTCACGGCACACATCGGTGGATCGGTGCAACTGGTGATTGTTTTTACCATGATCACCGGAATTACAGGCATGGTACTCGGTGATGTGGTATTGGCGATTTTGCGCTTACGCTCTACGCTGGCACAAGGTGCCTCTTTAGGCAATGCAGCGCATGGCTTTGGCACCAGTAAAGCCTATGCCCGGCATAAAGATGAAGGCGTGATTGCCAGTCTCACGATGGTACTTTCTGGTATTTTTATGGTGGTGGCTGGTCCGAGCCTGATTCATCTGGTTATCAAGTTACTAGGTTAATTGAAACTCTCAACACCAAAGTCGGATTACAGCAAATAATAGCCAAGCAAAACAAAGCTTAAGATGAGCATGGCTTCAACAATTTCAATACTCGCCCCGATGGTATCTCCTGTGATGCCATCGATACGTTTGATAAAACATCTACGCAAAAAAATAATGGTCGTTATCGAAACCAAGACAGCCAACATACCTCGTAAGCCCCAGTTGATGCCTCCGAGTGCAATCAAGATTAAAATCAAGTATGCATATAATCTAGGAATTCTTGCCGCAATATCGCGCCCTAAGCCTTTTTTGCGTACATAAGGTGTGCTCAAAAACAGTAATATGGGGACTGTGCGGCTCAGTGCCAGTACAAAAATTAAAAATAGTGTCTGACTTTGCATCAAAAGCAAATATACACAGCACACTTTAACAAGAACCAGCGCAATTAAGCTTAATACACCTATAGGCCCGCATGCAGGGTCTTTCATAATTTCAAGCGTTCGGGTTTTGTCTCCAAAGCCCCCCACCCATGCATCGGCCGTGTCTGCCAAACCATCAAGATGCAATCCGCCTGTCAGGCCTATCCAGAAAACCGTTATGAGCACTGCTGTTAAAATGGTTGGCACTGGTACAAGAAGCAGCGCCAGAGCGTATAAAAGCCCACCTAAAAGTAGCCCAACCACAGGATAAAACAACACAGCTCGCGCATTTTCTTCTGCTGTCGGCATGCGATCAAGCTGTACAGGTAAAATCGTCAAAAACTGTAAGGCAATCCAAAACGGCATCATTGATACATCTCTTGAATCATTAACTGATCATCCTGAGTGCTTAATTGCAGTGTAACCAGCTCACCTAAAGGTGCTTGCATGGTCAAGAGCTCGTCTAACGGGCGCTGCTGCGCAAGACAGCGTAATAGTTTGATTACCCCGCCATGCGTCACCACCAAAGCATGCGACTGATGCCGCACCGACATCAGTTCGATGAGTTTTTTCAAGGCATTTAAAACCCGTGTTTGAAAATCGATTAGCCGTTCACCTTGTGGAGCACTGTACTGTGTAGGGCACTGCCAGAAGTTTGCCAATTCTTCGGGTGATTGCTCATATATGGATTGGGTGGTTTTACCTTCCCACTCACCAAAATACATTTCTTTGAGTGCCTCAACTTCTATATATGGACACGCCAAGCGCTGTGCCAAAGGCGCTGCAAAGTGAGCACAGCGTAATAAAGGCGAACTTACAATCACATGCCAGTTTTGGTTGCTATGTGCATCGATTGATGCCTGCATCTGCGCAAGCCCTTCTACTGTCAGTGCATCATCGATATGACCACGTAAAGTATGCCCTTGCTCGGTGGCTCCGTGGCGCAATAGATCGAGTCGAATGATTGGCAGATTCATTTCGGTTAGCCTGTATGATCCGACACAGCCGCTTGAGCAAATGTGGCCATTTGATTGTGCAAGCTGCATGCAAGCTTAATCAAACCAAGCGCTGCACCCGCCCCACTTCCTTCACCTAAACGTAAATTAAGCTGGAGCAGTGGAGTTGCATTTAATGCTTCAAGCACTCGGCGGTGCCCGTATTCGGCAGAGGCATGGCCAAAAATCATCCACCCACGAACATCTGGATTTAAATGTACAGCACAGAGTGCTGCTACCGAACTGATAAAACCATCCACCACCATCGCGATTCCTAATTGAGCAGCGCGTATATAGGCACCTGTCATGGCAGCAATTTCAAGCCCGCCTACTGCACACAGTGATTGAAAGGCATTACCTTTTGCTTCTCGATGTAGATTCAGCGCAGTTTGAATCACTGCCTTTTTGTGTTTAAGTTTATCTGCATCGATACCCGTTCCTACGCCTGTGAGCTGATCTGGATCTTCATTTAAAAGTAAACAGGCTAACGCAGCAGCCGAACAGGTATTTCCAATACCCATCTCACCTGCAATGTATATATCTGCTTGGGCGATCTGGGCTTTTTCGACACTTTCACGCCCTAAATTTAATGCCTGTTGACACTCGAATGCCATCATAGCTTGAGTTTGAATAAAATTTGCTGTTCCTACACGGATACAATGGGTTTCAACGCCATCGATGTGATAAGCCTCACCCACCGTTCCGCAATCAATCACCTGTAAGTGAGCAGCGTGTTCACGTGCGATCACACTGATACATGCCCCACCTGTTGCAAAGTTTTGTAGCATCTGGCGCGTGACCGCTTGCGGAAAAGCCGAAATCTGCTCTTGCATAATGCCGTGATCGCCTGCAAAAATGCTGATCCACGGCTTGCAAAGCTGCGGATGAGGTGTACCTTGTAATCCAGCAAGCTGAATCACCACCTGCTCAAGCATTCCAAGTGAGCCTGCCGGCTTTGTCAATTGAAGCTGTCGCTGCTCGGCCATTTGCTGTGCGATTTGATTTACAGGTCTAATCTGTGCCATCCACCAATTCACGATGCCTCTCCTTTTAAACACATTGCAAAACCCGCAACACAAAACTCTACTTTATCGACCACCTCGCCTAAACGCTGGTGTAATCGGCCTGACTCATCGACAAAACGGCGGCTCAGTTCTCCCATCGGAACCACACCAAGGCCTGTTTCATTACTGACCATGATCACATCCGATTTTAAAGTCGGTAAGATTTGAACCAATCGATCGCATTGCTGTGACTGAAAATGCACATCTTCTGTGATTAAAAGATTACTCAGCCACAACGTTAAGCAATCAATCAGTATTACTTGATTGTCATGATCATGTGCCAGCAACTGATCGACTAAATCGAGTGGTGCTTCCACTAGGTTCCATTCGACGGGCCGTTGTGATTGATGATGGCGAATTCGCTCCCGCATTTCAGCATCTCGCGCTTCTGCGGTCGCAATATAAATCACAGGACACGCAAAGGATTTAGCAGTTTTCTCTGCATGTCGACTTTTTCCAGAGCGTGCGCCGCCCAAGATCAGCTGTAGCATAGATCATTCCAGATTAAAACAATAAAGTGAATGTAACGGGCCTTGCAGTGTTTGCGCACTGTAATAACCAAAATGGATTTGATCAAATTCGAGTTCTACATCAAGTGCTGCACATGCATCCAAACGCTGCAAAACATCTTGTCCCATCACTTTTTGAGCGTAAAGCCCCAATGTAATATGCGCACAGTATGTTTGCGCAGCCACTTCAGTATGTTGGGCTAATCTTAAAGCGGATCGGATCGATGTGAGTTGATGCAGTGAGTCACTCACCTGCACAAAAAGCGCACTTTCGAAGCTATTTACAGCGGTCAACTTTAGTGTGATCGAATGAGATAAATTTAAAGATTCAAGCTGTTGCTGTTGTTTGACAAACAATGACTGTGGAAAATCATCGTTATAAATAGACTCATCACATGTCAAAAAACCGCCAATAAACAATGTAATATGGTATTGGCGGTTTGAAGATTTTATTAAACAGTCCGAAAACTGATGACGGATCTGATCAAGCTGTTTGATTATCTCTGCATGTTTAACCTGATCAAGCAACAAATACCATAGTGCATAACGTGTGCGTCCACGGTGCCATTCGCTATAATCACGTTGCTCGGTTGGTATAACAAACTGATTTGGCTTGATAAACACATCATGGCACCGAAAACTTTAAGACCAATATTAAAACATGCTTTTAGATTCTGTAGTGCGCTTAAATTTAGAAATCAATTGTCTAGATCAAGCGCTTACAGCATGATGTTCTAATGCATCTTGCAAAAAACTCGTTGACAGCAGCTGTTCAGGGTTTTCATTCCATTCGGTTAAATAGTTTAGGATTTGCTGCTTGATTAGATGTTTGTGCTTGGCAGCGATATTCATAGCATCTAACGTTTGCTGTAAATGTGCCTGAATTGTTGCTAAAGGCTGCTTTTGCGCATGTTGCGCGTAGTAATAACCCAACGCTGCGCCAACAATTAGGACATCGATAGATTGGTCATGCTGAAGATTTATGGCAATCGAACCAAAAACACGTTCGGGATAACTGAGTTTACGTAAGGGATCGCGTGCCACACGTTCACATGGGTCTTTATAGGCGTATTGGCACGATTCGATGAAGCTTTTGGCCAAACGCTGTAAATCTTTTTCACGATGAGGCAACTGCCGACTCAATCCCGCCTGTACATTACCGATCAATGCATCAGCAAAATCCTTTACACGTGAATCTCCCATTGCAATTCCAATGGTGTCGTGTTCGAGCGTCGCTGCATACCAAGCGATCATGGCGTGTACACCGTTCCATAAACGATTCTTGATCAATTGAATATCTGCAATGTTATCTACTCGGATGACTTGCCTTAATTTAGCTAAAAGCGGACTGCAATTTTCTACATAAATTGGCATATCTACTTCGCTATTGAACAAAATCAGATCCATCGTTTGCAAAATATGGCTTGGCTGAAAATTTCGACGCATATCATCGATATACATCGCAGCTTGATGCTCTTGCTCACTCGATAACTTAGACGTATCTTCAATCTCGACATTATCGCATTCTACATCCGACTGATATTGCTTAAAAAAGTTGTATTTAATCTTAAGTTGTCGATATAGATTTTGCTCTGACAATTTTGAAACCATGCGGTTGACCACCGTGTCGCAAAAATAATGCTGTTGCATGATTTGTTCTGCAATCTCAACGGTTGAAAGCTGAGCCAAAGCGTCACGGATATGATCGATCACCATCTTTTTAGCGCCGACTTTATTTAAAATAATTAAAAACGTCAGTGGATGATGATTTTGCATTGTTTGGGAGGCATAACGTGCATAGAGGCCTTTTGCAATGATTTTGGCTTCATCTTGAATCGCTTGTTCGGGTAAGCATAACGCGATCAAAGACGATTCGAGATACATATCCAGCATTTGTTGTTCATTATCGGCATCGATCACCGACATGTATTCTATACGCTCATCATAAGAACGTTGCCCATAACGGATACAGTAGGTACCAAATGCATTGACGGCTTCACGATATAAGGAATTTCTGGTGGAAGCCAAGATGCGCTGCGGTCGTGTATAACCATCCCAATGCGAGAGAATCTGAGCCAGATATCCGCCGCCGATTGCCCCAAAACCATGAATGCCAACGGTGAGCTGATTTAATGACTGCGGAAATGACGCATCGAGTTCAGGCATGTCCATCGTTGCGACAAATTGATCCAGATCATGCAAACAGTCATACATGGTTTCGTAGTAAAAATTTGCTTTTGAAAGCATGTTGTCATTTGGCGTTTTAATGTCTTTGAGCAAAATAGTCACACCACCCGCTGCATGTGCAGATGAAATGCCATTTTCAGAATCTTCGAACATTAAACATTGCGTCGGCTTAAGGTTGAGCTGCTCTGCCGCTTTTTCAAAAATTTCAGGATGAGGTTTACCGCAAGTCACCTCATCGCCACAAACCAGCACATCAAAAAACTTATATACATTGGCATTAATCAGATATTCTTCTGCAATCGCTCGGCGGCTCGACGTGGCAACTGCCATACGTAATCCCGATTTGCGTAAACGCTCCAAAACTTGCACCAAGCCTTTTTTAATCGGTACACCTTCGTTACGGACACGTTCGAGTTCGAGCACATCGGCGCGCTGGCGAATCTTCTGATAAGGAACGTGCTCGCCGTAGCGCTCTTTGGCCAACTGCTCTGCTGTAGTTGCACTTAAACCCAAACACTGCATTAAGTAGTCATCTGAAAAGCTCTGCCCAAGGAGTTCTTGAGATGCCTGTTTCAATGTTTGAAACCGAAGTCGTTCAGTATCAAACATTGTACCATCCATATCAAAAAGCGCGCCCTGAACAGAAAACGAGTGAAATATCAGCATATTTTTCCCCTTTGTTTATAATTTGTTGTTTTTTAGAGTAACCAATAAATCGTCTTTTGCGGGCTGATCTTAATAAATGAAACATTTTTGATTATTTTTTAAACAAAATATAGTCTATTATTCAACATTTTTAATCAAATCAATCAGAAAATATTGTTTTTATAAGAAATCTATGAAACTAAATGTAAGAATTGGACAGCAGTCAAACACTGCTGCCCACGCAAAATCTGTTAAAAATTTGAAATGTTGTAGCACTGTTTCAATTTCAGATAATCATAAAAATAGCTATTCGGTGCGTAGCGAGCATAGTCACAATTCGATTTAAATAAGGTCTCTTTCTCGTTGTAAAGCATTTTGACCAAGGTATAACCTTGCGCATTTTGATAAATATCCCACTGCATATTGGCTGCCATTGGGGAAATATCTTCACCACGCCATGCGCTGTTGCTGTATGAATAAGTTTGGACAAGCGGTAACGGCGTCATCATGCCTTTGAGTTCAAACGCAGTCGCCAATGGGATGATGATTTCGGCATGTGCAAAACGTAAAACCGCTTTATGTGACTGCTGCTGATTCATCAAAGCATCGACTTGGTTAAAAAAGTCTTGCTTCAAGCCTTGAGCCATCATACTCGTAACCTGATTAGACTCGCTAAAACTTGGTCCTTTTTCATAAAAATCGTTGGCATCATTATATTCCGCATAAAATTTAGCTGCTTCTCGTGGCATATATTGAGCAAAATCTGTATTGACCAATTCTTTTTTCATGCCCGGTGCAATCGAATATAACTCATATAAATATGCCGCAGCATCGACTGCACTACTAATGGTATTCTTGCCTTTTCCTTTTTCCGTAACCACAGTGCCGTCTGATGCTGTGGCTGAAAAAGAGCCCGTGTTGCTAAAGGTATAACCTGGCGTTCCCAACTTCTGAATAAATGCATCTTTAAAAAGTGGAGCTAGCACTGTCAGTGCAACTTGCTGCGCTTGCGTTTGACTAGAAAGTTGTTTGAGCTTTTGCTGTAACTGAAGATCATTCCTTTCAAAGTTTTGATAATTCATGCTGGCGTCAAAAATGCGTTGTTTAAAGCTTGAATTGATTTCGCTTGCATCAGTGTCTTTATTTAAGCTGTGAAAATACAGTAAGAAGCGGTCGACGCCCTGATCTTGAACAGTTGGACTGAGACTTGTATTTAAAATCGTATAGCTTGCAGGACGAATTTTGCCTGATAAAGCGGCATTTTGGCGTATAAGTTCATTACTAAAAAATTTGGCACTGTCTACGGCTCGGTCTACCCCCGAACTTTGCACCAGAATATCCTGATTTCCCATCGCAGAGACATTAAAAAGCTGTGGTAAGCGTTGCAGCAAACGATCTGCAATCCCGCGATGCTCGTCTATCCCCAGTCCAGTTTCATTGCCATAACCCGGTTGGCGAATTCCCTCGACGCCGTAACCAAGGACGATATTGGCTTTCATCATCGCTTCAAGATCTGAGCCGAGCTTTTCTCCTAATGGTGTTAATGCATTGTCTGTCTTGGCCTGTTTCCAGAGATTGTACAATGCCAAGTCGTATTTCATACTCGATAGACCGCGCGAACCATGACGCGCAACCAGTTCTGTAAATACGGGCTCAAATCCAGCCGGTGCTGCCTGATAGCTACCAATGCTCTGCTGCGCCTGATAAGGTGTTTTGGTCTGAAAATAACCAGATGTGTTGGTTGTAATTGAAGTTGTAGTAGTCGAATCATCATTCGAACTGTCATTACAGCCTGTCAGTCCGATCAACCCACTCCCCGTCAAGATCATCAAAAGCAGCATTCTTGTTTTCATTTTGTTTAGGCATTAAAAAAAGTTGACTGATTTTGCGCAGTCAAGATGTCATTTTAATGAAGCTTTCACGACCATTTAAAGACATTCATTTAAATATCATGAGATATCGAGTAAATCGGCAAATGCTGCGCCAAGAAGTTTGGACAAATCTTGTGGTGAAACGCCAATGTCTAAACCACGCTTTCCACCACTGACATAAATTTTGGGTTTATTGATCGCAGTTGCATCAATGACTGTTTTAAGTCGTTTCTTTTGTCCAAGCGGACTAATCCCCCCCACTAAATATCCAGTCAGCCGTTCCGCTTCTTTAGGATCCGACATATGTAATTTTTTACAGCCCAAAGCCGACGCAATTTTTTTTAGATTAAGCTGATGATTAACAGGTAATATCGCAACGAAATAGTTTTTGTCGTCGGTGACTAAAAGTGTTTTAAACACATCTTCGACATTCAGATTCAATTTTTCGGCGGCTTCCAGACCAAAACTTTTAGCCTGCGGATCGTGTTCGTATTCGTGCAGACTAAATTCAATCTTTTGATTTTTAAGAAGCTTACAGGCAGGTGTCATGTTGTTTTAGTCCAGTGATTGAAAGCAAATTGAGTATAAATTCTTTTATATAGATTTTAAAATTACTTAGGCTATTTTAGTTAAATTCGGCATCAGCTTGTAAGTTATAAGTCAAAATGATAAGAATAAGTTTTAGATTGAACTAAAAAAACGAAAAATGCCTTCAATTTATCAATTAAAACCAGCGTTTCAGAATCTTTTACGACCTTTGGTAAAACAGCTCTATCACAAGGGAGTAACCGCCAACCAAGTTACAGTACTCGCAATGCTGATTTCTGTCGCTCTGGCAGCCTATTTGCTGCTACATGAAAATATAGCGCCTTATTTTGTTTGGTTATTCATTCCGCTCTGGATGTTGGTGCGTATGGGTTTCAATGCTATAGATGGCATGTTGGCACGAGAATTCAACCAGCAAACAATGCTAGGTGCTTACCTAAACGAGCTGTGTGATGTGATTTCCGATACGGCGCTCTACGGCTGCTTTATCGCGTTTGGTTTTATCGAGCCGATACTTTTAGTGGCGGTCATTTTTATGGCTATTTTAAGTGAATATGCGGGTGTAATGGCGCCACTTATTGGTCAAGCACGACGCTATGATGGCCCCATGGGCAAAAGTGATCGAGCATTCTGTTTTAGTCTTCTTGCCCTCTGGATTGTTTTGGCAAGTAAGTTGAATTCCATCATTTCAGAGCAGATCCTTCATTCTGTAGCAAACGGCCTTTTAGGTATTATGGCTTTACTTTTAATGCTCACAATATCGAATCGAGTTCGACACGCAATTCATTCAAAATAATAAACAGGACAAAATACTATGCATCACAACAGTCATCATCAATTTATCACACATGACGAAACTACCCTGTTTTATCAGCGCTGGGCGGCAGCACATCAACCTGCGAAAAAAGCCATCGTATTATTTCATCGGGGTCATGAGCACTCTGAACGTATGGCACACTTGGTTGAAGAGCTGAATCTTCCAGATTTTGATTTTTTTGCATGGGATGCCCGAGGACATGGTCAATCACCCGGCGAACGTGGAGACGCACCAAGTTTTTCGGCTTGTGTCAAAGATATTCAATACTTTATGCGACATATCGAAGCTGAGTATCAGATCAAAACATCCGATATCGCCATTGTGGCACAGAGTGTAGGCGCTGTTTTAACTGCCACATGGGTGCATGATTATGCCCCGCCACTTCGGGCACTGTGTCTTGCCTCACCTGCTTTTGATATTAAGCTCTATGTTCCGTTTGCAAAACCAGGCTTGTCACTACTCAGCAAGATAAAAGGTAACTTTTTTATTACCAGTTATGTGAAAGCCAACATGCTAACGCATGACCGCGAACGTGCAACGGACTACGCTCAAGATCCACAGATCGCCAAAGCAATTTCAGTGCGCATGTTACTTGGGTTGTATACAGCTGCTCAACGTATCGTTGCCGATGCTCAACACATTTTTGTGCCTACTCAAGTGTTATGTTCGGGCGCAGATTTTGTCGTACATCGCAAACCACAACAGCTTTTCTATCAGCGGCTGGCACATCCCAATAAAGAATTCCATATACTTGAAGGCTTTTATCACGATACTTTGGGAGAGCAGCACCGCAATATTGCAGTACAGAAAATCCGCCGCTATATTCTCCAATGCTTCGCACACGCTTATACCGCGCCAGATATATTAGATGCCGATAAAGTCGGGCCAAGCTGTGCGACCGCTGAACAGTTAAGTACGCCTTTTCCTCGTAATTCACTGAAACACTGGTTTTGGTCGATCACAAAGCAAAATTTAAAAATAGGCAGCCGATTTTCTAAAGGGCTTCAATTGGGTGAAGATACAGGATATGACTCAGGAAGTACCCTTGATTTTGTGTACCGCAACCAGCCAGAAAGCACCTCTATATTGGGTAAGCTGATTGATCGACAATATTTAAATGCCATAGGCTGGCGAGGAATTCGTATACGCAAGCAACATATCGAGCAGTTACTTATTCAATATGCAGAAAAACTAAATCAATCAGGAAAACCACTTAGGCTATTAGATATCGCCGCAGGTCATGGCCGATATATTCTCGATGGTATACAAAATCTCTCTGTGCGCCCAGCCCATGTGCTTTTAAGAGATTACAGCCCACTGAACGTAAATGCAGGTAATACACTAATTCGCTCTCGTGGTTTGGACGATATTGCAGTATTTAAACAAGGTGATGCCTTTGATGAAGCCTCACTGGCGAGTATTGAGCCTAAAATCACTTTGGCGGTGGTCTCTGGATTGTACGAGCTGTTTAGTGATAATGATCTACTCAGACAGTCACTTCGTGGTCTTTCTCAAGCCATTGAAAAAGAAGGCTACCTTATTTACACCGGTCAGATCTGGCATCCTCAACAAGAATTTATAGCTCGTGCACTCACCTCACACCGTCAGGGAGATGCTTGGGTGATGCGTTTACGTTCTCAAGCCGAAATTGATGCGTTGGTAGAAGAAGCCGGATTTAAAAAAATTGATCAATGTATTGATGAATTTGGAATATTTAGTGTATCGGTTGCCCAAAAAATCAAATAGAGATCAGAGAAAGACGCATATGCAGCAAGATTTTGAACTACAGGCTGGCACATGGAAATGGGGACTTCTCTGTTTAGTTTTTTTAGCACCCTTTTTTTTCTTAAGTTATGGCTTTGCCAATCAATATGCCGACAATCTCCCTTACGTTGGAAGTATTGTATTTGACTGGGAGCATAAAATTCCGCTGTGGCCTTGGACGATTGTTCCATATTGGTCGATTGATCTATTTTATGGTTTATCGTTGCTATTGTGCTGGAATCGCTTAGAACTTAAACAACATGCGCTAAGATTATTCACCGCACAGCTAATTGCTGTAAGTTGCTTCTTACTTTTCCCGCTTAAATTTAGCTTTGATCGGCCCGCACTTGATGGTTTTTTTGGTGTTTGGTTTGATGTGCTGATGGGGTTTGACAAGCCATTTAATCAGGCGCCCTCTTTGCATATTGTGCTTCTGGTTATTTTGTGGGATTTCTACCGTCGGCATGTAGTTGCTCCATATAAATGGATCGTAGATCTGTGGTCCTTTTTGATTGGTCTTTCAGTGCTGACGACATGGCAACATCATTTTATCGATATTCCAACAGGTGTGTTGGCGGGCGCCTTATGTATTTGGCTGTTCCCTTTTCATGTCAAAGCACCTTATCAAGCGGATGCACTTCAGTACCGTACATCACGGCACATTCGTCTGGCCAGTTATTATCTTTTTGGCGCTTTAGGGCTTAGCTTTATTGCATTTTATTATGCCAGCTGGACACTCTGGTTGCTCTATCCTGCCGTCAGTTTAACCATTGTCGGATTGGCATATCTGTTGGTCAGACCGCATTTTTTTCAGAAACAAGCCAACGGTCGCTTAACGCATGCAGCGACTTTATTGTTGGGGCCTTATTTGGTCATGGCTTGGCTAAATAGTCGACTTTGGACAAAAAAACATCCAGAAGATTCCAAAATTTTGACTTATCAATCTGGAAATCTTTATCTGGGTAGAATACCAACGTCATCTGTGGCAAAGAACTACACTGCATTATTTGATTGCTGCGCGGAATTGCCTGTTCACACACAAAAACATTATCAAGCATATTTCAGTCTAGATCTTATTCCGCTTCAACCCAAACAGTTAAAATATGCAGTGCGTATTTTTGATGATCTCGTTCAAAAATCTAAAGCAGCAGAAAGACCTTATGAATTACTTGTTTTCTGTGCACTCGGTTATTCACGCAGTACCGCTATTTTGTGTGCCTGGCTGATTGATCAAAACTTTGCACGTGATCCAGAAGATGCACTACGTATCGTTCAAACGGAGCGACCATGGGTACGTTTGAACATTGAGCAAATGCAATGTCTACATGACTATGCTCAAAAGTTGGAGTTTTAATGATGCATATGCAGTTTATTGTACTGGCAAAAGTATTACAAAGCACCCATTCATTGTTAATGGCAGGCTATGTGGCTTTTGTGTTATGCATTTTATGTTTCTTTTATGCGCTCTGGCCAACAATCTGGATATGGGGTTATTTTGCTGTAATTTTTATTCTGATATTTAGTCATCTTTATGTCTCTATCCGTGTCAAACTCGATGCAGAACTCTTGCTTTACTTGGCTGAGCATGACCCCAAAATGCTAAATGAACGAACTCATGATCTGGATTTGGCTTTAATCGCGTTAAAGTTAATGCCAAACAGTAAAGCAGGTCGAACTTGGACAGAGCGTTTAAATGGATGCAAGCGATTATTTAAACTACAAATTGTTCTTCTTGTGCTGCAATACGCTATGTTAATGATGAGTTTGATTCAAATGCTATCTGGCTATTCATAGAGATAAAAATGACAATACCTGCTCAATCTGATCCTACTACCCGCACAAACTCAACAATCAGTCGACTTTTTGCGCGTTTAATTTCGCTCATTATTCGTCGCAGTGCACGGTTATTGACGGGTGCGCGAAGTGTCTGGTTAGGCTGTGCACCAGAAATGAAACAACGAATTTACTATGCCAATCACACCAGCCATATCGATTTTATTTTGCTCTGGTCATCACTACCCAAAGCGATTCGAAGACAAACCCGACCCATTGCAGCATCAGATTACTGGTTAAAAGATGGTTTCAGACGCTTTTTAATTCAAGATACATTCTCTGGTGTGACTATTAAACGCCAACGAGAACATCATGAAGATCCCTTACAGCCCGTCAAAGATGTGTTACAAGAAGGCTATTCGATCATCTTTTTTCCTGAAGGCACACGTAATTTAAACGATGATATTGAACTACTCGAATTTAAAAGTGGTTTATATCATTTAAGTCAGGCATTTCCCGAGGTGGAAGTTGTACCCGTATGGATTTCAAACCTGAAACGAGTCATGCCAAAAGGTGCATTTATTCCTTTACCGTTACTCTCTAGCGTCATTTTTGGATGTCCGTTGCAAGTATCTTCTGCATTAGACAAAGACCATTTTTTAAGTCTTGCTCAAGATGAACTGCTTAAACTTAAACAGGCGGAATATCAATGATGGCACATAATTTATATCAAACCTATCTGCTTTTTGCTATTTTTGCAGGCGTTTTGCTTATTGCATCGAGTATCGGTTTTGTTTTAAAGCAACGCGCTGGCACTCAAGCCTCCCCTGTGATTGATAATTTAAATGCACGTATTAATGCATGGTGGATCATGCTGATTGTACTTGCAACCGCTATTTTACTTGGAAAAATTGCATTTATTGTGCTGTTTGGGCTTATTTCGTTATTTGCTTTACGTGAATTTATTAGTCTACTGCCAACCCGACGTGGTGATTATTTCCCTCTACTCATTTCATTTTATTTTATGATTCCATATCAGTATTACTTGGTTTATACCGATTGGTATGGGTTATATTCTATTTTTATACCACTTTACGCCTTTTTACTTATTCCAATTGCAAGTTTAAAACAAGAAGATACTAAACATTTTTTAGAGCGAAGTGCAAAAATTCAATGGGGTCTGATGATCTGTGTCTTTTGTGTTTCTTATGTGCCCGCACTTCTCAATTTGAATTTAATTCACTTTCATGGAGATAAAATCTGGCTGGCAATGTGGTTAATTATGGTGGTGCAAGCTTCAGATGTACTGCAATACGTTTGCGGCAAACTCTTTGGCAAACATAAAGTTGCGCCTATTTTATCTCCGTCTAAAACGATTGAAGGTTTAATTGGTGGGGTTATACTGGCGAGCGCATTAGGTGTGGCCATGAAATGGTTAACGCCTTTTAATCTTTGGCAGGCAGCAGCAATTGGTTTAGTGGTATGTATTTTTGGCTTTTTTGGCGGACTGGTGATGTCTGCAATCAAACGCGATCGCGGTGTTAAAGACTGGGGACAACTGATTCAAGGTCATGGCGGGATGCTGGATCGTATCGACTCCGTTTGTTTTTCAGCGCCGATTTTCTTTCATATTTTGAGATACTGGTGGACTTAAAGCATCAATAGCAAACAAAATATTAATTAAAAAAGTGCTGGCATGTTTTACAGCGCATGCCGTGCTTGTATATAAATAGTGGAACATTGATCACAAAAAACGCAATGAAAGCTGCTTTTTTGCCTTGAGTAAATGGCTCAATTTGCGTACTGTTGCATTTTGGGCATCGTACCGAAGTCAGATTCAGCTCATTATCTAGATCTTGACTAAAATCTTGAGAAATTAAATAAAGTGCCGTGTCTACCTGCTCATCAGGCACTAAAACACGTACCCCGCCTAAAGCATTTGAATACAGCCAATACATATTAATAGTATGTTCATTTTCAATATATGCTGGAATACCAACCGATTCCAGTCGAGCCTTTGCAATGTGAGCCTCATAGGGAAATGAATACTGCGCAATAACCATCCACTTCATTTTTGATGTCCTACATTATTTACTTGAGTGCAATTTCTTTCATAATTTAGCGTGCGTTAAAATACTTATTTTGCTTATAAGCATCATTTTACTGTTGCGAGCAACATGTTGTTATGAAAAGTTATCATATATTGACCTCAAATGTGCTTATCACTACTATCCAGAACAATAGTATTTCTGATAGATCGTCACCTTGGCTTTATTTACGCAGTTATCTTATAAACATAAATTTCTTATTAATCCGATTCATTCTTTAAAAACCTTAAGTGTGATGACAATCAGTCTGATTTTTACAGGATGTACGACACTAGGACCACACAGTGGAACCGTAGTCGAACGCTCAAATAAACTTGCTCATGGACTACAGCGTGCCTATTCAGTTTCCCCGAATGCAGCGAACCGTATTTCACCTATGATTATTCAAAGTGCAGATCGCTATAATGTACCACCACTATTAATTGCAGCCACGATTCGTCAAGAGTCGAATTATAATTCCTACGCTCGTTCTTCAGGTGGAGCCGTCGGTCTGGCACAAATTATTCCAAGTTACTGGCAACAGAGCTGTCCGGGCGACTTGTTGGACGAATATACCAATATTCAATGTAGTGCTTATATTTTAGAACGCTATAACAGCATGGCTGGAAGTTGGTTTAAAGCCAGCGCCTACTATAATGTAGGACCAACGGGATATAAATCGAGCTTTTGGACAAGACACAAAGCTAAGAAATATGCGCGATCTGTGAAACGTTTTGAAAAAACTTTAAAAAAGGAACTTTAGTATAACCTATTGAGCGATACCCAAATCAGAAGAAGCCCTACATAGGCTTCTTCCTTCTTGATATTACTCGTCAAACATGCCTTCAAAAAGTGCAGAAGACAAATAACGCTCACCCGCATCAGGTAAAATCACGACTATTGTTTTTCCAGCATTTTCTGGTCTTTCAGCAATTTTTGCTGCTGCAGCCAATGCTGCACCACATGATATCCCCACCAAAATCCCTTCTTGAGTTGCACACTTGCGTGCCCACTCAATCGCTTCTGCACTCTCGACCGTGATCACTTCATCGACTATGTCTAAATCTAGATTTTTTGGAATGAAGTTTGCTCCAATTCCCTGAATTTTATGAGGGGCTGGAGTGATGGCTTCACCACGTTTGGTTTGAGAGATAATTGGAGATTCTGCCGGCTCAACTGCAACCGAATAGATCGGTTTGTTTTGTATTTTTTCAAAATAATGCGAAATACCTGAGATCGTACCACCAGTTCCTACACCAGCTATCAGAATATCCACTTGACCTTGCGTGGCTTCCCAAATCTCAGGACCAGTCGTTTCTTCATGAATTTTCGGATTTGCAGGGTTTTCAAATTGCTGAGGTAAAAAATAGAGCTCAGGTTGCTCTGTTGCCAATCTGACAGCTTCATCGACAGCACCTTTCATACCTTTCGCTGGTTCTGTCAAAACTAGATTCGCACCAAAGGCTTTCAGCACTTTACGACGCTCAAGACTCATACTTGCAGGCATTGTGAGTGTAATTGGATAACCTTTTGCAGCAGCAACAAATGCCAATGCGATACCAGTATTGCCGCTTGTTGGCTCCACAATGTGCATGCCCGGCTTAAGCACGCCACGCTTTTCAGCATCGGCAATCAGTGCAGCACCGATACGACATTTCACTGAAAATGCAGGATTACGGCTTTCTACCTTTGCCAACACGGTTGCACCCGTTTGAATAATACGGTTAATTCGTACTAAAGGCGTATTACCAATGGCATCAGCATTATTCGCATAAACTGCAACACCACGATTTTCAGGCGTTTTGAAGTGTGGATCGGTAGACATAACTATCCTTATTAGCGTTGGAATGATTCTCATGCATTATTCAGAATCAAAATAAGCCTGTCAAATCTCATCATAAAATCTGATTCATTTACCAAAGCTCACCTTCTCTCCAGTCTGTACATAGAAGCTGATGTTGTGACTTGAGATATGCCTCAATCTCATTATTCAATGGATAAAGTAAAATCTCGACGTCTTCAGTTTGATACAACGACTGCCCATTTTGAACATATAGATTACCTTTCCATGGTAACCAACCTAGTTTTTTATAAAACTCATTGTCTTCAGGCTGTAAAGCTGCAAGAGGATACTGGTTCAGAGTTAAATAATGGATTAAATATTTAAGTAACTGCGATGCATAACCTTTACCCCGCATACTCAAATCGGTAGTGACATACTCAACATATGCCGTTTCAATATTCTGAAGCGTATTTACAGTGAAGTTTCTTTTTGTCCATAAAGCATGTGACACAATCACATTATCTACTGATCCAATAACATGCACAGCATTTTGCATAAATGCATATTGGCTCCAAGGATCTTCATCAAAAGCCTCAAAACATAATTTTGCGATTTGCTCTCTTTGGTTATGCGTTAAATCGCTCGCGCTTATTACCTTAAACTGCACACAAAATCCCTCCGTTTTCATTCATCATAACGTAAAGTGACCGATGGGCTGGGCAGATTTTGTATTTTCTAATTTGACATGCGCTTTTTATTTCTCTTCTTAATCTTCTATTCTTTTTTCTTTCCCTTTCATTTAGGTATAAAAAAGCCCCCTTAACGTATGTTAAGGGGGCTTAGTATTTAAAAGCTGGCGATGACTTACTCTCACATGGCTAACGCCACACTACCATCAGCGCGAAGAGGTTTCACT
>NZ_JAKIVI010000020.1:0-37220 GCF_023614015.1 Acinetobacter sp. ACZLY 512
CAAGATGCATTGCATTAAGTTATTGGGCGATAAACTCCGTTCTAGAAATTTTGACAGTCAAGTCAACGAGATTCATGCACGTGTGGCAGTCTTAAATAAATTTAATGAATTTGGCCGACCTCACACCCGAGTTGTCACTTAAATTTGAGGCGCCTAGCAGAACTTTGCCTTAAAATGCTTTATTCAACAAAGCCTGTCTTACGCCAAAAAGCCAAACAGAAATCTTAACTATCTAAACCCCAGCCCCATCATTTTAATTGGTGGTGAACTGCCACCAATCTCATAGATAAATTTAGTCTATTCTTAAGGCTTTTTTTGTAGGAAAATATGTATTCATCGCTAGGTTCATGAACAAAATATTTTATAAGTTATAATTTTAATTTTCTAAGTAATTAAATTTATTGTTTATTTAATATAAATTTAATTGTGAATTAGATTTCAGGTAAACATAAGTTAAATAAAATATCTAAGACTGTGGCCTATAGCGTGGACTCTTTTTTTCTAATAAAATCTATGCGACTTTTCTTCTTAAAATAGATGATGATGAAAGAAATTAATATCAATGAAATTTTTGAAAAAATTGATAAAGAGCTAATAAGTAAAAATATTCCAATTACTCATAGATATATGGAAGCAACCTCAAAGATTAGCGTTATGTTTAAGGTACCGATTCCAATATCACCTAAAACACCCCTGCCTAATAACAAACTAGGAAATCAATTAGGAATATGGCTAAGTGATTGGTATGAAAAAAAATATGGTGATAAACAAAAAATTAATTTTGACTTGGGGGTATTTTATATAAATATACGAGGTGATCTATGGAAGTACCGTGTTCCATGTTTTTATGGCACATGTAATTTTTTTGTAAATCAGGATTTATCAGATAAAGGTAATAATAGTTCAATTAATATAATGCGAATGTGTGATGGAATGACTCAGGCTTATGTAAATAGCTTAAATGATAAAGAATTACATAACTTGTTTGAAAAGTACCAAGAAAGTATTGAAGTATTTCAGATATTTAGAAGTTGGAGAACTGAGGAAGTAGCCATGCTTCAAGCTATACATGCAGATATTAGAAATATTACAATACAACTTGATAGTAATTTCACACACTATGGACAAGCTTTATTTTCTTACTTACAAGTCGCTGAAAAAATAATCAAATCATGGCTATTAAATACTGACTTAACATTAGAAAATTTAAAGAAAAATTATGGGCACCAAATTGAAAAATTAGCTATTGCATTTAATGATAGGTATGAAAATAAGCTAAATATAAATCTAGTTAAAAATCTAAAAAACAATGCTGATTTACGATATGGAAATGAACAAGATTATAGTTCAAAAGATATTATACTTGCCCAAGATGCTTTATTTCATATCATCCTGACTATTGGTGATAATCCACAAAAAAAATAAAAGCATGATCATTCTGAAGTCGTATAACTTCATTTTATGTTAAATTAGATATCTAAGACTGTAGCCTACACAATACTGTTTGTTGCCACAGCTCAGCAACGTGAATCTCTACTATCATAATTCACGTTGCTGAGTATCCTAATGAACATAATATGAGTTATGCAGAAATCCTTAGACTAATATATCTATAACTACAAATAAATTCGAATTATAGTTTTACAACAACTCTCCCTCGAATTTTTCCATCTAAAATATCATTTGAAATATTTAAAGCATCTGTTAACTGAATTTCAGTCGTTACTGTTTCCAATTTCGTTTGATCTAATTCTATAGCTAAACGTTCCCATGCTTCTTTTCTTAATTCAATTGGTGCCATCACACTATCAATTCCATATAAGGTAATCCCTCTCAGGATAAATGGAGCAACTGTCGCTGGAAAGTCCATTCCACCTGCCAAGCCACACGCAGCGACCGCACCACGATATTTTGTACTAGCACATGCATTGACTAAAGTTTGGCTTCCAACAGTATCAATCACACCAGCCCAAATTTCTTTGTTTAATGGCTTTCCTTGTGAAGATAATTCAGCGCGATCAATAATTTCATTTGCACCTAAATAGGTTAAATACTCTGACTCTTGAGGTCGACCAGTTGAAGCTGTAATCTCATAACCAAGATGGTTCAAAATAATAATCGCAATACTACCGACACCACCATTTGCACCTGTTACTAAAATTTTCCCATCACTTGGTTTAAGGCCATGCTTTTGCAAAGCCATAACACACAACATTGCGGTATAACCTGCTGTACCAATAATCATGGTATCTTTAAAAGAAAAAGCAGAAGGTTTCTGTATAAGCCAATCGCCTGAAACAGTCACTTGTTCAGCTAATCCGCCTGAATATTTTTCACCAACTCCCCAGCCATTTAATAGAGCTTCATCGCCTTTTTTCCATGCTGGATGTTTTGATTCAATTACAACACCTGAAAAATCTATCCCTGGTGTTAGTGGAAAACTACGCACTACTGGAGAGCGCCCAGTAATGGCTAAAGCATCTTTATAATTTAGTGTTGAATATTTAACTTCAACTCTAACCTCTCCTTCTTCTAAAGTCTTTGATGCAATCTCTGTAATTTTTGATGTGTAACCTGCATCATCTTTATTAATTACGATACCTTGGTACATAGAATTTCCTCTCTATTTAATTAGACTTCTTGTCTAGAATTAATTAAAAAATAAATACAGACGTCTACATTTATTTTTTAATTAAATTTTTACGTGATTTTGTTGTTTTACAGCTAAAGTAAACAAGCGATAAAATGCATCTAAGGGACTTGTTGATTTGACCAAACGTGCTCTTAGAACTGCACCTTCCCACCCAATCCAAAACTGATAAGCAGCTTCATCACAATCAGTTACGCTATATTGTAAATTTGACCGATATAAAGAATCTGAAACCAGTTTCTCCCATACCTTAAAGATACTTTCAATTCGAGCGATGATCTCTGGTGGCAAATACGAAACTTCTTGTCCTAAGTTACCTAAAATACAACCTCGTTTAAAATCATATTTTTCCAGTTTTTCACCGGCATCTTTTACAAAATTTTGCAGTCTTTCTAATGGGGAAAGATCAATTTGACTTAAAAACTTATTCAACCGCTTCACAAAATAAAGCTCATAAGTATCTAGAACTTCTAAAATAAAAGCTTCTTTATTTGCAAAATAATGATAGAAAGATCCTTTAGGAACTTGGACTGATTTCATGAGATCGTCCAAGCTCATAGCATTCATTCCACGTTCGGTTAGTAACTCGATACCTCGGCGGATTAACACTTCTTTAGTGTCTGCATAGTTACAACCGTGTTTGGTTGGTCGACCACGTGGTCTTTTGGGTAAGGAAGAATAATTCATAAAATAAAAATAGACTATGTGACTAGAAATATCAACAATAAAATTATTTGATTGAAATTTTATCTAAATAGCATCTGTTTCTTTTCTGGGAGAACTTAATCTTTATGTAAATGTACTCAAAAACTCTATAAGTTTATGAACTCATTTTTGAGAAGCTCTAATTTTCTATGTTAATTTCGTTTAAGTTTCAAACCTCTCATTTTTCTATTCGCTCAGGTTATAATAATAGCCTTCCCAAATATGATTGATCTATTATGAACGCCTCCAATGACCCTCTACACGGCAAAAAACTTGCTGACATTCTGGATGAATTATTGGATTACTATGGTGGCTTTGAGGGTTTGAGTCGTAAAATAGAAATTAGATGTTTTTGTATAGATCCAAGTGTTAAGTCATCATTACGATTCTTACGTACTACTCCATGGGCGCGTGAAAAAGTTGAAAGCTTATATTTGTATGTCTTACACCAAAAAGCCAAACAGAAATCGTAACTATCAGAATTGTAATGCCTTCACTGATCTATTTGTAACAATGTCTCAGCAACGTGAATCTCCACAATCATCATTCACGTTGCCAAGCATTCAAAACGACATAGTGCGTGTTTTGTATTAAGGTCGAGATAAGTCAGTTTTTGTTGTATTGTTTATAGTTGCTTTAGTAGAACGAATAGATAACTTGTCACGCTTCATAAAGCAAGTACAGAAAATCGCAAATATTGCCATAACTATAATATAGTTAATAATTAAATGAGGACTTCCCTCGCCTATACTCAAAAGCTTGGTCGCAATTAAAGGTGCTAAGCCTCCACCAATGACGCCAGCAAACTGCACAGAAATTGAAATACCACTGTATCGGATTTCAGTTGGAAATTGTCGAGCAAACAACTGAGATTGCGGTGCGTACATGAGTGGGAAAACCACACCAATGGCCAATACAATTGCAAGCCAAATCAGAAAAGGATCTTTGGTATCCAACATACTAAAGAATGGATAACAGTAGAGTGCGAGTACCAATAAGCCAGACATAAACATATTTCTTTGGCCTACTTTATCAGACAGATGTCCAAATAAAGGAGTCATTATCATAATCAAGCCACCTCCACAAATTGTGGCAAATAGAATATCTTGACGCGCAATGCCAAGTTTAGTGGTGGTATAGGCAAGTGCGAAGGTAGAAGCTATATAGAACCATGCATTTTCAGCAGCGCGGGCAAAAATAATGGTAAGAAGCTCTTTAGGATGATTTTTGAAAACCTGCAAAGCCGGTACTTTAATTTCTTTTGCCTGATCCTTCACTTTTTCAAAATCAGGGGATTCTGGCACTTTAACTCTTATATACCAACCCACACCGAGTAAAACAATACTGATCAGAAATGGGATTCTCCAGCCCCAACTAAATAATGCAGCCTCTGGTAGCATAGATACCAGTCCTAAAGCAATTGATGCAAGCATGAGTCCACCACCTGCACTGGCTTGAGGTAAGCTTCCCCAAAATCCTTTGCCGCCTTCGGGTGCGTGTTCAACTGCCATTAAAACTGCGCCACCCCACTCTCCTCCCATAGCCATACCTTGAATAAAACGCAATATCACCAGACACACTGTTGCCCAGTAACCGATACTTTCATAGGTAGGTAATAGACCAATCAGCACAGTGGGAATACCCATCATTATTAAAGTAGTTAACAACATCGCTTTACGGCCAATTTTGTCTCCAAAATGGCCAAATACAATTCCTCCCAAAGGTCGACCAATAAAACCGACGGCATAAGTGGCAAATGCAGCCATGACTCCCATTAATGGATCTAGATTTGGAAAAAACAGTTTGTTAAAAATTAACGCAGCCGCAGCACCGTAAATGAAAAAGTCATACCATTCGATGGTTGTTCCCACCATACTCGATATACCCGCCAGACGATGTGAAGGCTTTTTACTTTGAGTAGATGATTCTTGTACGTGTTTCATTGTTATTTATCCCTCTTATTCTTTGAGCTGTGTCATCCGTGACTCGCTTTGTTATTTAAAATAAATTCCATCTATTTTTAACAAAGCGAATCTTTATGTTGCTTACTCCATACTGGCCAGAATTTTTCCAGTGTTTTTTTAAATTCGGTATTATCAGTTTGCCACTTCGGATTTTTGTCTTTATCGACAATCAATGCTCTTACGCCTTCAATAAAATCTCCTTGCTGTAACCAGATATCCTGCAAGCCGCGTTCTAACTGCATACATTTTTCAAGCGAAAGATTTTGACCAACCTGCTGTAACTTCAAACTGATTTGTTTTGCCATTTCAGGACGTTGTTCTAAAATCGCTTGCATTTTCTTGATCCAGTCCTGATGAAGAGTATCGTTGGCATCAGCTAAGCCCTGCTCAATTTCATTAATGTCAGGATAAGAAAAATACTGATTAATCAGATCGATATGTTGTTGTAATTCGCTTTCTTGCGGATGAGTGATAAATGAGCTAATGATGGTTCGGATTTCTACCGGATTGAGAATGGGTGCAACACTTAATGCGTGTTCTAGCGCGACAAAATGCTCACTTGGCACATGATAATCCACCAGATCCAGATATAACGCATCACTACTACTGATCTGTGCTCCAGTGAGCGCCATATAGACACCAACTTCATCGAGTCTGGATAGAAAATAAGTCGCCCCAACATCTGGGAAAAAGCCAATCGCCGTTTCCGGCATAGCGAAACGCGATTTTTCACTGGTAATTTTGATATGACAGGCCTGAGCAAGCCCAAAGCCGCCACCCAGCACATAGCCATCCATCATGACGATGACAGGCTTTGAATAATTACGTATTGTACTGAGCATGGTATATTCAGTAGCAAAAAAATCTTGGTATTGCGTGTTTCCAGCCTGATAACTGTCATACAGATAGCGTATATCACCTCCTGCGCAAAATGCTTTCGCAGCATTGGATTTGATGAGCACAGCTTGTACTTGCGAATCCTCTCGCCATTGATCGAGCTGCGCCTGAATACCCCGAATCATGTCTAGAGTTAAAGCATTTAAATGGCTGCTACGGTTTAAACTTATAATGCCTAAAGCACCTTCGCTTCGAATTTCCAAATCGTGATGATCATTCATTATTTTTTCCTATTTGAATATTTATTATTGATGGGTAAATTTGGCAGGACGTTTTTCCACAAAGGCCTGCATGCCTTCTTTTTGATCATTACTGGCAAAAATGGAATGAAAAACACGCCGTTCAAAACGTAAGCCTTCAGCCAAGCTGACTTCAAAGGCTCGATTGATCGATTCTTTAATCATGAGCAGAGCTGGCAAAGATTTTTCAGCTATTTTTTCTGCCGCTTGTAAGGTTTGTGGTAAAAGTTCTTCTCTGGTAAATACTCGCGCCACTAAGCCGCTTTGCTCTGCCTCTTGTGCGCCCATTTGCCGTGCAGTCAAACACATCTCCATAGCTTTGGCCTTGCCAATGGCCAGAGTTAAGCGCTGAGTACCACCAATACCGGGCAATACGCCTAAAGTGACTTCTGGCAGACCAAATTTTGCATTATCGGCACAGTAAATAAAGTCACACATCAGTGCCAACTCACAACCACCGCCTAAGGCATAACCACTGACTGCGGCAATAAGAGGCTTACGTCGCTGAGCAATTCGATCGGCCAGACTAAAAAAATCATCGAGATAAATATCTGGAAAAGTTAAATCGGCCATTTCTTTAATATCGGCACCGGCAGCAAAGGCTTTTTCCGAACCTGTAATCACGACACATCCGATCGTTGGGTCTTTTTCAAGCTGATCCAGCGCTTGATTGACTTCAATAATCAATTGGTTATTGAGTGCATTAAGTGCCTTGGGCCGATTCAATGTAATCAGTCCGACGCCATTTCTTTTTTCGAATAAAATCGTTTGCCATTGCATGATAAAAATCCCTTTTTATTTGTTATAAGCTGCGTGCAATTACCAAGCGCTGAATATCGCTTGTCCCTTCGTAAATCTGACAAATTCGGGCATCACGATAAATGCGTTCTATTGGAAAATCCTTTAAATATCCATAGCCACCAAAAATTTGTAAGGCTTTAGAACAAACTCGTTCAGCCATTTCCGATGCAAATAATTTGGCCATAGAGGCCTCAGTTAAACAGCTTTCACCGGCTTCTTTTTTTCGTGCAGCAAAATGAACCAGTTGGCGCGCCGCCTCGATCTCCGTGGCCATACTGGCCAGCCTGAAAGAAATGGCTTGTTGCTCAATAATGGCTTTACCAAACGCTTCGCGTTCATGTGCATAGCGTGTGGCTTCTTCCAAGGCAGCTCTAGCCAAACCGACTGCTTGTGCAGCAATACCAATCCGACCGCCTTCCAGATTGGCAAGTGCAATTTTCAGTCCTTCGCCTTCTGCCCCTAATCTTAAGCTTTCATGAATTCGCACATCGGTTAAAGCAATCTGACAGGTATCTGACGCATGTAAGCCTAACTTTTCTTCGACTCGTATCACTTCATAACCTGGGGTATCACGAGGTATCAAAAATGCACTCATTCCCTTTTTGCCTGCTGCCGGATCAGTTACTGCAAAAACAATAATTACGCCGGCGTTATTTCCTGAGGTAATAAATTGTTTGGCACCATTAATTACATAGTGATTGCCGTCTTTTATTGCACGGGTCTTAATTGCAGCAGCATCTGAACCAGTGTGTGGTTCGGTCAAGGCAAACGCACCGATCATTTCACCTTGGGCCAGCGGCTTTAAATATTGTTGCTTTTGTTGTTCTGTTCCAAATTTATAAATCGGTACACAACCAACCGAATTATGCACACTCATAATGGTAGACGTTGCGCCGTCCGCTGCTGCAATTTCTTCTAAAGCCAACACATACGCCAGTGTACCTGTATCAGAGCCGCCCCATTGTTCTGGAATAAGCATTCCTAAAAATCCCAATTCACCCATTTGGGCGAGTGTACTTTTAGGAAATATACTTTTTTGGTCCCAATTGCTTGCGTATGGTTTGATCTGTTCTTGAGCAAAATCTTTTGCCATGTTTTGAATCAGTTGCTGTTCTTCCGTAAATTGCATAGAAGAGTATCCTGTAATTTAAATTTTTTAATATTGCTTAGGCTATTTAGGCAGTTTGTGAAGGTGATTTATTCAATTCTTGATTACGTAACAAAAAACGCTGAATTTTTCCACTTGGCGTTTTTGGAAGTTCAGTTACAAATTCAATCAAACGTGGATATGCATGTGCAGACAACCGTTTTTTGACGAATAAGCTTAATTCCTGTTGTAATTCGGCTGATGCAGTATGGTGATGAGCCAAAATCACAAATGCTTTAATAATTTCAGTCCGCTCTAAATCAGGTACGCCAATTACCGCTGCTTCAATCACGGCGTCGTGTTCAAGCAATGCACTTTCGACATCGAATGGCCCCACCCGATACCCTGAGGTCGTAATAACATCATCGCTACGGCCAACAAAACTCATACTGCCATCGGCGTGGATTTCAGCCGTATCGCCTGTTAAATAATATTGTCCAACAAAAGGTGATTTTCGGCTTTCTTCATAGCCTGAAAACCACATCATTGGAGATTGAGCAATATCAATTGCCAAAATACCCAGAGCATCAGTAGCTAGTTCCTTCCCCTGCTCATCTATAATCGCAATTCGATAACCCGGGCTAGCAAACCCTGCCGAACCCGAACGAACGGGATGCGCTAGCGCATGATGGTTACATACCACCATCCCGACTTCAGTTTGACCATAATGATCATAAATCGGCACATCGAGTACCTCTTTAAACCAGCGAATGACTTCAGGATTTAAAGGCTCTCCCGCACTACTCACCACACGCAACTTACCGCGAAGGTGGGCCATTTGTGATGGGTCCGCTGCCATCATCATTCGATAGGCAGTTGGGGCACCCGCCAAATTGGTGATGCCATACTCATTAATAACATCGCATACACTTTCGGCATTGAAACCACCTTCATAAAACAGTGTTGAATGCCCGAGCAATAAAGGCCCTGTAATGGCGTAATACAACCCATAGGCCCAACCAGGATCTGCAATGTTCCAAAAAATATCATCTTGGCTCAGGCCAATTGCATTTTTCATATAATCACCAAAAGCGATCAGCGCTTTTAGCGGCACTTTTAATGGTTTAGCTGGCCCTGTGGTGCCCGAGGTAAACATGAGCAAAAATGGATCATTGATACTCAACATTTCAAGTTCGACGGTTTCTGTTTGTCGATTTAACTCACGCCAGAAGTCGAAATCTTGCGGATAATTTTGCGTGTGTAACTCTGCCTGCACGGTCACAATCGGAGGACAACTACTGATCTCAGATAATTTTTCACGATTAGCAAGATCTGTTATTACCAACTTGCTTTGCGCCAGTTGGATGCGATGCTCAATTGCTTTGGGTCCAAATGCGGTAAATAAGGGCTGATATACGGCGCCAATCCGCCAAGTGGCTAAAATAGTAATGATCAGCTCTGGTGTTCTTGGCAGTAAACCAGATACTCGATCGCCTTTACGCACGCCCTGTGACTTTAAAAAGCTAGCAAATTGGGTCGAGTATTTTTTGAGTTCACGAAAGCTATATTGTTCTTTACGGCCATCTTTCGCATACCAGTACAAAGCAATCGCGTCAGAATCGGCATGCTGGTCACAGCATTCATAGCACGCATTTACTGCCTGCATAGAACCAGATAGATACTGCTTTGCTACCGTCTCTAAATTAAAATTTTCAATTGTTTTTTGATAATCGAACATATTCAACCTCAGCCTGAGTTTATCGTTATTACTGACAAGTTATTTTGATGAAGCGAATCCTTGCTTCATTGAATCATGGTGTGCTTTAAGTGGGTGTCGTGGTGTATTGATGCATAATGCTGGAAAAGTCCAGATGAGCATGACCGTCTTGACATAACTTTTGATAAAGTTGTTGTACCATGCTACCCAGCACCACAGGTTGCGCAGCCTGTTGAGCGGCATCGACTGCCAAGCCGAGATCCTTAAGCATCAGTTGCGCAGCAAAACCATCCGTATAACCACGCGAAGATGGCGCATTGGCGCAGACATCTGGCCATGGATTATAGATTTCAGAGCTCCAGCAACGTCCAGTTGAACTATTGATCACACCGGCCAGCGCCTGTGGATCCATACCCAGTTTTGCTCCGAGCGCCATCCCTTCTGCCACGGCGGTCATGGAAATGCCTAAAATCAGATTGTTACAGATTTTGGCGACCTGTCCTGTTCCTACAGCACCACAATGCACCAGATTTTTACCCATACAGCTCAGAGGCAACTTGACCGCTTCAAAGGTGGCTTCATCGGCACCTATCATGAAAGTCAAAGTGCCATCTTTTGCGCCCAAGGTACCACCCGATACGGGTGCATCACACACTCGGATCTGTTTAGCCTGAGCAGCGGCGGCAATCTGTTGAATTGTTTGCGGATCGATCGTACTGCTGTCGATACACAAACTACCGGCTTGAAGTACTTGCAAAATGCCGTGTTCACCAAGATAAACATCACGAACATGTTTGGCTGCGGGCAACATAGTCACCACAACTTCTGCATGCTGAGCAGCATCTTGCGGATGATCACAGACTACGCCACCCGCTGCTGCAAAATGATCTAGCGCTGTTTGACTTAAATCATAACCAAACACTTGATGACCTGATTTGAGCAGATTTTGTGCCATGGCACCGCCCATATTCCCCAAACCAATAAATGCGATCTTCATACTATCCCCCTTAGCGCAAACTAATCGTTGTATTTACACCACTGGTTTCTTGATCATCTTCAAACCATCGGCTCGTAATGGTTTTGGTTTGAGTATAAAACTGTACTGCCTGTTTACCGTAAGGCCCTAAATCTCCAAGCTTTGAACCACGTGAACCAGTAAAACTGAAGAAAGGGACTGGCACAGGAATTGGAATATTAATGCCCACCTGACCGATATCAATCTGATGCTGAAATATACGCGCTGTATGGCCATTTTGAGTAAAGAGACCAACACCATTACCAAAAGGGTTGGCATTGATCAGTGCAATCGCCTGTTCCAACGTATCAACATGCATAATGGCAAGTACAGGACCAAATACTTCTTCCTGATAAATCCGCATATCGGTGGTGACTTGATTAAAAATCGTTGGGCCAACAAAGTTACCCTGCTCATATCCAGACACCTGCACATCACGCCCGTCCAGTAACAGTTTTGCGCCTTGTTCAACGCCACTATTGATCAGATCAATTACACGCGCTTTAGCACGGGTAGAAATGACTGGCCCCACATCGGTATTCGGCTCATGTCCGGCATTAACTTTCAATGTTTTAGCTTTATTGACAAGTTCGTCAACCCAATGCTGGGCTTCTCCTACCATGATGGCCACAGAAAGCGCCATACAGCGTTGTCCTGCTGCACCAAACGCTGCACCTACTAAAGCATTTAATGTTTGTTCTTTATTGGCATCTGGCATGACCACAACATGGTTCTTTGCACCCATCATCGACTGTACACGTTTGCCATGCTGACCAGCCAGTTGATAGACATGTGTACCTACAGCAGTCGAACCCACAAAAGAGATGGCTTTAATATCGTGATGAGTACACAGCAGATCGACAACTTCTTTACCACCATGTACCACATTCAGTACACCAGCAGGAATACCCGCTTCAATTGCCAGCTCTACAAGCATCATGGTCGATAAAGGATCTTGTTCTGAAGGCTTTAAAACAAAAGTATTTCCACACACAATCGCCATTGGAAACATCCATAGTGGAATCATGGCGGGGAAATTAAATGGTGTAATCCCTGCACACACACCAATCGGCTGCTGTACGGTGTAGGTATCGACACCACGTGCAACACCCTCTATATACTCTCCCATTTGCAAAGTACCAATCGAACAAGCATGCTCGACGACTTCAAGACCACGCTGAATATCTCCTTCGGCATCGGCCAAAGTTTTTCCTTGTTCTGCTGTCAACACTTGGGCAATACTTTTTAAGTTATTGCGAATCAGATCTTGCAGCTTGAGCATAATACGCATACGTGCCTGAATAGGCGTTTGGCGCCAACTGGCCAAAGCATTTTGTGCAGCAGCAATCGCAGCATTGACTTCTTCGGCTGTCGCAAAAGGCACTCGTCCTAAAACTTCTTGTGTCGCAGGATTGACAATATCTTGCCAATGGCTTGTTGTTGACTCGACAAATTCACCATTGATCAGTAGTTTTGCTGTGGTGAATCCGATACTTTGCTGTGGATAATGAATCGCGTTCATGATCGCTCCGTGCTTGTTTGTTATTGTCGTTGTAATCGCCTTTACTGGCTTCTTTAACGCATTTTTTTACGCTGTTTCAGCAGACTAACAAAGAACACTTTGACCACCAATAGAAATTGATGCACGATGATTGTGCAAATATGCACAGGGATTTAACAGGATGTTAAATAAAAAATGAAAGTAGATTGGGATCATTTACGCTTTTTTTTGGTTTTGGCACGCGCGAAAACACTGACCAATGCGGCTCGTCTAATCGGGGTTGAACACAGTACAGTGGCACGGCGTATTCAGGCGCTAGAAAGCACTTTAGGAACACAGCTGTTTAAACGTGAAGCCACTGGTTATGAGCTTACCTCTGAAGGTTTAGCGTTGGTACCTCGTGTGGAGCAGATGGAACAATCTTTCACTCAGATAGAAAAACGCCATGACCCGCTACAGGGCCGGGTGCGTATTGGAGCACCCGAAGGTTTCGGTACGGCATTTCTGGCGGGTTTATTGGCCGAGTTTTCAAAACATTATCCGTTACTGACCATCGATCTCATACCAGTACCAAAAACAATTAAACTTTCACATCGTGAAGCGGATATTGTCATTTCTATCGATCGCCCTAAATCTGGGCCATATATTATTACCCGGCTCACCAATTACTGTTTAAAGCTCTATGGTAGTCGGCACTATTTAGAGCAACATCCACCTATTGAAAAGCTAGATGATTTACGACAGCATCGTTTTGTCGATTATATCGATGATCTGGTGTATAGCACGGCGTTGTATTCGTTAGAACGTTTACCTCTGCAAGTGAGCGCTTGTTTTCGCAGTAACAGTATTTTGGCACAGGAAATTGCAGTGCGTGCTGGTGCTGGACTGGCCATTTTGCCAAGGTTTCTGGTTCGTGATAAAACTGAATTGGTGGAGGTGCTGGGCGATCAGTTAAGTTTTTCTCATACGTTTTGGATGCTTACGCTAGTCGATTTACAGCACGAACCCAGAATTAAGCTGGTATGGGATTTTTTACGTAAGCAGGCCGATGTACAACAAGAACTTTTAATGGGCGGATAATCAGACGCACCCTATTCATAAAAAAGCGCCTTAATTGGGCGCTTCTTGTTCATTAGAGTGGATTAGACTGGCTCTTTGAGACCTTCAATAATAAACACGCGGTAATTCGCCCCTTTAAGACGATGTTGTAACGCATCTTGATACTCTTGACTGTTATACCATTCACGTGCTGCTGCCATATCTGGAAAACGTAAAATCACAGCACCTTCAATATCACTACCTTCAAGTACTTCGAATTTGCCATAAAACGCAAGCGGCGTAAGGTCACGACCTTCACGTGCAAGTGGTGCCTTTTCTGCATACTGTGCCATTTGCTCAGCGTCTGAGGTGCTTTCACGGGTAAATACAACATAGGCAGACATTGAAAAGTCCTTATTTTAACAATTGAAGTTGTATTGTTTTAACTGAAAGGATCGGCTTTTGCCTAGTGCTTTTCAGTTAACGATACACAATAGAAAAAATATTTATCATTCGCTTACCCATAGAGACCACAAGTTAAAGCTTTAGCGTGATTACCACTTATGCTTTAAACTATATCCCAGTTTAAATGTACGTGATCCAAGATGGCCCAACACTTGCCAAACCCTCAAATCAACACAGAATTTTCTGGTATAGATCAAATTAAAGTCGTTAGCAATTTTGCAGACCTAATGAAAACTCGATTCCACGGCGAAATGAATGCAGTTTGCTGGCACAGAGCATTGGTAGGTAACTTTCAGGAAATTGTTGAACATCTTGAACTGAAAGACAATATCACCGAAGTGACACCTAAAGATCTTTGGGCATTGGATTTGTCTGCTCAGGGAAAATTGGCAAGAACGCTTATTTTAAATGACTTACAACAATTAACCGATGCGGGTGCATCGCCTACTTTGAACTTGCTTAAATGTTACGAACGTGACGAAGAGCTAGATTTTATTGCGACCGATGTATATTCATATCATGTCGATCGTTCACCTATCGAAACCGATACCATCTTATGCACGTACTATGGTCCGGCCAGCGATATTATATCTAATCATCAAGTACAGCAGAAAGTCAGCATTCCGGAAATACGTGAAAAACTGAAGCAGCTTCATGATGGCCCAGCGTCGGAGTTTGAGCAATTTTTAGAAGAATATTTTTTTGACTTGCACTATGCCGAACTGCCAAATGCTCAACCAATTCATCTGGGTTTAGGTCATCTTTGGCGCTTGGCAGTAGATCATCCAACGCAACAGGCTTTGCCTTGTGTTCACCGTGCTCCTATGGAGTATCCAGATCAGTATCGTCTTTTACTCATTTGCTGATGAAACAATCTTTTTCACCACATGATCATGGGTTGGCACCAAACCTGCTTTTAATCCTAAAGGCTTAAAAACCTTATCTAACACCGACTGCGTGAGTTTACCTTTATCCTGCTCGATATCGGTGAGCGTGCGTCGGCTGATACCCACCAGTTTGGCATATTGTTCTTGGGTGACGCCCAATACATTTTTTCTTAAATGCATTAACAGTTGCCCCAAGGTAATTTTACCCAACAGATACTGGGTATATAGGTCGATCAGGATCTGCTGACGATCTTGTGCTGAAGTATTCGGCTTCATAGCAGCTCCCAACGTTTTAGTTTCGCTTCAATATAGTCAAATGACAGAACAGGCATATCCACGATTTGCTGCGGTACGCCCTTATCGATCAAGCGTTGTTTAAGGTGTACGAGCTTGTGTGCCAAACGCTGCAATGTTTCAAAGGCAAGTTCAGGTGGGCACCATGGCGCCAGTTTTTGCGTAATCAGTGCCCAGCGATATTCTCCGCCTTCTTCGTATGGGCTTCCCCACGTTGTCGAGCGAACAACTTGTTCTGGATCGGCTTTCATCGGCGCAAAATCATAAATAGGTGCCAATGTGATGCTGCCAAATTTCTTTAAAAATGAGGTATTTCGTCCGTGGTTGTCGGAATTACCAAAAATAATATTGAGTAAATCACGCTGTAACCACTCACACACAAAAGCGGAGCGATCAAAATTTGGATCAATCGAAGTTAAGATCGAACACAACTGCTCAATGACTTCAAAGTGATTGAGATGGCTACCAGCTGATTTATTAAGTATTGAATAAACCGACTCAAGACCATACCGTTGCCAGCACTCATTTTGCCATTCGGTGTCAAAGCGTGGTAACCATAAGGACGGATACTGACGACCTTCGATCAATTTCATGCGATTAACGTCAATGGTATCGAAGCCCAAATCGTGTAATTCGCGATAGTAATAATATTCTGCCCTTAAGATATTACAATCAATTTCACTACGATTATTCCTCGGGAATTTAACCAGATAGTATTGATCTGGCTGCTCAAAGTTTTGTTGATAGGTATCAATCCAGACCTGTTGTTCAGGCGATAGGCGAATTAAAAGCTTGGGCGCTTCACCACCTGCACCGGTAGCTCCACCACTAATGGCACCCATCTGCTGCGCATATTCTAAAAAGTCGATATTGCGGTCGGCCACATCGGCTACAGTAAAGTATCTAAGATGTAAGGTTGAATCTGGATTGAGAGGCTCAAGCGCATCTTTAATGCGTAAATTCCCAACAGGTGCAATTCCCCCTTTTTCAAGCAAGATGCTATCTTGCTCGGCTTGAGGCAAACGTTGCAAATCGAGATAATTAACCCAGTAACGGCGCGCTGCACCTGATGGAACAATATCGTCTAGAAATCCAAACCAGCTTTTAGATTCATGTTTAATTAACAACTGTACAGGAAGTGAGAGACTACAGGCATGTTCATCGCGCTGCTCTAAATGCTGAAGTGCATAGTCGAGTTCATATTCCAGCTCACAGGCTCCCGCTACACCAAGCTGTGGCTGAAGCAATGTAAGCGTCGCAATATCTAACCACTGAGTATTTAGCAAGGCCTGTAATGTGAGTATTTTCATTTTTATAAATGAGCAATTATTTTCTCAAAAATATCATAATAACAATTTAATGTGAATATATTTGCGCATAATTAAAACTTTTAAGCATTTTTGAGCAATTTTTTGCACAATACTATTTATACAATATCATATGGTATTCTACACATTTTTAGATTCAGCCTTATGGTTAAGCCTCTACGGCCAAGTACCAGTTTTTCCAAGAGCTACTGCCACGTGTTGCAATGGGAACAGTCGGAATCAGCTTATCTTTTAAAATTTGCGTTTGTTCTACTGCCTTGGCTAAGCGCGCCTTGACTGAATGTATGCACTCCCGATCGCCAAATTCACAGCGATCCAGACTGGTGCCCCCGCATGGGCCGTTGGCCAGTCCTTTAGGGCAAGTTTCAGGGCAAATATACAGTGTATCGGCCAGACGACATTGACCACAGCTTTCACAGCCAACCAATCGATGTTTACTGAATGATTCAGTTTTCAGTAACATCTTGGTCATTAGATGCGTATTCCAAAAGGCTGCCTTAAAAATAAAACGTCCAGCGTTTTTAGCCGGCTTAGACATAAACAAGGCATCGTGCATAAATTGCAAATGACGATACTTCATCATCTCAAGGCGACTCGGCTTTCGTGCACTTGGTAAGCGCTCAGGCTGTAACTCAAGCCCCGTTTGAATATGCCATAAGCGTTTATAATGCTGCTCTAGCGCAGCCAGATCCAAATGACGATACTCTTCAATATATTCAGCTAGGCGTGCTTGTTCATCTGGCTTATGGCAGGCAGACAAATGAACACCTGCAAAACCCAGTTGCTCACAAATTAATATCTGTAATGCACAGCGTGCATACACATGGGCTGTCTGTCCTGTTTGTTTTTCATATTTAAGTACATTCAGCATATGCGGTGTAATTACAATACCCGCCACTTTATGCTTGATCATGTAATTGGCTCGCGCCAATGTCAAAGGCATCACACAGGCCACAATCTTTTGAGCGTAATCATGGCTGGTTAAAAATGCTTTGGCCTGTTGAAGTGCTTTAATGTCGTAGCCGAGTTGGGTAATGATGAAATCTGCACCCGCTTTGAGTTTTTTATGGAGTTTTAAATACTGCGCATCGCGCTCTGCCTCAACATATTTAAATGGATTAAGCGCAACACCGATATGAAAACCACCAATATGTTGAGCGGCAGCCACGGCATTTACAGACTCTAAGTAGCGTGTACGGGGTCGACCATCGGTGCCGTCGCTGTGCGATTTGAGCTTATCTCCACTTAATAACAGCAGATTTTGAATATTGGCAGCTTTTGCTTGTGCAAGAAAAGCTTCGAAATCTTGTATATCACGATCTTTACCGGAAAAATGCAGCAATTTTTCCACAGCAGAATCATATGTACGACTCGCGTCTAAGGGTGCAAGATCATGGTCCGAATGAACACGATCTGCAAGTGCCATTACGGTAGGATAACCGGCAATTTCAGTTTGAAGCGGATGATATGGTGTCAATGACGTTAGGTATTCGACCAAAACACAAAACTGGCGTTGCTGAAAATAAGAAGCAAGTGATGACATGAAATCGCGTGTAGCAAAACATAATGTAAACAGGCTGCATAGTATATGCGATCTGGCTATGCAATCCAAAGCATCAGATCAATTGATGCATGAAAGACATCATCCAAAATAAGGTTTAAAGCGTTGGTTAAGTTGATCATGTGCCAGTTTGACTGATTACAGGCACAAATCCTTTTCCAGGCACAGGTTGGACGTGCTTCGCACGAAGTGGAATTTTACAATGCGAACAAACCAAAACGGGTTTAAACACATGACCACATTCTTTATGAATATAATCTATAGGTGCGCCGTGACCTTGATCCATCCAAGTATTTCCCCATTGTGCCATGCTCATCAAGATTGGGTATAAATCGAGCCCTTTCTCGGTAAGTTTATATTCAAAACGTTTATTCGACGCGGTGTACGGTACTTTAACCAAAATCTCTGCATTTACTAGATTTATCAAACGTTCCGTAAGTAAATGGCGAGTGACACCCAAGCTTTTTTGAAAATCTTCAAAACGACGAATTCCCAAAAAGGCATTGCGCAAGATTAACAGCGTCCATCGATCTCCAATCACGGACAGTGTTCTGGCTATTGAACACGGCTGTTTACCGATTTCTTCCCATTTCATAGCAGCAATATCTGTAGTATCGTTGATCCTACTATAGAATATATTGCGTTAAAAATCCTGTTGTGATCTATGGCATATGCCAGTAACTATCTAGTCATCTAGTACCCATCTTAACTTGTACTTCTATCTCGACTATTACCTTGAAGATTCAAATACTTGACGAATTACAGGAACCATCAACTGGCTTCCTGTAAGCGTGAGATGGTCATCATCAAAATAATACGGACGTTTGTCTGCTGTGCTGATCTGACATACAGGTGTGCAAAACGTCTGAACGACTGGTAAGGTTTGAAAATTAGGATATCGAGCTTCGAGTTGCTTCGCCTGCTGTATCAGCGCCTGATTACGTTTAAGATAATCTTGTTCAGTGATATGAGAACTGCGCCCATAGTAAAGTGTGGCCGGGATTGATTTATAATAGTAATTGCCATGTTCATATACCGGAACAGGCATAATCAGGCTCAAACGAATCTGATGCTTTGCTGCTAGTTCAGCAAGACGATCTAGTTTGTTTGGGTTTAAGGTATCGACCTTATAGTGAATAAAAATCCATTTTGCATGGCGTCTTAAGGTTTCTTGAATAATAGCCTCTGGTGGCAAAATCTCTCGTGTCATCGGGTCATTGACCGCGAATAAATAGGTATTGAATCCATGCTGTACCGCAATATCGGCAAAGACGTTCTTGATTGAATCTGAATGGCTATTACCTAACAACACCACAGATTGCTTTTGTTCGTCGGTATTAATACGGCAAGTGAGTGTGTTGGGGTGAATAATCGGGAAGAAAAGACCGCATCGATACACAGAGCGATCTGTTAGACCAGAAAATATGTTTTTTTCGACTTGTGTATACTGAGTTTGGTAAATGACTTTCGAGCAACCGATCAACCCGAGTACTATAATACATCCAATGATATAAACTTTGAAGATGTGATGATATTTCCGCGTTTCGATCAATTTATAAAGCAGCACAGACAAAAGCATGATCAATATCAAGAGCGTGACTTGCTCCTGAATATTTTCAGGGTGCATGATGGTCCCTGAAAAAGGCTTGTACAAGTACAAAACAATCACAGGAAAATGCACCAAATAAATAGAATAAGAATATTTGCCAAGATGGACAAAAAGTTTAGCTATGGGTGAATTTATTAAAAACTTAGGTAAGCCAAACACTAAAATAACAGCGGTTGCGAGACAAACGAGTAAAGCAAACAAACTAGGATGTGCTTCAATACGGTTAAAACTGTTACCGTTGACATGCATAAAGGGAATTGCAACTAGCAAACATAAACCAATTAATCCGATCCAGGATTGATTGAATTTTAAGTTACCTTGCTCTGTGAAGTACTTGGCAACCATAAAACCAATTAAGAACTCCCAAAGCCGAAGTGGCATCATAAAGAATGAGGTTTTAGGTGATATGCCGACTTCGTATATACATAAGCCCAATGAGATCAGCGTGGTTAAGAGAAGCAAAGCCCGATTTTTATTGAAAAACCAAACCAATAATGGCACAAATAAATAAAACTGTATTTCGACACCCAGCGACCAAAGATGCAGTAAGGGTTTAAAATTACTTTTGTCGAAATAGGTATTGAGGGTCCAAAAGCTTAAATTATTGGCAAAAAAGAGACTAAAAAAAGCCTGCTTTTCGACTTGTATCATTTCTGATGGAAGCAACAGCAGCATAGATGCCAACAGCGTACCGATCACCACAGCAAAATAGCTTGGTAGTAAGCGCTTCGCACGGCGCTCAAAAAAGTCGTGTACATTGCCGGTTTTATACAACACGGCCATTAAGAAACCGCTAATCACAAAAAAGATATCGACACCAAGAAAACCACTGGCCAATTGAGAAAACTCAAGATGAAACAGCACCACGAGGCTCACAGCGATGCCCCTTAAAATCTGGATATCATGTCTAAATTGCATAGCGGGAGATACAGGAAAATGTGCGCTATATAGTATTGAATCGAAATAATTTTGGCTATGCTTTTTCCATCTTTGCAGCACAATTACCACTCACCTGTTTATGGGTAGGTTTCACCACTTAAAACCTCTGGTGTATTGTCAGCTCATAATCCAGTTTAAGTGTTTTAAGTCGTTTTTCTTCTGGCAGTTACTATCTGCATCAAAGCGGGCAATCTATTTGATTTCAGATTCTGTCTGAAATAAAAAAAAAGCACATCAGCGTATCTAATGTGCTTTTCGTGTTTTGGGGAGCAATCAAGTAATGGTAGATTAGGCACTACTTGATTCGTTCAAACTTGTTTTTACTTCTTGTACTTGTTGCTCATCATCAAATTTATGACGTTTTAAAGTTAATATCGCGCAGATTGCCAACATTGCAGGGATAGAAATCATCACAAAATTCATGGTATGCGGTAAGTTCAAGGTTAATAACAAACCCGTCAAAATCGGACCGACAATCGCACCAATTCGACCTACACCCGAAGCACAGCCAATTCCAGTTGAGCGAACACTTAATGGATAGTATTGAGCAACATAGCTATAAAGAAGGATTGAAGTTCCAATCGTCGCTGCACCAGCCACAGTGACTAAACCATATAAAACATAAGCTGGAGAGTTAAATCCTAAGCCGATCAGTGCCACTACACCTGCCATCAGCATTCCCATAATTACAGGTTTTAGATGGAATTTGTCTGAGAGAATGCCGCCACCAATTGAACCCATCATGGCACCCACATTTAGGGCAAACAAGAATAAGATACTCTTGCCGAGTGAATATCCTGCTGCAAGCATAAGTTTTGGCAACCAACTGCTTAGTGCGTACACCATTAATAAGCACATAAAGAACAACATCCAAAACATAAGCGTATTGAATGCACGTCCTTGTTGAAATAAGCCTTTTACAGAACTACCTGCTGGAACATGATCTTCATTCAGCACTAAACGTGTATTGATACCGATGCTTTGTTCAGGTGAAATTTTTTGAATGATCCTATGTGCTTGATCCGTTTTGCCAGTTTTAACCAAAAAGGTTAAAGATTCAGGCAAGAATTTCCAAATCACAGGTAATAAAATCAAAGGAACACCGGCAATCAAGAACATGATTTGCCAACCCTGACTTTCAACTAAATAACTCCCGATCAGTGCTGATAAAATGCCACCGATGGCATAACCACTAAACATTGTGCCAACTAAAGTACTGCGAATACGTTTGGGTGCGTACTCTGATGTGAGTGCGACGAGATTTGGCATCACCCCGCCTATTCCTAAACCTGCTAAAAACCGTAAAATACCAAATTCATAAGGATTAGATGCAAATGCACCTAAAAAAGTAAACCCACTAAAGAACGTCACACAAATTAAAATAACATTTTTGCGTCCGATTTTATCTGCCAAAGCACCAAACGACATTGCCCCAAACATCATCCCGCATAACGCCGTACTGGCGAGCATGCCTGCTTGTACAGAAGTAAGAGACCATTCCTGCATGAGTAAGGGTAAAACTACGCCATAAATGACGAGATCGTAACCATCAAAAATAATAATCATTAAGCACCAAAGTAAAATACTCCAGTGAAAAGGTGTAAATTTTGCTTGATCAATTACTGCATTTACATTAACTGTAGATGTTATCATCCTGCATCTCCTCAATGAGAAAAATTCCTAATTAATATTTAAAACGACATAATGCAACTTAAAGAAAAACACTGTTATTCAAGGCTTTATTGGTATTAAAAATCATAAATCGCCATTATATTGATGCGATTATCCGTCCCTGTGCGACCATCAAAGGTTTCACGTTCACCGTAGACATATTCCATCCCCAAAGTAACTGGGTTGTAAGGTTTGTACATGCCATTGATCCAGCTTTGCCATAGTTCTTTATTTTGAGCTGTGTTGTCTTGATTGATTCGTGCAAAAGCATTGTTGTCCTTGGCTTTCATGTAGCCATAACCCAATGTTGAACGAAATTGAGTATTAAATTGATGGGTAATCCCTGCTGAAATTGAATCAAACTCATTGCTTTGAATATGTTTTTGATCATCAATTACATAGCTGCTATTGCTCCATAATAGGAAACGTCCGTCACCTTTAATATGGTTATAGTCTGCTTTGAGGAAAGTTTTTGGTGTTAACTGATACTTTCCACCAATCCCGACACCCCAAGCCCATTGTTCATCTTGACTGGTTTTCTTTTCAGCGACAAAGCTACGTCCAGATAGCATAGAACCATTGGCAAACTTATGATTTATACGTCCAACAAAGGCAGGTAAACGCATTTCATTATCAGGGTCAGAGCTTGTTGTATATTTAGGATCTTCTACTGCTAAAGCAAAGCTGGTATTTGCCGTAATATTGTCACTATAACGAACCAATGGTGAGCGCTGTAATGCTCCGCCTACATAGGTCGCCGCATCGACCGTTTCCGGGTAATATTCAGGTGCGATAAACGTTGACCATGTCTGACCTAATAACCATTTATCAAAAGTTAAGTAGGCATGGCGGATACGGAATTGATCGCGTGATGCACTACCAAAGAAGTCCATTTCTAATTTTCCACCGACATCACCCATAGCAGTCGGTGTTTTAAAATTAAGACCGATCCGAGAAACATTTGCAGTGCTATGCAAGCGATCTTTTTGTTGCGCTTCTTCAGCAGTTCCTTCTAGTGGTACGCCGCTGATATTGTTGTACATCGTTGATGCGCCTTTGGCTTGATACGATGCGTCTGCACGCAAATATCCATATAAATTCACCTCTGCACCAGATTTGGTGAGTGATAATTTCGGCGTTGCGGATTGAAGGGGTTCAGTTTTAGGTGCAACCATGACCTGAGTAACGTGCTGAACAGGCGGAGTTTGCTGAACATAATTTTGCTGCATTGCACGCAATTCTTTTACTTCTTGACGAAGTTTATCTATTTCTGAATTTTGCTGCATTGCGCGCAACTCTTTTACTTCTTGGCGAAGTTTTTCTATTTCTGCGCTTTCTGAGCCTGCATAACTTCCAGACATGGCAGTAAGTACAGACAGCGCTAAAACACTTTGCCGAATTGTGAAGATGAATCTTTTCATTAAAATCAATTTCCTTATTTCATGAACTTTAGCTTTTAAGTTCATTTTGTGTTTGCGTTGTATCCTTTGCAGTACTCGATGACTGCAACGCATTTCTTGTTTTAAAACCTAATCATTTGATTTTTATTTATTTAGTCTCCTTTGATTATTTTCTATAGCAATTTATTCAGACAAAAAGAACCTCACAATCACTATGAAAGTTACTTTGAATTGAACGTTTGGTAAAAATAAAATCTAAATTGTTCTTCTCATCATTTTTTCATTGTGAATGCGTCTCTTGGGTTATGGTGCTTAAGCAGACTCGGCAATTTCTGCCTTTTTGGCAAGCAAACCCTGATACATTAAGATTTGACTGTATGAATGTACGTCTTCAAAACCAATGTCTTGGAGCCGTTGCTGATATTCACTGAATGAAATAGTGAAAAAGTCATTTTCCATGCGATCTAACATTTTCTGGCATTGCAATTCAGTTAGGCCTTGAGTCATACATAAATAACATAAAGCTTGTAAATGCTGAGGGTTGCTGCAAGGCATTAAATCATAGGTCAATAACAGTCCACTCTTTTTTAAGCAACGATGGATACTGCTATAAAATTCATTTTTTTGTTCATCAGCAATAAAGTGCGCGACTAAAATAGAAAGTGCAGCATCAAAAACAGCAGCTTCAGTTAAAGTAGAATGATCGCCATGTACAAACTGTACCTGAGCTGACTTTCCCATGTGTTTAACACGTGTTTCTGCCATTTCAAGCATGGCTAAAGAAGGATCAAGTGCCGTGAATGTCCAATCAGGATGTTTATTGAGTAAATATTCCAACTCATAACCTGTTCCACATCCAACAATAAGTATGTGTGCGGTTGGTTGAAGTACAGACTGCAAAATGGCATCCACTTGTTGATGAATGATTTCATATCCGGGAATTAATTTACGGATATGTTGATCATATGCTTCAACGATCTTTGGACTATTAAAATCTTTTGCCATTGACGAAGATCCTTTGCCTTATAACTTTAAAATGCTGTTTTTCTATATGATGTAAAACTCATTTAGTCGAATACGCTTCCAGTTAAATTTAGTTCAGCGCGCATGATTTCCTGTAACTTGAACTTCTGCGCTTTGCCTGATGCGGTCATAGGAAATTCATTTAAGAATTTTACGTAGCGTGGCACTTTATTATGTGAAATGTGTTCCTTACAGAAACTACGAATACTTTCTTCATTAATCTGATGATGTTCATGCAAAATAATACAAGCGCATAGTTCTTCACCATAACGCGTATCAGGCAGGCCAATCACTTGCACATCACAGATTGCAGGGTGGGTATATAAGAAGTCCTCAATTTCTTTAGGAAATAGATTTTCTCCACCACGAATGACCACATCTTTAATACGGCCTTTGATTTTGACAAACCCTTCAGCGTCCATGTCCGCAATGTCACCTGTATGCATCCAACCTGCGGCATCAATGACTTCACGGGTTTTTTCTTCTTCGCCCCAATAGCCAGCCATTACCGAGTAACCTCTAACGCATAATTCGCCTAAAGTTCCTTGTGGTACGAGTTGTCCTTCAGGATCTACGATTTTGATTTCGACATGAGGATGAACTTGTCCAACCGTACTGACACGTTTATCAATCGTGTCATTCACGGAGCTTTGTACGCTTACGGGTGAAGTCTCGGTCATGCCATAGCAAATCGTGATTTCTGACATATGCATACGATCAATCACCCGCTGCATAATTTCACGTGGGCATGGGCTTCCCGCCATAATTCCTGTGCGCAAGCTAGATAAGTCAAATTCATTAAATTGTTCATGCTCTAAAGTGGCGATAAACATGGTGGGTACGCCGTATGCTGCCGTACAACGCTCGTTGTGAATGGTCTTTAGTGTTTCTAATGGATTAAAAACAGCTGATGGATACACCATAGTAGAACCATGTGTGATACAGGCCAGATTTCCCATAACCATACCGAAACAGTGAAATAAAGGTACTGAGATACACACTTTATCTTGTGGCGTTAAACCAATACCCTCTCCTACAAAATAACCATTATTCAAAATGTTATGATGAGTAAGCATTGTGCCTTTCGGATTACCCGTTGTACCTGATGTAAATTGAATATTAATGGTTTCATCAAATTGCAATTGCTGCGTCACTAATTGTAATTGATCGAGTTGTTGTTGACTTGGTGCAACAACTAGATCATTAAAACGATGAATACCTGTATGCTGTTTTTCATCTATTTTGATCACAAATTTTAAGAAAGGCAGACGCTCTGAATGAATCATTTTGTCAGTACAGACAACAATTTCTGGTGCAATTCGCGTCAAAAATTCTTGATAATCAGTCGTTTTGAATTGTGAAGCGATGACCAATCCTTTGCAGGAAACTTTATTCAATACATACTCTAACTCATGGCTTTTGTAGGCAGGATTTAAGTTCACTAGGATAATTCCTGCTTTAAAAGCTGCAAACTGAGTGATCGTCCATTCCACACAGTTTGGTGACCAGATACCAAGTCGATCGCCTTTCCTTAAACCGAGCTGGAGCAAGCTACAGGCAAAAGCATTCACTTCATCCTGTAGCTCTTTATAGCTCAACCGTCTGTTCTGATGTGCACTTACAATCGCTTCTTGATCGGCATATTGCTGACAAGCTTGATCAAATTTTTCTCCAATCGTCATTCCCAATAAGGGCTGTGCACTTGGTCCAGAGGCATAGCTTAACCGTTGTTGTTGCATTGAATCATTCTCCTTGATTCTTTCTAATTCTGTTCCGATTTCATCTCTTGTTATTACTGCAACTACTTTTCAAACTGCCTTGTTTTGATTTTTACTACTGTTTATGTCTTATTTTTTCCTCACGGCATTCACACAAAAATCAGCAATCTGTTTTGAAAAATAGTCTTTATGTTGCTGATCGAACTTTGTATTTTGAGCTGGGTCTAGAGGTTCTACGGCGACATAAGTCATCGCGCCAACCACACAAAGTGCTGTGGTGTTTAAATCCTCCAACGCAAACTCTCCACTCGCATTTCCATCTGCGAGTATTTTAATAATACTTTGTTTAATCAACTGCTTAACACGAAAACGCTCATGCTCTACCAATGAATCAACAGGCTCGAAGATGAGTGAATATGCAAGCTGAGGGCTGTTTAGTGCCCTTTTTACAAAGGTGGTTACCGCTTTATGTAGCTTCTGCTCCGCCGTTAGATCACTTTCTGTAATCGCATCAATCACCAATAATTCGGTATTGATCGCTCCTGACAAAACTTCGATCAGCACCTGACTTTTATTATCAAAATAGCGATAAACCAACCCACTCGAAACACCTGCTTGCTCAGCAATTGTTTGTATCTGTGCGTCTTTAACCCCCCTTTCTGAAATTAACTTTCTGGCTGAATTCAAAATCGACTTACGATTTTGTTCCATCCGTTCTTGCATTAAAGATGATCGTTTATAGTTCATAAGATTTATTCTCTAACAAATAAAATGAATTGTAAATCATTTTATGAATCTGTATTCACTTTTTTAAAAATTCATTGTATGGTACATCTTAAGCACAAACAAGAATGCTTATGGAACAACAAATATAATCAATAGGATGAACACAATGAACCTACGTAGCTTGAATTTTGGTCTGGATGAAACATTGATTGCCCTTCAAGATTCAGTTGCCGCATTTTGTGCAAAAGAAATAGCACCAATTGCTCAGCAAGTAGATCAAGACAATAAATTTCCGAGCCATTTATGGAAAAAGTTCGGTGATATGGGCTTATTAGGCCTAACGGTTTCTGAAGAATACGGCGGTACAAACCTCGGTTATCTTGCTCATATTATTGTTATGCAGGAAATTTCTCGTGCTTCAGCTGCAATTGGACTTTCATACGGCGCACACTCAAATCTGTGTATCAATCAAATCAATCGCAACGGCAGTGAGCAGCAAAAGCAGAAATATCTTCCGAAATTAATTTCTGGTGAATATGTCGGTGCCTTGGCGATGTCTGAACCGAATGCGGGTTCAGATGTGGTCAGTATGAAATTACGTGCTGAACATAAAGGTGATCATTTCGTTTTAAATGGTTCCAAAATGTGGATAACCAATGGCGGTGATGCTGATGTTTTAGTGGTATACGCAAAAACTGACTCACATGCAGGCGCTAAAGGCATGACTGCTTTTTTAGTTGAAAAAGACATGAACGGTTTCAGTCATGGTCATCATCTAGACAAACTTGGTATGCGCGGCTCAAATACCTATCCATTATTTTTTGATAATGTAGAAGTCCCGGTTGAGAACGTGTTGGGTGGTGTCGGTAATGGCGCTAAAGTCCTGATGAGTGGCTTGGACTATGAGCGCGCAGTTTTAAGCGCAGGCCCTCTTGGCATTATGGACGCCTGCATGGATGTTGTGATTCCTTATTTACATCAACGTGAACAATTTGGACAAGCTTTAGGTGAGTTCCAGCTGATGCAAGGAAAACTTGCTGATATGTATTCAACTTGGCTGGCTTGCAAAGCGCTTGTATATGCAGTTGGTACAGCCTGCGACAAAGCAGATCATGACCGTAGCTTACGTAAAGATGCCGCAAGTGCCATTTTATATGCAGCCGAAAAAGCGACATGGATGGCAGGTGAAGCAATCCAAACTTTAGGTGGCAATGGCTATATCAATGAATTCCCTACAGGTCGTTTATGGCGTGATGCAAAACTTTATGAAATTGGTGCAGGCACATCTGAAATTCGTCGTATGTTGATCGGACGTGAATTGTTTAATGAAACCAAATAATAACGATAAATCAGGATGCATCATATGAATCAATTACAAAGCAAAGTGAATGTGCGAAGTGAAGAATTTAAAACAAACCAGCAAACTATGCAGACTTTGGTTAATGATTTAACACAAGTTGCCCAAAATATTGCATTAGGTGGCGGAGAAAATGCACGTCAAAAGCATTTAGCACGTGGAAAATTGCTTCCACGTGAACGTATAGATCAACTGATTGATGTTGGTACAGCTTTTTTAGAAATCGGACAACTTGCTGCGTATAAAGTTTATGAAGATGATATTCCTGCTGCGGGTGTGATTGCGGGTATTGGACAGGTTAAAGGTGTAACTTGCATGATCGTTGCCAATGATGCAACGGTTAAAGGTGGTACGTATTACCCGCTTACGGTTAAAAAGCATTTACGTGCTCAAGAAATTGCTGAACAAAATCACCTACCTTGTATTTATCTTGTAGATTCAGGTGGTGCGTACTTACCAATGCAGGATCAGGTATTTCCTGATCGTGATCACTTCGGGCGTATCTTCTACAATCAAGCACGTATGTCGAGCCAAGGAATTGCTCAAATTGCGGTTGTGATGGGTAGCTGTACCGCTGGTGGAGCTTATGTTCCTGCGATGTCGGATGAAACTATCATCGTTCGTAATCAAGGGACTATTTTCTTGGGTGGTCCTCCTCTAGTTAAGGCTGCAACAGGTGAAGTTGTAAGTAGCGAAGATTTGGGTGGTGGTGATGTACATACGCGTCTCTCAGGTGTTGCGGATCATTTGGCAGAAAACGATGAACATGCAATTGCGATTGCACGTAATATCGTTGCCAATTTGAATAAAAAACCAAACGAACTCAACAAACAAGTTGATGAACCATTGTTCGATGCCAAAGAGTTGTATGGAGTAGTTCCTAGCGATGCGCGCAAGCCATTTGATGTACGCGAAGTGATTGCACGTATTGTCGATGGTTCTCGTTTTGATGAGTTTAAAGCTCGTTTTGGTTCAACCTTGATCACAGGGTTTGCATCACTTTATGGAATGCCTGTCGGAATTATTGCCAATAATGGCATTCTATTTTCAGAGTCGGCTCAAAAGGGTGCGCACTTTATTGAGTTATGTACCCAACGCAATATTACGTTGTTATTTATTCAAAATATCACGGGCTTTATGGTGGGTCGCCAATACGAAAATGAAGGAATTGCCAAGCACGGTGCCAAACTGGTGATGGCGGTTGCAACAGCAAATGTGCCCAAAATCACACTCATCATTGGTGGCTCGTTTGGTGCGGGTAACTATGGTATGTGTGGACGTGCTTATTCTCCACGTTTCTTGTGGACTTGGCCAAACTCACGTATATCCGTCATGGGCGGTGAGCAAGCAGCCAGCGTACTTTCGACTTTGAAACGTGATCAGATCGAGCAAAAAGGCGCAGAATGGTCAGCACAAGAAGAAGATGAATTTAAACAACCGATTCGTGATCAGTATGAACGTCAAGGGCATCCTTACTATGCTTCTGCCCGTTTGTGGGATGATGGCGTAATTGATCCAGCTCAAACTCGACAAGTACTGGGATTAAGCCTTGCAGCAGCTTTAAATGCACCGATTCAACCGACTAAATTTGGCGTGTTCCGCATGTAAGAGGTGTTTATGAGCTATCAATTTCTACAACTGGAACAGCATGGTTTAGTGGCCTATGTGTGGCTAAATCGCCCTGAACTGCACAATGCTTTTAATACAACGGTGATTGAAGAATTGCATACGTGTTTTAAGCAACTTGCTATTCGTGATGATATTCGGATTGTGGTTTTAGCGGGTCGTGGTAAAAGCTTTTCAGCGGGTGCAGATCTGAACTGGATGAAACAAGCGGGTCAAGCTTGTGCCGAAGAAAATGAAGCCGATGCTTTAAAACTTGCACAGATGCTTGAAGCACTTGCAACTTTAAAACAACCAACGATTGCACGTGTTCATGGCATTGCTTTTGGTGGTGGGATGGGTTTGGCATCTGCATGTGATATTTGCATCGCCAGTACCGATGCAAAGTTCGCAACCTCCGAAGTTCGACTGGGTCTTGCCCCTTCTACAATTAGCCCATATGTGATTCGTGCGATTGGCGCTCGACAAGCTTCACGTTATTTTTTAACTGCTGAACGTATTACAGCGCATGCAGCAAAACAAATTGGCTTGGCACATGAAATTGCAGATGCGGAAGATTTAGATAAAAAAGTTCAAGAGATTATTGATGCTTTATTGCTGGGCGGACCACATGCTCAAGCTGCTTCTAAGCAACTGATTCAGCTGGTCAGCAATCAAAGTATGGATAATCAATTACTTCGACAAACTGCTCACCACATTGCGCAAGTGCGTCAAGGCAGTGAGGCAAAAGAAGGCTTAACCGCTTTCTTAAGTAAGCAAGCTCCAGCATGGACTTCAAATTCTAATAACAACAATTAAGGATGACCAAAAAATGTTTGAAAAGATTTTAATTGCGAACCGTGGTGAGATTGCTTGCCGTGTAATTCGAACAGCAAAAAAATTAGGTATTGCGACGGTTGCGGTTTACTCAGATGCAGATGCGCATGCACAACACGTTAAACTTGCAGATGAAGCGGTTTATATTGGTCAATCTCCTGCAACACAAAGTTATTTACAAGCTGATCGCATTATTCAAGCGGCGATCGATACAGGAAGCCAAGCGATTCATCCTGGTTATGGTTTTCTTTCGGAAAACGATCAATTTGCTTTGGCCTGCCAGCAGCATAATATTTGCTTTATTGGTCCTCCGGTCGATGCCATTTTAGCAATGGGCTTGAAAGCAACCTCAAAGGCCTTGATGGAAAAAGCAGGTGTACCTCTAACACCAGGTTATCACGGAACAAATCAAGATGCTGAGTTTTTAAAACAACAAGCAGATGAAATTGGCTATCCTGTACTCATCAAAGCCAGTGCTGGCGGTGGTGGTAAAGGCATGAGTCTGGTAGAACGTAGTGAAGACTTTCTCTACTATCTCGCGCTGTGCAAACGTGAAGCCAAATCGAGTTTTGGTAATGATGACGTACTGATTGAACGTTATGTGACTCAACCACGTCACATTGAAGTACAGGTGTTTGGTGATACACATGGCAACTATGTGCATTTATTTGAACGGGATTGTTCTGTTCAACGTCGTCATCAAAAAGTACTAGAAGAAGCGCCTGCTCCACAAATGCCAAGTGAAAAGCTCGATGCAATACGTCAAGCTGCAATTGATGCTGCGCGTGCTGTGGATTATGTTGGCGCTGGTACGGTTGAGTTTATCGTTGAACAAGACGGCACAGCATATTTCATGGAAATGAACACACGCTTACAAGTCGAACATCCTGTGACTGAAATGATTACCGGAGAGGACTTAGTCGAATGGCAATTACGAGTTGCCTATGGTGAGCCATTACCCAAATTACAACATGAGCTACAAATTCATGGGCATGCACTCGAAGCACGTATTTATGCCGAAGAACCAGACAAAGGCTTTTTACCTGCAATCGGTAAAATTGACTATCTTCGCTATCCAACGCAAAACCAATATGTCCGTGTAGATAGTGGCATTGTTGAAGGTGATGAAATTACCACTTTCTACGACCCAATGATTGCCAAATTGATTGTATGGGGTAAAAACCGTGAAGCTGCTTTAATTCAGATGCAACATGCGCTTAGTCATTTCCATGTCGATGGTTTAGACAATAATATTGCCTTTTTGGAAAAGATTGTGCGTTGTGATTCATTTAAACAAGCAAATTTGGACACCAACCTCATCCAGCGTGAAGAAAAATTTTTGTTTAGCCCAGCGAATATCAAACCTGAGCTTGTCGTTGCGACGGCATTCATTGAATTTCTCAGCAAAATGCAAAATAACCAATCGACTCAAAAGCAACTGTGGTTGGCACAACCTTTATGGCGTAGTAATGTCACATATCAACACAGTATTAAATTGAACTTTATAAACCAAAATATTCAAATTAAGCTTTCTGCTGCTGAACACGGATTTAACGCAGAATTTAATGGTCAGCAGTATCACATCGCAGGTCAATTAACTGATCATCATACTGCAAATATTCAAATTGGTGGAATTCAACAAAAACTCGCTTTTAACCGAGGTTTGCAAGGCATTACTCTATTTAACGCTGGACAAAGTTATAAATTCAGCTACTTGCGTCAGGATTATAATCAAACTGATAGTCAATCTGAACAAGGACATCTCAAAGCCCCAATGCCTGGCGTAGTAACACAACTACTTGTAGGCGCAAATCACACCGTGAAGAAAGATGATGTGCTTTTAACGCTTGAAGCGATGAAAATGGAATACACCATCCGCGCGCCTAAAGATGGTGTAATTTTAGATGCCTATTTCCAAGTAGGTGATCAAGTCAAAGCTGGTGATGAGCTTGTGGACTTCCAAGCTACTGAGGGGGAAGTTGCATGAATGACTATGTAAAAATAGTAGAAGTTGGCCCACGTGATGGTTTGCAAAACGAGAAACAAGCTTTAAGCATTGAACAACGATTGAGCTTTATCAATGATTTAATTGACGCAGGTTTAAAGTTTATTGAAGTGGGTTCATGTGTATCAGCTAAGTGGGTACCACAAATGTCGCAGAGCGATGAGTTATTTAAATTGTTGCCACAACACGATGATTTAAACTTGAGCTTGCTGACGCCAAACCTTAAAGGTTTCGATGCTGCCCTAGCAGTAGGATGTAAAGAGGTTGCGGTCTTTACCGCAGCTTCTGAGAGCTTTACTCGAAAGAATATCAACTGCTCGATTGATGAAAGTCTAGAGCGATTCTCTGAAATTTTCCAAGCCGCTCAAGCAAATCATGTGCGCGTACGCGGTTACGTATCTTGTATGGTGGATTGTCCTTATGAAGGTGCAATTGATCCCAAACAGGTCGTAAATGTCGTCAAACGTTTATATGAGATGGGATGTTATGAAATTTCATTGGGTGAAACCATTGGGACTGCAACACCAGATCGAGTGCAGAAAGTTTGGCAGGCATGCTTAGCAGAACTGGACAGCAACATTTTGGCTGGACATTTTCATAATACTTATGGCATGGCAATTGCCAATATCTATCAATCTTTACAGCAAGGTATTCGAGTCTTTGATTCTTCGCTTGCTGGACTGGGTGGTTGTCCATATGCCAAAGGTGCATCAGGTAATGTTGCAACTGAGGATTTGTATTACTTAATGTCTCAAATTGGATACGAAACAGGAATCAATCTAGAAAAGCTGATGTTAGCGAGCCAAAATATCAGTCAGACATTAAAGCGAAAAAACTTATCAAATTATGCAAATACTTATCTTCAGCAGTGAAAATTGATAATTTTTAAAAGCGTTCTTTCATCCTAAACAAAATGGCAATGTTGCATTGAGCTTATTGCCTAGTAATATTTTAAACATTATTAAGATGACCTTAAAGCAATCTAAGGCCTTATTTTAACTTTAAATTACTTAATCATTGCTTATTCGTCACTTCTAAATACCAAATGGTTTCTCCCCAACTATTATTTTCAATTTGAGGCATTATCTCACCCTGTTCGAAATAACGTTTTTCCATATTGTTTGCAGGACTATACCACTCACCTGTTTGTGGGCAAGTTTCACCACCTAAAACTTTTATTGTATTGTTATCTAATACTCCTGTTTGAGTTTTTTTAACTCGTTTTCCTTCTGGCCAATCGCTATCTGCATCAAAGCGAGCAATCCATTTTGGAGAATTCTCTATATCAAATCTTGGGTTTGGATCATCTTCCCAAGCATCTAAAGTCGTTAATTTTAATTCGTTACATCGGATTGGCTTGATCAGCTCATTCGCCATCACCAATAAATCCGGTATTCCTTCTTCGACTGGATAAAGTGACAACTCTCCAAGACGTATCCATAAACTAAATTTTTCAGAGTCTGTTGGGTCTGATAATTTAGTAATCTCAATTCGAGGATCATTCAGCTTTAAACGGATTTGCTCTTCGCTTAACCCTAATTTATCTATCCAGTAAGGTGAAAGTAAAAAACACCACGTCGGTGTTCGTATGCCAGCTCCAAGAACGGGTAGATATTCAAAGTCATCTTCATCATAATGAGAATGAAATGCCATTGAAGCTGGATGGTCAATATCTAATCCATAAAAGTAATCAGCGAATATTTTTTCGGCTGTTTCAAATTCAGGGGATATTGATGAGAGCTGGCTACTATTACCAATTTCATAGCCACTATAAGCTTGAATCGGATTAAGCTCTTTTAAGCAAATTTTAATAAATTTTTGCCACTCAACTTTATTTTTTTCATACCATTTATTACTAAATGTAATTTTTAGATATGAATAGGCACTGGCTTGCGATAACATAGCCGAATATGCCCATCGAGCACTTTGATAATTTGATTCAGCACTGGTAGCTCCTAAAAAATAAAATAAATCTAATTTTAAAGATTTTTTTGCATCATGAATTAAGCCTTTAATATCAACTTCATTTTTCTCTACTTTTCTCCAGTGACTATTTTTGTTTTCATAATATAAATTTAATTCTTTATCAATAATTTTATTTTCTAAATCCTCACAAATGGATAATATTCTATTTGCAATCAAAATCACATCTTCTTCACTATTAAAAATATAAAATGTTATATATGGACAAATACCAAACTCTTCTCCATCATAGCCATACATATAATCTCTATTACGAGCAAACTCATTTAAAAAACTTTTTATTTCAATTTTTGATAAAAACAATTCTGATATACTCATTTTAATATTTTACCTCCTTTAACTTTACTTTGGGATATTTTTTTATCTTCTGAACTTATGGCATCTTCAGGATAACGTAACAATGATAGCTTAAATCCTTCATTAGAAGTTACTTTACTAGCATACTTGGCTTTAGCACATTGTAGTTTCAATGCATTATATGATTGAAACTGACTATCTTTAATTACATCATTCTGAAACTTGATCTCAACCAATGCAAAAATATTAGTCAACGTTAATGGTTCACCACGATATTCTGGAATTATGATATCTGCACCAATTGTCCCTTTATCTTTATACGGCATTGGCCAAAATGGATTCAGTTCAGACCCAACTCTTTTAATACGTGTCTGACTAGCTAACTGGGGAGCTAAATATTTTTTAGTTTTTATATCGTAACCAAAACATACTTCTGCTTTTAAAGGACTACGCCATTTTAAAAGTTCATCCATAAATTCAAACATAAAGTTTACCGCAAGCTGCTTCAGTCTGATAATAATGTATTCATCGACATTTGCTCCTGCTAACTCTTGAGCCGTCATCTTCAATAGCTTCGCTACAATATCAACTTTGCTTTTAGGAATAACATCTTTTAATTTTTTACCCTTTTGTTTTCTCAGCTGAATCATTGGCAAATGATCTGCTTTTTCGCAAATTTGACTAATAATTGGCCTAAAAGGGATTTTTTGCTTTATCGCTGCAGTAATTAAATTACTTTTGACCTGTGGTCTTCCAGATGCAGACTTTGTCGTATTCGTCTGTTTATCCCCTGAAGTCAAAGTAGTTAATAGCACTTTCTCTCGCTGTCGATCAATCTTATCAGTAATTTCTTTATCAAGATTTTGCATGATTTTTTTAATTTCATCTTTTGCTTTTTTTATATTGTCTTGATAGTTTTTAACCTCACCATAAGCATTTGTCGCTGTACGATATAACTCATAAGCTGTTGCGGCATATCCCGCTAACTCAATTATTCCAATAATGACAGGAAGCATCGTTATTTTTCTCCCTTGGTAACTTTATTAACTGCTTGCTCCAGCTTTGCCTCCCAATTTTCGGTTATTCGCTCACTTTCTCGCATTACAGATTTATAACCAATAATTTTCTCACTGTACTCTGTGACTACTTGCTCTGTAAAACCCTGATTATCTGTAACTCCTTGCTTTATTAAATTATCGTTTGAATCTTCAATAAAATACTTATAGCCTTGAAAGTTTCTACCATCAGTTTTGAATAACTGATATTGCGCAGAATATGGCGATTGAGCAATTTCTAATTTATTCAATTGAGGTAAATCTAGTGAAACTTTCTGTCCACCCACAAACACATGCTGCCCCGCTTTAAATTCTGCTTTACCACCTGTTCTAAGAATGATGCCTTGTTCATTAATTTCAACCTGAGAGGTTTCAGCAGTAATCAAAATCCGTTTTGGAGCAGATATATTAATTACATCCTCCGTCGAAATAATCTGAATATCCTTCCGTGCAATTAAATCCGCCCCATCTCCCTGTGCCTGTAACTCGATCTTACCCTTTCCAGCATACAGGCTGGCGCCTTGCTGGGCTGCAAATAAACTAATCTTGTCACTGGCATGTGCAATCAAACTTTTTTGCGTGCTGAAGTTCAGGCTGTCTCCTGCATGCTGGCTCAGTTGTCCGTCTGCACTCAGGTGGATGTCTTGATTACTGCTCATGGCAATGCTGCTAGGCGCACTTAAGATCATCAGTGCTTGTTTAAATGCCGCTGCCTTGTTCTGGTCTTGTTGTTCGATCTGTTCCAAGAACTGTTTGAGGTTGTCTAATACTTCAAGCGGGTCAGTCTGCTGATTCTTGGCCACTTCACTTAAGGCTTTGGCATTGTTCAGGCTGCTTTCAAGCTGCTGG
>NZ_JAKIVI010000021.1:0-20121 GCF_023614015.1 Acinetobacter sp. ACZLY 512
GATCCCTTCCCGAACTCAGAAGTGAAACCTCTTCGCGCTGATGGTAGTGTGGCGTTAGCCATGTGAGAGTAAGTCATCGCCAGCTTTTAAATACTAAGCCCCCTTAACATAAATGTTAAGGGGGCTTTTTTATGCCTGAAAATAAGTGGAAAACCAATATAAAAAATAGACATAAAAAAAGGGCAGATGCCCTTTTTTTAATACTTAAATTACTGAGCATTCCACTGTTGAATGAAAGACATCGTTAATTTCGCTGCGTTTCGCTGTGCGATGCCTGAACCAAAGAAAGCTGCAACGTTTGGATCATGGTCTGCACCTGCGAGGTCAGACAAGCTACGAAATGCAATAAATGGAATATTATTTGAATAAGCCACTTGTGCCACAGCTGCTGTTTCCATATCTACACAATCGCCAAGCAAGTTTTTATGTAGATAATCACGATATGCTGCATTGGCTAAGAATGCACCACCAGAGATGCCACGCTGTCCAACCACAATCTTTGGATGATAACAGTCTACGCCTGAACAAATGGCTTCTAACTGTTTTTCAGTGCCTTTTTGCACGCGATCGACGATTGCAAGCATTTTATGATCTACAGGAAAATCGACACGCATTTCGCCATATGCCATTGGCACATCGGTGTCACCAAATCGACTTGTAAGCGCAACATTTTTATAGTTATTGGCATTCATCACGTTGGTTTCACGTAAAAACTGATTATTCCAAGCCGGAACATTGTCGGCCAGTTTAATCCCTAAACATGAAATATCACCGGGTTGACCACATGCCGAGGGTAACTCTTTCGTATTGTTATAATACACTTCATTTGGTGCTAACCAGCTTTTGGCAATGACTACATCACCAACGTGAAGGTTTGGATTTAGACTGCCTGCGATACCGCTAAACACAATCCCTTTTAAATTAAAATGATCGCTGATCATTTGAGTGGTCATAGCGGCATTGGTCATGCTGATACCACTTAAGGTAATCACAACAGGTGCATTCTCTAGTGTACCGGTGACAAACTTTCTACCATTAATGAGATATTCTTTTTTGTCTTTAGTTGATTCAATCAGTAGATCAGCTTCTTGACCAAACGCTGCAATAATAGCAAGGCGCGGTGTGCTGTCGGTGAGATGTTGAAGCGTTGTTGTCATGGATTGGACCTTCATCGATGGAGTTGTTGTGGTACATCCAACGAGACCTACTGTTAGGCCAATCGCACCAAAAATTACCGCTAATTTTGAAAACTGCATCGTAAATAAACTCTTTCTTGAAGTTAAACTTAATACTGAGATTATAAATAATTAAGCAATAACTGTTCCAAAATATGTCATAAAATTTGCTGCGATTTTAGCGTATTAAGTTTGGTCAAGTTGACGTCGTGCTGCTTTTAGGGCAGTACGTAATCCTTCTTCAAGCGTTGGATGATAAAACGGAAATTGTAAAACATCATCTATGGTTGCATCTTGCGCAATTGACCAAGCCAGCATATGTGCCATATGTTCTGCTTGCTCGACACATAATTCCGCACCTAGCAGTACTCTGGACTCAGGATCAACATAAACTTCAACTGCGCCCTGATTTTTACCCAGTACTTTTGCGCGTCCTTGATTGCTGTATGAGGCTTCACCCGTAACAAAAGCTTGCTTTGCTTGAGTCAGTTGTTTGTGAGAACATCCGGCAATCGCCATTTCTGGTGAACAAAACACCATGCTTAAGGGCGTTAATAATTTTACATTTTGAACATCGGGATAATTCAAACAATTCTGAACCAACATTTTGCCTTCAAAGGCTGCTTCATGCTGAACTGGTGTGCTGGTAAAGGCATCACCTGCAATAAAAATTGGAAAATCGCCCAATTGTTTTGTCTTTGAATCTACAGGCAATTTTTTGATATCGCCATACTCTGGCGAGATTTTTTCTAATTTTAATGTATTGAGTAATGAATCCCGTCCGGTTGCATTCAATACATAATCATAATGCTCGGTGACTTGTTGTCCTTCTTGGCGATAACTGATTTTAACCTGATCATGTTCAAGTAAAAGCTGATCGGGAAGCACTTCAAATTTGATATCAAGCTCTTTTGCCAGAATGGTCTGAGCAAGTTGCTGTAGTGAAGGGCTAGAAAGGATACCAACGCGTTGACTACGGGCAAAAATAGTGATTTTGACCCCTAAACGAAATAATGCCTGTGCCATCTCGATCGCGATTGCGCCACTGCCAATAACTGCTACAGAACGAGGAAGCGTGGGAAGTTCAAAAATATCATCTGAGGTAATAAGACGATGTTGCAATTGTGCTTTCCATAAACCAGGCACATTGGGCGTGGAGCCGACAGCCAAAATAAATGCTTTCGCTTGATAGTCTTGCCCATTCACACGCACAGTGGAGGCATCTATGAATTCGGCTTTACCAGAACATTTGTGTTGTTCAGGCCAAGCGTTCACTTCTTTTAATGTAGACGCAGTAAATGAATCTCGAAGTGTACGCACGTGCTGCATGACTTCTGTACAATCGAGTTGAACGCGACCTTTCAGGCCGACTTGATCAAGCTGTTGAATATCATGACAGCGATTGGCGGAGGCAATTAGCACTTTGCTGGGCATACAGCCCACACGGGCACAGGTGGTGTCCCAAGGTCCGTCATTAATAATCAGTAGATTCTGTGTGTGTTTCACTGCTTGTTTATAAGCGCTAATACCCGCTGTGCCTGCACCAATAATAATAATGTCGTACATTATGCAAAAACCATTTTGTTGTTCTATCTCTATGTTTAACATAAAAACAGCCTGCGAATGCAGGCTGTTTGGTTAGCGCGTGTAAGGTGAAAGTGCTTTGGACGCACAAAACTTCAGAGCGGAACGCCCATACTCACGCTGACGGTTGGACGGACATTCATGCTGCTACATGCAGTCAGTAGCGAACATACACAGATCATCATGATGAATACTTTAGTCATTCAGTAAACCTTGTTGCTTGGCTTGAGTATACAAATCGAGCGCGCGTTTACCAGATTTACAAATCAGTAAAATCGGCTTTGGCAAGCTGTTATAGTAGCGAGCAAAAGCGTAAATATCTGTTTGAGTATTGCTGCCATTTTCAATGGGTTGATAGATCAAACTGACACGGGCTTTTTCAGCGACGTCTCTGAGTTGATATACCGTAAGACCATTGCCACGATCATGATCTGGACGCTGCAAAATCACAGAGCGAAAGCGACTGCGGTCGATTAGCTGGTTTAAGTCCTGCAACGAAATTTCATCAGAAATTGTCACGGCTGAACTCACCTGTGTGACTGCAGATTGTGCAAAGAGTGTGACCGGACTTAAAAATAAAAATGTAAGAATGCAAATTCGAACAAGATTAGTCATCCAGCAGATCCATCTGTTTGGCGAGTTGATAGAGGTTGTTGGAGCGGTTACCGGTACGACAAAACATTAAAATTGGTTTTGGTAACTCGTTATAATGATTTGCAAAAGTACGTACATCGAGTTCGCTAATCTGACCAGCTACCACAGGCTGATAAACGTAGTCGAGACCAACGTTACGAGCAGCTTCTTCAATCTGTGAACTGGTTGGCTGTTCTGGACCACCCTCAAGATCTGGGCGATTATTGATAATCGATTTAAAGCCTTTTTCTACCACTTGTGCAAGATGTTCTGGTCCAATTTGACCGGCGAAACCGACATTCTCTGTCATTTTGTCACTCCAAATCTTAAAAAAACGTATATGCTGTATCATAGCATTATGCAAGATATTGAGTTAAAGCGTCATACGTTTTTTTCAAACTCAATCGAGCTTATCGTGAAGGCAATGGAGCACGTATGCACGCTTATACAGTTGAACCACTGTATGTACAACATGGTCAAGACCTGATTGCTGCTGACTTTTACCGACCCAAACATCAAAAAAAACCTGCCGTGGTCATTATGGCGCATGGCTTTGCAGGATTGCGTCATTTTAAATTGGCTGCATATGCACAGAAGATTGCACAAGCCGGTTACGCGGTGGTGCTATTTGATTATCGCTATTGGGGTGGCAGTACGGGTAAGCCTAGGGAGCTGGTACATTTAAAGCAGCAAATTGATGACTGGAAAACCGTGATTCAATATATGCTTGCCAGCAAACTGATTGATGAGCGGCGCATCGTACTTTGGGGAACTGACTTAAGTGGTGGATATGTTTTAAGCCTGGCAGCAGAGCTGAAGCATGTGCATGCCGTAATTGCGCAGGTGCCCTTTATTGACGGTGCAGAAAGTGCCAAGTTGTATCCTTTACAGCAGTTGCCTCGGGCGCTGAAACTTTCCAGTCAAGATTATATGGGAGCTAAAGTCGGATTGGCTCCCAAAACACTTCCCGTTATCGCCGAACAGCAACTCTGTTTTTTGCCTACATCTGATAGCCGCTTGGGGTATCTGTCGATTGTCAACCCTGATTTTTACTGGAGCGGAGAGGTTCCTGCACGTGCCTTTTTTCAGCTGCTGCGCTTTCGACCTATTCAGAGCGTGCGCAATATCAGTGTGCCGGTTTTGTTTATTGCGGCTAAGCAAGATTCCTTGATTCCGATTGACTCGAGTCGCGAAGCTGCAACCAATATTGCACCATTTGTCGATTATCATGAGTGGAACATGCAACATTTTGATGTTTATCATGGTATTTGGTTTGAAAAAGCCATCGCAACCCAATTAGAATTTTTACATCGACATATTGGAGTGAGCTAACATGATTGTTGTATGCCCGTCATGTGGTGCAAAAAATCGCGTTCCCGAAGAAAAACTGAGTGCAGATCCGCAGTGTGGTCAGTGCCATGCCAAGCTTTTACCGCGCGAGCCGATCGAATTAAATGAGCAGAATTTTAGTCAATTTGTGACACATAGTGATTTACCCATTCTGATTGACCTGTGGGCTGAGTGGTGTGGTCCGTGCAAGATGATGGCGCCTCATTTTGCACAGGTTGCGGCTCAAAATCCTCAAGTAATCTTTGCCAAGATCAATACCGAAACTTCGCCTCGACTCAGTCAGGCATTTCATGTTCGTAGTATTCCGACCTTGGTGCTGATGAATAAAACCACCGAAATTGCTAGAATAAGTGGCGCGCTGCGATCGACCGAAATGCAACAATGGTTAGATCAGCACCTACAGTCTTAATTTCGGAGTTAATGTGTTGGATACCCCTATAAAACCTGAAGGGACATTGTCTTTACAAACCATTGCCATGCCTGCGGATACCAACTGGAGTGGAGATGTGTTTGGTGGCTGGATTGTATCGCAGATGGACTTGGCTGGTGCCATTCATGCGGAGCGCTTTAGTAAAGGGCGCTGTGCAACCATTTCGATTAATCAGATGACCTTTTTGGTTCCAGTCAAAGTAGGGGATGTGATCAGTTGCTACACCCGAATTTTAAAAGTGGGCAATACCTCGATTCAGATGCAAATTGAAGTATGGGACAGCCATGACAGCTCACGTTCTGCAAAACGTGTCACTGAGGGTGTATTTACGTTTGTGGCTGTCGATGTAAACGGCAATAAACGTCAAATTTCAGATGAGGTCAAACAGGCATTTTTAGCCCAATAGAACTCAAATCAATTCAAGAGCATATATTGAAATTAAAAAGGTACAGCCGATGCTGTACCTTTTTTTATGCGGTTGAGCGTATTTAGGGTTTGCGTTTAGGCAACCATGCCCAAATCATTTCACACTGAATGGCTTCCACACCAGCGTCATCAACCACCGTGACCGGAATGGAAAGCTCAGCTTTATCATGCTCAGCGATAAAACGCTGTTGTTCAAGGCTTAATTGAGCGGTTGCAGTTAACCCACCTTGAACAACTTTGAGATAATCGACATGCAAAGACTTGATCAGCAAAATCCGGTCATCGGGAACATGTAAACCGGTCAGAAACCCTGTTGCCGTTTCTGCCAGTAAAGCCATCGCGGCCGCATGTAAGCCCTTAATGTGATTTTGCATATTGCGCTGGTTCTCCAGACGAACCTTGACATGATGCTGATCAACCTCTAAATAACGAATATTGGCTGTGCCCACCATCGGCACAATCCGACCAAAGGCTTTACTCCAAAGCGTGCTTCGAAGCCCTTTAGGAAATTTAGAAGTCGCCTTTACCAGCTTTGCTAAACGATTGGTCTGAGCCATAACACGTCCCCATCTACACCGCAGAAAAATTAGTCTTTGAAATTATTAAACTGTAACGGTAGACCAAATTGTTGTTCGCGCAAAAAGGCCATCACTTGTTGCAATGTGTCGCGTTTTTTATCGCTGACTCGAATTTTGTCACCCTGAATTGAAGATTGCGCTTTGATGCCACTTTCTTTAATGGCTTTATTGATTTTTTTTGCGGTATCCGAGTCAAGTCCGTCTTTCAGTTTAATGACTTGAACCACATGTTTACCTGATGCGCTGGCTTTTTGTGGATCAAGCGCTTGGACATCAATTTTGCGCTTGTAAAAATGATTTTCAAGCATGGTGTATACTTGCTCACACTGAAAATCGCTTTCTGTCGAAATTTTAATTTCTTTCGATTTTTCGTTCAGTTCGATGGTAACGTCTTGACCACGGAAGTCAAAACGCGTCTGTATCTCTTTTTGCGTGTTTTGAACCGCGTGATTAACTTCAAAAAGTTCCAATTCAGAGACAATATCAAAAGAAGGCATGGTTTAGACCTTTACAAAGTGAAAGAATATTTGAGATGCTAGGGATGTTTTCTTCATTTGCCAAGTGTTGTTTACATCAAAGGAGTGCGCAATGATCCGTAAACAAGAAATTACGACATTTGAGTTCCCAGAAGATGCCATTATCTGGGATGTCCGTGATGCGAGTTCTTATGCTGAAGGGCATGTTAAAGGTGCTAAAAATCGACCGATCGGTGATTTAGGTGCAGAAAGTTTAACTCAGGTGCCAACGGATCAGCCGATTTATATTTTATGTGGTGGTGGTAGTAAAGCCCCGCGCGCTGCTGAAAAGCTTGAAGAGCTTGATAACTCGCGTGAATACGTGATCTTAATGGGTGGTACTCGCGCAGCCAAGGCTGCCGGAATGCCTTTGGATCAAGGGCACACAGCCTAAAAAAAGCGCCTTCGGGCGCTTTTTTTTAACTGAAATTTTATGAGTGTGTTTCAGGTTTAGGGTGTTCAGTTCTTTGCTTGATTGCAACTTTCTTTTTAAAGCGCTGTGGATTCAAGCGTTTGAACAAACTCTCTGGCACAGGGCAACTTTCTTTTAGAATCTGTGCGGCAAGTATTTCGCTACAGAGTGGGGAAAACATAAACCCTTTTGAACCCAGTCCTGCAAGCGTATATAACCTGGATTGTGCAGTTGGTGCACCAGCCAAAGGAAAATAATCTGGAGATTGTGCCCGCACTCCGGCACGACCTGACCATGTACTCACTGGCGGCAATCCTTGTGCATATTCTGGGAAGACGCTGTGGATTAAATGAAAGTTATGCACATGGTCTTCTTCGTTAACCTCATCATCTTCACGCTGTGGCAAAAATGATGCGCCCAGAATCAAATGTGTCTCATCCAGTTGCATGCAGTAGCCGCCATAACTATATGCCTGCTCAAAAGGCAATGGATGCGCTGCGGTATCTACCCAGCTGATTTGTCCGCGAATTGGCTTAAGCTGTGGATAATGCTCAAACAATACGGCACTGTGCCGTGCAGCACATACAATCACGGCCGAGGCACGCAATAACTCCTGTTGCTGCGCCATGATACGCACATGATCTGTATCTTCCTGAATTTGATCAATCTGGGCTATGTGCAAATGAATATTGGGATGTGCTAGAACTTCCTCACAAAACTGATGCGGCCGAATTGCACTGGCTTGCGTTAAAGTGAGGGCATCAAAAGGCGTTTGAATCGGTGAGGATTGAGCAGGCTGAGGCTGTAAAAGCTGCTCGGGATATTGTGCTGCCAGCGCCAGCAATTGCTCAGCCTCTTTGAGTGCAATCTGATTGACCTCAAGGGCACGAAACGCACCAAAGTGCTGATAAAAGCGCATCGCATATTGCCAGCACACCAGCATCAAATGATCTGGACTTTGTGTAATCGGGCACAGCTTAGGATTGAGTAACGCCAATGGATTACCAGATGCGCCTGATAAAGGATGTGCCTGCTCAAAGATCGTCACCTGATGACCGCGCTGCGCCAAAGCCCATGCACAATTTAAACCTGCAATTCCGGCCCCAATAACGGCAAAGTGTTGCTGGCCTGAAGAGGTGGATTCCTTTAAGTGTTCTTCAGCATCGGGCCAAATGCCTTTTAGCATTTCCCGTTTATGCCCAAAACCTCGTGGTCGGCTGATTTGAATACCGTGCTCTCTGAGGCCACGTTTGAGCACACCAGCCACACTAAATGACGCAAAAGTGGTGCCGGGTTGAGAAAGCCGAATCATTTGGCTTAAAACCTGAGTTTCCCAAAGTTCAGGATTGCAGGAAGGCGCAAAACCATCGAGGAACCACGCATGAACCGCCTGCGTTTTGACGATGCATGGAAATACATCGTGAGCATCACCGAGCCAAAGATCGAGACTAAAGCGCTCGTTTGGAAAATTTAAGCGATGACACCCGGCAATCGGGAGGGGGTATTGCTCAATCAGTGCATCTGCAAGCGGTTTAAGCTCGGGCCATGCACGAAGTGCGCGGCACAGATCGGTTTTACTGAGCGGAAATTTCTCCACGCTGATGGCATGTAAGTGACTCTGGTTATCGGGACGTACCTGTTGCCAGAGTTGCCAGAGCGCTAAGATATTCAGGCCTGTTCCAAATCCTGTTTCGCCTACACAAAAGTACTCAAATGGTGCTAAGGCTGCCAAACGTGTAGGCAGATCATTACCATTTAAAAAAACATGACGTGTTTCGAGCAATCCATTGTCTTTGGAGAAATACACATCTCCAAACTGCTTTGAGACCGGAACATCAATTCCGTCTACACAATGCCAATCTAACGTTGCGGTTTGGATGCTCGCTGACACGCACAGATCCTTTTATTCGGGTGAATAGAGGGTTGAGTTTACCATTGACGGCGACGCTTGGTGTAGACATAACCTGCAATCAGAAAGCCTAGAATTACCCCGACCGCAATCGTAGCGGCGCCATACAAAAACATTTGGGCACTGCGCTCACTTTGCAATACCTGGACCTGCACCATAAGATTGTCGTTTTTAAGCTGCAATTCTTGATTTTGAGTCAGAGCATCCAGATTGGCTTGCTCAAGCTGTTTTAAACGACCAGCCTGATCTTTAACCAGCGCTTTAATTTTGGCATCTTGCTCAGCTTTGAGTTTGGCAATTTGCTCGGCGGTAAGCGGTTTTAATGCAGTATTGGCTGCATTTGCCACACTAGCAGTTGCTGGAGCCGTCGCAGTTGTAGCAGCAGATGTGCTAGGTTGAGCGGGTGCAGGCGTTGGTTCAACAGCCCAAACACTTGAGCACAGCAAAGATAAGCCGATCAGCGTTTTCAGCGTGTGAGACATGGAATTACTCTTTTGGAAAGGCTTTATTAAAGGGTTTGACATCGATGTGCCCATACACGCCTTCAATCCAGAATGGTTCTTCTTTTAACCAAGCATCCAACGCTTCACGACTGTCAAAATCAACAATAATGGTGCTGCCGTAAAAGCCAGCCTGCGGATTGCCTGCTTCTTTAGGCATGGCACCAGCGACAATCAGTCTGCCTTCGTCATCGAGTTTTTGTAAACGTTCGAGATGCTGTGGACGCGTCGCTAAACGTTTTTCTAGCGTCCCTTCGTTATCTGTACAGGTCACCACAAATAAAGGCATAAGGATATCCTTTTGTAAGAATTTTCAGAAGCTTAGGCATCTGGTGTCTTGAAAAATTTACGTAATACAACAAACTGGATAATGATAAATGAAAACATCACGATCATGTCACCAAATGCGGTAAATTCACCCCAATATTTTCCATGCATAAATACAAATGCAAAGAAGAAATGCAGTAATGACATCACCACAAACATGGCAGCCCATGCAAAGTTTAGATTTTTCCAGCCTTTGGCTGATAATTCAAAAATAGGGCCAAACAAACGTTGAATCAGCGGTGTTTTATCTTTACTAAAAAATGGCGACAGTAAAAAGGCACCTGCAAACACCAGATTAAGAATGACGGCTTTGAGACGAATATAGAAGTCATCGCTGAGCATCAAGGTAATGCCACCAAAAATTACGGTCATAAACAACACAATCCATTGTTGTTTTTCAAGACGAAATTTTTGTGAAATGAACAGCCCGCCGTATACAATCAACATCGAGATAATGAGACCCGTGGTCGCAACCAAAATATTGTTATTGTCTACACCACCAGCCGAACCAATCAGTTTCAATAACGGATGCTGGGTATCGGCCGGATCGACAGTCTTATATAAATAAAAGAAAATAATGAGGGGCACAAAGTCTAAAAGTGCTTTCATGTTAGAGTATCTAAACCAGATCATAACGAATGGCATAGTATAGAAGATGCACGGCATAGATTTACATACGCACAGCAATATTTCTGATGGGACCTTATCGCCTCAGGCTTTGGTCGAATCTGCTGTCGCGTGCGGTATTCATACCTTAGCACTGACCGATCATGACACGATGGATGGGCTGGATACTGCGCGAAAAATCGCCCAAGATCATGATATTCATATTATTTCTGGTGTGGAGATTTCGAGTCAGTGGTCTCGTCCCAACACCAAAAAAGCTTATGGCGTACATATTGTGGCGCTGAATATGCAAAATCCAAAGCCTCTACAAGATGCATTAGTGATACAAAAAAATATTCGGGCGACGCGTGCCAAGCAGATTTGTCAGTTGTTAGAAGGCTGTATCGGATTTGATATTTACCCGGATGTACTGGCCAAGGTAGAGCATGTTCCTGACCGTATTACCCGAACCCATATTGCCAAAATCCTGATTGAAAAAGGAATTGTGAGTCGCCCGCAGCAGGCATTTGACCGCTTTTTAAAAGAAGGCAAACGGGCCTATGTCAAATTTGACGGTTTAGCGCTGCCCGAGACGATTCGTATCATTCATGAAAGCAAAGGCTATGCTGTATTGGCACATCCGACTCGCTACGATCTGTCGTCTACCAATATTCGCTACTTAATTGAGTATTTTGCCTCGTTGGGTGGCGATGCAATTGAGCTAGCACCCAGTATTGACCCACTCTCTACGCGCCAGATGGTCGATCGTTTGATTGCACAATTTGATTTAAAAGTATCGATTGGCAGTGATTTTCATGGCGATAATATGCCATGGATTAAACTGGGCAATACGCCACAGCCTAATCCTCGGCAGACCGGCATTTGGGAAAGCTTCTAAAGCAAATTATTATCTTGCGCTTGAATCGGTGGAGGCGTCGGTTTACCCAAAGTACTCAGAAGTTCAATTTCGATCATGCGCACCATCGAATCTAGAGGTAAGTCGTTACTTTGCGTGCCAAACGGCTCTTCAATTTCAGTGCTTAAAGCATCAAGGCCCAAAAAAGTATAGGTCAGAATGCCCACCAAGATCGGGGTAGCCAAACCAAGGGTCGAGCCTAAACTAAAGGGCAACATACAACAGAAAAAGTATACGGTTCGGTTAAGCAAAACAGAGTAGGCAAAAGGAATAGGCGTGTTGGCAATACGGTCACATCCGGTTTGTACCAGACTGAATTCGGCCACATACCGATTCATTTGGGTATAAATAATATCGCTAATTTCGCCTTCTTTCAGTGCTTGCATTAACTCCCAGTGAATAAGGCTTAAGGTGTATTGCGGTGCATTCACCTGTTGATACAACTGGGTGAGTGCTTGCTGGCTCAAGCCACTGGTTTCGGTCAGCTCAGTCGGATTGGCCGTTTGGTGACGTAGACGATCACGTAAAACGTTGGCAAATACAATTACATGCTGAATGATCCGTTCACGTCGTCCTTGCGGTAAAATTCTACAGTCACGATCAAAGTGACGCGCATTTGCAATCAGTGATCCCCATAATTTACGTGCCTCCCACCAACGGTCATAACATGCACTGTTTTTAAATCCCAAGAAAATCGATAGGACCACACCAATAAGGGTAAAGCCGACCAACGGTAACTGGGGAAAATTAAAAATCTGGGTATATTGAATGCCGCCAATGACAGCCGAGATCAGCATCAAAATCCCAAGCGGTGGAAGAATTTTGGGTAAAATGGTTCCTCGCCAGGAAAAGAGTAGGCGAAAAATATTGGTTTGATCACGGACAATCATGCGAGACGTTCACAGCTTTTTTGAGCATGATCTTCACCAGTCGGTGCGGCTTTGTCAATATCTGGGCGATTGATTTTTTTGTACATGAAGTAAGCCATGTTCTGCAAATGAAAAGCAGCCGTTTTTTGCAATAATAAAATGATCGATTAACTGGATGTCGACCAGTTCACAGGCCTGAAGCAAGCGTTGAGTAAGCGTCGTGTCGGCCTCGGAGGGTAGTGCGTGCCCGAAGGGATGATTGTGCGCAATCACAAGATGTGATGCGTGTTGTTGTATCGCATAACGTAACGTTTGATTAATCGAGATCTCGCAGCTATTCAAAGAGCCAAAGAACAATTTTTTAAAATGCAGCTTTCTTAATTCGTTGTCGAGACACAGCACGGCAAAAATTTCCTGTTTTTCTCCCAACAGTTCATAACGTAAATAATCCAGCACCTGTTCAGAGGAAGACAAACTCAAGGCATCTTGATGAAAATAATGTTCGAGATAGCGCCGTCCAAGTTCTTTTACCGCCATTAAGTGCGCATATTTGGTTGCACCCACTCCATGAAAGCCGGAAAGTTCTTCTAAGGAGGCATCAAAGACTGGATTCAGGCCGCCAAAATGTTGAATCATGTTGCGCGCCAGCTCAACCGCGGAGTGCTGCTTGGAGCCTGTACGTAAGAAGATGGCCAGCAGTTCGGCATCTGATAAGCTTGCAGGCCCAGTATGCAGTAACCGTTCTCGGGGTTGTTCGTGCTTGGGCCAAAATTTAATAGACTGTTGCATTCTGATTGAAGATGTACGTTATAGTTCTGATTTCGAAATTACAATGACTTGGGTCTAGGTCTATTTAATGCTATTGTGAGCGCCACTGCAACAGAAAGGTATGCTGTTCGTGAGCTTTGATTTAAGTGTCATTCCAAATAAAAACATTATTTTAGCTGTAACAGGCGGTATTGCGGCCTACAAAAGTGCCATTTTGGTACGCCGATTAAAAGATTATGGATTTAATGTCCGTGTGGTCATGACACATGGCGCACAAGCCTTTATCACGCCCTTAACCTTTCAGGCTTTGTCTGGCTATCCTGTCCATACAGAATTGCTCGACACCGAAGCCGAAGCGGGTATGGGACACATCGAACTTGCACGCTGGGCAGATCTGGTGCTGGTTGCTCCCGCCAGTTGCGACACGATTGCCAAATTTGCACAGGGCTTGGCCGATGATTTACTCAGCACGCTGTATTTAGCCACTAAAGCACCGGTATGGGTTGCACCAGCAATGAACCAGCAAATGTGGGCGGCCAAAGCCACCCAGCGTAATTTACAAACGCTGGTCGAAGACGGTGTACACGTTATTATGCCAGATGCAGGCGCGCAAGCCTGTGGCGACGTAGGCTTGGGGCGTATGCCTGAGCCGGAGCAACTTGCTTATCAGGTGCGAGAGTACTTCCATAAAGCTCAACGTGCGATTGCAGAAAAATTTGGTTTGCTGGCCGGACAGCATGTCGTGATTACTGCTGGTCCAACCCGTGAAGCGATTGATCCCGTGCGCTATATTTCAAATCATAGTACTGGAAAAATGGGCTTTGCATTGGCAGCAGCCTGCTATGCTGCGGGTGCTAAAGTAACCTTGATTGCCGGGCCGGTGAGTCTGGATACACCTAATGGTGTACAGCGCATCAATGTAGCATCTGCGGTGCAAATGCTCGATGAAAGCTTGAATACGCTCAAACAAGGTTGCGATATTTTTATTGCCACTGCGGCTGTCGCCGATTATCGCGTTGCACAAGTGGCTGAGCAAAAGATTAAAAAATCGGGCGATGAACTTGAGGTGCGACTTATCAAGAACCCGGATATTGTGGCCACCGTTGCACAGCAAGCAGAGCGGCCATTTATGGTGGGCTTTGCGGCAGAAACACAAAACGTGGAAGCTTATGCGGCTGGTAAGTTGGTGGCTAAAAATCTGGACATGATTGCCTGCAACGATGTGTCACGCAAAGATATCGGATTTGCATCGGATGAAAATGCCATGATGGTGTTTTTTGCCGAGCGTTATCACCTGAAAAATCGAGAGCTAGAAAAAGCGTCTAAGCAGGAAATTGCGCAGCAACTGGTTGAAGCCATTTCTGATGCACTGCGCCGTAAAGTTTAGTTTTGCGGCTGATCAAGTTTTAAGTTTTTAAACATAAAGCTCCTACAAAAGGCGCTTTATGTTTTTCTCTAAACTGTATATTTTTAAGAGGGAGATAATCTCTGTAAAATGGACTGAGTGTATGAACAAGAAACTAATAGGAAGCCTGTTACTTGCAAGCTGTTTGAGCGTGAGCCACCTGACTATGGCAGCCAGCCTTCAAAACAACATGATCAGCATTGCAACGTCGTATTCTGACTTTTCAAAAGCAAGTAATGCCAAAGACGCAGAAATGGCATTAAGTAAAATGAAAATGGCTGCGCTAGATTCGAAAAAATCTAAGCCACCAAAGCTGGCCAATAAACCAGACAATAGTCCAGAGGTGATGGGGTATCACGCGGGCTTGGATCAACTGGTTGCCGAAATTGATAAAACCAATCTTTTAGTGAAGGCGGGTAAGCTGGATCAGGCCAAAATTGAAGGAAAGAAATTAATCGATATTCGTAACAGCAATCACAAAAAATTCAAATAATTGCAATTTTACATGTAAAAAAGCGACCATACAGGTCGCTTTTTTATGCTCAATGCAACTTAAGCTTGGCCTTCAACTTGCGTTTGAGCACGTTGAAGATTGGCTTCAAATTCTGCATCAAAGTTGATTGGTGTCAAAAGCAATTGTGGGAAACTGCCTTTGGTGACCATATCGTTGACCGCTTCACGTAAGAACGGGAACAAGATATTCGGGCAGTACGCGCCTAAAATGTACGGAAGACGGTCTTCTTCGATATTGTCAATTAAGAAAATACCAGATTGAGTCACGTCAACAATAAATGCCGTCTCGCCTTCGTTATTTGCTTGAACAACCGCTTTTAATGACACTTCAAAATGTGTTGGATCAATTTTTTCTGCCGCAGACGACAAATTGATGTTCAACTCTGGTTGCCATTGTTTTGTAAAGACTTGCGGTCCTGGAACTTCAAACGAAATGTCTTTGGTATAAAGACGTTCTAAAGCAAGTTGCGGTTGAGTTTGTTGTTCTTCACTCATTCTTTTTTCCTTAACAATTTAAAGCGAAATTAAGCCAGTAGCTCGTCGAGTTTGCCTTCACGCTCTAAGGCATAAAGTTGATCAAAACCGCCAATAAACTGATCTTTGATAAAAATTTGAGGCACGGTACGATGATTGGTACGCTGCATCAGCTCGATGCGCACATCTGGTGCTTCATTTGACAAATTAATTTCTTTGTACTCAATACCTTTGCGCTCAAGCAGTTGTTTTGCACGAATGCAGTACGGACATACTGTGGTTGAATAAATCGTAACATTTGCAGTCATGAAATTGCTCCTTAAGCTTTAGTCGTCTTTGCTTTAACCAGTGGCAAACCTTGACCTTTCCAGTTGCTAATACCGCCGTCGAGACGGTAACTGTCGGCGTGTCCGATTTTTTGCAGCGCACTACCGGCAACTTGACCAAGATTACAAATGAACACCAGTGGACGATCACTTGCTTTAAGCTCGTCTACATGGCTGGCGATTTGGCTGTACGGAATGTTACGGCTTCCGCTGATATGACCTTCACGAAAGTCTTTGGCATCACGTAGGTCGATCAATTGCGCATTTTTGGCTTTGATCAAAATACCAAGCGATTGTGGGGAGATTTTGCGTCCGTTACGTTGTCCTTCAAAAATAAAAAACAACACAACCAGAACTGCAAGTGTTCCAAATAAAAAGGGGTGATTCCCCATAAACTCCAACCAACGTTCCACAAGCCACCTAATTAAACTCAAAATTGACGAAGAGTATAGCTCATATACATGGTGATCAAAATCACCAGTTCAAGAGCAATATTTAGAAAAATTAACTTTTTTGTTGCGCTTCCTGAATTTCATCCAGCAATCGCAAATAGCTATCCAGTCGGCGCGGCAGAATTTCACCGTTTTCGATGGCCACTTTTAGGCCACAATGCTTTTCATGCGTATGGGTACAATTTCGAAATTGGCATTGTCCCAAACGCTGATCGATTTCTGGAAAACCATGGCGTATTTTTTCGGCATCCAGATGCCAGAGTCCAAATTCGCGAATTCCCGGTGAGTCAATCAATGCGCCATTTTCACCAAACCGAATCAGTCGGGTTGAGGTGGTGGTGTGCTGACCCAGTGCCGAGTTTTCAGAAATGATATTGGTTTTTTGCTCTGCATCTGGAATGATGGCATTGATGAGTGAACTTTTACCTACACCAGATTGCCCCACAAAGGCAACTGTTTCGTTGTCTAGACGCTGTTGCAAGCTGTGCAGGTCGCCTTTGGCATGACACACCAATGTTTCATAGCCCAGTGCTTGATATTCTTCGAGCATACTCAGAATTGGATCTTGTTCGGTTAACAAATCCGACTTGTTAAGCACCAGTAAAGCTGGAATATCGGCATCGGCACAGGCCACCAAATAGCGATCAATCAGTGTCGGTGCTGGTTCAGGCAATACTGCAAAGACAATCACAATCAAACTGATGTTGGCTGCAACAGGTTTCACCTTGTGATAGCGATCTGGACGAGTCAGTAAAGAACGTCGTGGTTGAATCGCGGTAATAATCCCAAGTCCCGTGTTCGGGTCGGCTTGCCATTTTACCCGATCCCCAGTCACCAGCATTTCTAAATTGGTACGGGTATGGCATCGCCAAACGCTGCCCAGTTCAATAGGCTTCCAAAAAGGCTCAGGTTCGCCATCTGCAACTTCAGGTCGCTCAGGATGTGGATCGGGTGTCGACAAGGCCTGAACTTCGAGTTGACGACCATAATGCTGTACCACCAGTCCTTCTAAATCACTGGACGTGTCTACATCATCTTGGCGTGTTTGCTGTTGTTTCTTGATCCGGCGTTGCTGCTGTTCAGTCAAGCGACGTTTACGAATTAGAGCCATTCATATCCTAAAAAAACCCATTTACCGAGGTCGCAAAAATAGCATGAACTGACCATCGAGTTACAGCGTAGCGACGATTAATTTGCTACTATTCGTGTTTTCTCGCATTTAGATTTGGTAGATATGAGCAGCACACTGGATACGCGGTTAATCTGGATTGACCTTGAAATGACAGGTTTGGACACAGATAACGATCAGATTATTGAAATTGCCACCATTATTACCGATGACAATTTGAATATTCTTGCAGAAGGTCCGGTTTTGGCAATTCATCAACCCGATCGTGTATTAAATGCGATGGACGAATGGAATACTCGTCAGCACGGTCAGTCTGGACTGATTGAACGTGTGCGCCGCAGCAAATTGACCGCACGTGATGCCGAGCAGCAAACCCTTGAGTTTTTAAAGAAATGGGTGAATCCGAAAATTTCACCGATGTGTGGCAACTCGATCTGCCAAGATCGTCGCTTTATGCATCGACTGATGCCGGAACTCGAACAATACTTTCATTATCGTAACTTGGATGTGTCGACGATTAAGGAACTCTCTAAGCGCTGGCGTCCAGAAATTATGAGCGGATTAAAGAAAAATGCATCGCACTTGGCGATGGATGATATCCGTGATTCGATTGCAGAACTGCGCTACTACCGTGAATATTTTTTCATTAAAAACTAAGTTGCATGTTGCAATAACTCCGCAATACGTATCACCGTAGCTTAATTTTGGGCTGCGGTTTTTTATTGTCGCGGGTGGGGTCAAAGTCTTACGAATATATTCATATTGTTACAAAAAGTAGGATGGAACCAATTGGTTTTACAGGGTTTTGTTTTACTATAGAGTTGTATTCCCAGTGAATTATAACAAAGAGATCAAGATGCAAAGTAATAATCCTATATTAACCCGCGTTGAAACATATAGTGATTTTCAGCAACCGATGACTGTAGCGGGCGCAGTACAAAAATCGGTGGGTCTGACCTTGGTGGCTGCCATTACTGGTTTAGCGTTGTTCTTTTATTGCGCTTTTACCGCTAATGCAGGAATGGCTTACGCTGCAATGCTGGTGGGTGCAATTGGTGGCCTGATTTTAGGCCTGATTGCGACGTTTAAAGCGCCTACAGCACCAAAGCTGGCGGTTCCTTATGCACTATTTGAAGGTGCATTTTTAGGTGGTATTTCCTTTATTTTTCAGGCCAAATTTCCGGGTGCGCCGTTACAAGCGCTACTTGCTACATTTGTCACCACCTTGGTGATGTTCGGCTTGTATCGGTTCCAGATTATCCGTGCAACCGAGAAGTTTAAATCGGTGGTGCTTTCTGCAACTATTGCGATAGCCATTGTGTTTGTCGTGCAAATGGTTATGAGTTTGGCTTTTGCATCTAGTGTACCTTATATTTTTGAAAGCAATTGGTTGGGCATTGGCTTTGCGGCATTTGTGGCTGTGATTGCCTCATTAAATCTGATTTTGGATTTTGACCTGATCGAATCTGCTGCAGCACAACGTGCACCGCAATCATTTGAATGGTTGTGCGGAATTGCCTTACTCTCGACGCTGGTGTGGATGTACATCTCGTTCTTGCGTCTGATTGGTCTGTTGTCGAACGACTAATCCAAAACTCAAGTTGTTCAAATCAAAAGTCGTACGCCGTAAGGGGTACGATTTTTTTATGCAAATCAAAAAAAGATGCATTATGCAATTTCGAAAAGTTGTGAAGCTTGGCATTATGCTTCTAAATTTAATACAGTGAGAAACCTAATGGCACAAGGATTATTAACAGGTAAACGTTTTTTAATTGCAGGTGTTGCAAGTAAGTTATCTATTGCCTACGGTATTGCACAGGCACTCCATCGTGAAGGCGCAGAGCTTGCGTTTACTTATCCAAATGAAAAACTAAAAAAGCGTGTCGATGAATTTGCTACACAGTTTGGTTCAACGCTTGTTTTTCCTTGTGATGTTGCGGTTGATGCGGAAATTGACAATGCATTTGCAGAACTTGCAAAACATTGGGACGGTGTGGACGGTGTGGTTCACTCAATTGGTTTTGCCCCTGCGCACACTTTAGATGGTGATTTCACAGACGTGACTGATCGTGAAGGTTTCCGTATTGCGCATGACATCAGTGCCTACAGCTTTGTGGCGATGGCGCGAGCTGCGAAGCCACTGCTTCAAGCACGTCAGGGTTGCTTATTGACTTTAAGTTATCAGGGTTCTGAGCGCGTAATGCCAAACTATAACGTCATGGGTCTTGCTAAAGCATCGTTAGAAGCAGGCGTACGCTACTTGGCTTCAAGCTTAGGCGCAGATGGTATTCGTGTGAACGCAATTTCTGCTGGCCCAATCCGTACTTTGGCTGCTTCAGGCATTAAATCGTTCCGTAAAATGCTGGATGTCAATGAAAAAGTATCGCCGTTAAAGCGTAATGTGACCATTGAAGAAGTGGGCAATGCCGCGTTATTCCTTTGCTCACCTTGGGCATCGGGTATTACTGGTGAAATCATGTATGTCGATGCTGGATTTAACACAGTAGGTATGAGCCAAGCGATTATGGATGAAGAATAATTTTTTATCTTCTAATTAAAATGGTGCTTCGGCACCATTTTTTTATATTTAAAATTCAGTTGCAAATAAAAACGTTAGCAAAACATTAACAACTCTAAATAGACAGTTCTGTATCTATTGGTTAAAATTCAACATAAGTATGAGTTTTACTGATAATAACAATGTCGATTAATCTATTTGGCGTATTAGAACGCTTGGGATTAGGCACACAGCAACGCGCCTTGCACGTGACCTTCTCAGATCCCGCCCTGAACAGTCAGGTGTATTTACAACGCATACAGGGAC
>NZ_JAKIVI010000022.1:0-11131 GCF_023614015.1 Acinetobacter sp. ACZLY 512
TTACTGCTTCAATTTTGAATTCTTCAGGGTATCGTTTACTGCTCATAAGCACCTCGTTAATTAGCCATTTTATCTAACTAAAGGGTGTCTACAAAATCGGTGGCTATTCAGCCATTATGAGTTAAAACCTTTAGTGGGTTGATAATGGTTGTTCGATAGATAAACCAATTTTCAATTTTGTATGATTCACGATTTCAGATTCATCAGTTTCGTTAGGATGAAAGTTAAAGCGATAGTAAGATAAAAATTGAGGGATGAGTACTCTGTATTCACTAAACGCAAAACTAGTAAATCTAATCCAAGATTTGAAGTTTAATAATTGCTTATCTCTAGACATCAATATAACGTGATAACTATGTGTAACTATAGTGATTAACATAATGCTAAAGGTAAAAATTAGCACTCTAGGAATGTAGGCATCTAGTCCTTTTCCATATAAATATTCATACATGTCATAGGCAACGGCCTTATGTTCAGTTTCTTCTATGCTATGCCATAACCATAGATTGCGAATGGTAATGTCATTAAAACGATCACTGAGGTTTTTCATCATTTCAACGACTAAAGTAGCGGTATAATGCTCCAAACCGACAGTCACTAAAAGATTCCATTTTTTAGGAAATATTCTTTCTACTCCTTTTAAAATAATCCCAGTAATGTCTTCTAATGATTCAGGATCTAGACCATATTTCTTTGAACTAACATGAAATGAATGATGCTCCTTAGAATGCATTGCTTCTTGTCCGATAAAAGCACCAATATCACGATCTAATTTTGGGTTATCTTTAACTTTGTGTCTCAATGCCCTTACAGAACGGACAAAGAAAGATTCTCCTTCCGGAAATAAAGTAGAGAGCCCTGTAAAGTAATGGGTTAATGAGGGTTCTTTACTAAACCAATACTTAGGTACTTCTCTAAACTGGTAGTCCATGCGACGTACAGGAAAGGAGGAAATTGTGTTGATAGGTTTTTTATTTATCTCTGTCATAGCATGAACTTCCAATTGTAAAAGTTAAATAATTAGTTCCAATTTGGAACTAATTATTTAACTTAGCTTTATTAAAACTTATTGTCAAATATTTTTCTTATATAGAGATAAACTGTCCTATAATGATAAGTAGTTTCCCAAATTGATAAATCAATATATTTTATTCTTAGTGTAATAATATTTTAAACTAGAAAACCTAATAATAAAGAATCCATTGATATTGCTCGCACTATTTTTACATTAAAAATTATTTTAATCTTAAGAAATTAAATAAATTTAAAGACTATTAAGATTAAAAGTCATTTTATTTAATCTGCATTTGTAAGTAATTTGACTGAACGAGACAAATGTTGTAATAGATTATTAACTTCCCTGTTAATATTCATAACAATTTGTTAAATACACATTTATATGCGCTTAAGCCAAGCATTTAGATGTGGACGCTGCTCTATTTCTCGACGCAAAGGACTGGTGCGTACAAATTCATGTAATTGTGATCCTACGGCAATATCTGCAATAGTCTTATTCGTTCCTACTAACCAATTTGAAGATGATAGCGTTAGCTCAATTCGATCAAGATGCCTCCAAAATTCAGCTTCAACATTTTCTCGACTCATTCTGCCTATACCTTGCATTTTGAGACCAGCTTCTCCAGCAACTTTCAACATGGACTTAAGTAATATGTATTCCACGTTAGAACGTCCCTCACACATTAGTTTAACAAAATGACTGAGCGCAATATCATCCTTAATTCGAAAATATCCTTCAAACCAGTAAAGAACTTCATCAGCCCAGTCTTCCCAGAGTTCAGCTTTGGCTCGCTCAAGTGGATCTAATGGGTAAATAAGTTTATCAGGATATAGTTCATCTAATAATCTTGCGATCTTTGTACTATCCTGTACCCTCAGTCCTTGTACATCAAGAACAGGTAGTTTACCTACTTTACTTAATCGTAGAGCCATTACACCACGTAGACCATTATAGTTGTAAACTTCATAAGACAGCCCCTTAAAATCTAGAATTCGACCAACCTTACGACAAAATGGTGATGCTTCCCATTGGTGTAAAACAATAGTTTGATTCATAACTTTCCTTAGATAATAAAATATTGAGATAATATTAAGGTCGAATATCTAGCTCATGCGTCCAAGCTGTTTTATGTTGACAATATAACTGCCAGCAAGTATCTGCAACTGCCCTTGCATTCAATTCACGTCCAGAAATTTCTGTATCATCCAGCAAAACATGAGTTACATGAATGCCTTTAGGACCAAATTCACGTGCCATTGACTGTGCAAAAGATCGAAGTCCTGCTCCTGCGGCTGCGAATGCAGCTTTACCTTTGACAGGATTTGTAGACGTGAGATGTCCAAGAAATAACAGAGTGCCCTGCTTAAAAGTTAACATCTGTTGAATCGCCATCTGCCCGATTAAAAAACCACTAAAACACTGACGATACCACTCATATTCAATCTCTGAGACAGAAGTACTAAGTGCAGATTGGTTAACAGTCCCTTGGTTACCGTGCACTACAAAAGCAGGGCGATAACCAGCATGTTCAATATGTTCGAAAAAGAGATTGATGGCGGTACTGTCTATGTTGATGAGTATTTTACTTGAAGCACTACCACCCATATGCTGAATGATACTGGTCACTTCATTTAGTGCACTTTGATTCTCGCCAGCCAAATATACATGTAGTCCATTTTGTGCGCTTAGAATTGCAATAGCCGCGGCTATATTTTTGGAATCATCGATACCAAAAACAACTGCACATGGTTTAATTTTTTTTCTAATCATATTAACCTCAAAATCTTTCTTTAAATGGACGCAGTTCCAATTCATGTGTCCATGCTCCAAATTGTTGTGTATGCAACTGCCAATAGGTCGTTGCAATTTCATCAGGCAATAAAGCTCCTTGATCACCTCTACTAAGAACTGCAAGACGTCCAAGACCGTAAGCTGTTGAATTAGCACGATTACCAGCTACAATACCATCGATCACAACATGTGCTACGTGAATGCCTTGTGGTGTAGATTCGCTGGCGAGTTCTAACGTAAAGCTTCTCAAAGCAGCTTTTGCCGATGCAAATGCAGCAAATAGAGGCTTGCCTCGTAAAGATGCTGTGGCACCAGTAAAAATCACTGTTCCATACCCTTGCGGTAACATATAGCGTACTGCTGCCTGTCCCACCATGATGCCCGCCAAACAAGTTAAACGCCAATTTGCCTCAACATATTCGGGCGTTGTTTTCATAAACTTTTGTGGTAGATTTTTAAATGCTGCATTATATACAACAGCCGCCAATGGTTTACCTGCTGCTTTCACCTGAGTAAATAAAGCCGCCACATCATTCATATCTTTTAATTCATTTACAATCGCAGTGGCACTACCGCCATTGGCTTGAATAGCATGAATGACTTCGGCAAGTTTTTCCAAACTTCGCCCAACTACATATACATGTAATCCTTCGGTACTAAACCGATATGCTACTGCTCCCCCAATACCTGAACGAGAACCAACACCAATCACAAGAGCGCTTTGCCTAGAAGGTTGCATCTTTACATTATCTTCTACAATCATTTTATTTTACCTTTATCTGCTCATCATTTTTTTATTGATAACGTTTCGTATTCACTGGAGATGTAAGCTTCACATCATCTAAAAATATGAGAATTGAGAATAGCTTAATCTGATAAGTTCCATATTGGAACTATAAGATATTATTATTGACAATTATTATTGTCAATATTTGAGTAATTAAAACTGACGAATGAAAACATGATCTATAATAGTTATAATAAAATATTAATTTTTATACTTTAAATATCAATTAATTAGATAAATAAAAACGACTGGTTTTTATAACTACTAAATGTAAAAAGTAAAGTTATATAGAGTATTAAGGATGAAAAATTATTACTAAACAAAGTATTACAATAATTATGCTTCCATTTGTAAATTTCACTCAACTCAATAATTACAAAAGAAGCAACAATACATAGCTCTGCCTAAAAATTATGTTATACCTTTAATTTTTAAGTATTGAAAATCGACAAATAGTCACTTCTAATTAAGCTATTAGGTTAATTAAGAATTAAGCAGAGCATCTGCTAGGATATATTAATCAGAAATTTCTATATTATTTTCTCTAATCTGACTGGAACATGCTTAAGATATGGTGTCTTAGTAAAAGGTTCACAATGATCGCTTGATGTTAACAAATTCAAACGGGGTCCAATAGACTCACCACCTTTAAATTGCATTCCGTATCCATGTGGCAAGGAAATTACACCTTTTCTCATACCACTGTCCAGTTCAACTACAACTTCAAGTTCTCCATTTTTGGATATACACCGCAATTTATCGCCATTAATAACTTTTAGATGTTGAGCATCTTCAGGATGAATATGTAAGCTACCATGTGGATCAATTTTTCGCCATGCCGGGTCACGATATATCTGATTAGCATTATAACTTCGTCTCTCACCAGCAAATAGGATAAAGGGATATTCGCTTTGATCTATTTTTTGTTCATTCCTCAGATCAGCTAAAGCAACAAACATTTCAGGAATAGCTAATCGGATCTTTTGATCTTTGTATGCAATTAAGGACCATACATCACTATAAAGATGCTTAGAAACGACAGTTCCTGAACGACTCGATAGAATATGTTCAAATAGATCACAGCCTAAAGTTATCTTATTACCTACAAAGCCTGCACGCCTTAACGCTTTAGTATGTTTAGCAGCAAATTTTAATGCTAATGGAAATAAAAATGCGGCGGCAGCGGCATTATCTGGCAGGGTTTTACCTAAAGTACGATAAATAATCGAAGCGGCATATGGAATCAACTTTTTATTTTTTGCCAAAAATCCACTAAAAGCAGCCATATATCCTAAACGTCGTGTTTTTGGGGACTCAAGTAATGCAACTTTTTCCAGTAATAGGAACTTCTTTGGAATAACCCGCATTTCTTCCAGTAATCGAGTGTAAATCTCTGCTTCAGTTAAGGTATTACCATTAGGTTTAAACAATGGATGGCGCAAGTGAAAACCATTTTTAGGGAATTCTAGATTAAATCCCGTAAATTCCCATTTTTCAAACTGAGAATGAGCCGGTAAAATATAATGTGCAAGTCGAGCAGTTTCAGTCATTGCTACATCTACTACTACCAATAATTCTAACGACTCAAATGATTTAGTATATGCAGGCGTATCTGCATAGGTCATCAATGGATTACTACTACTAACAAATACAGCACGAATACGTTTTTCACCAGCTTTTAGAATTTCATCAGGTAAAATATTTGGTGGGAAAATGCCTGAAATTGGGAACATATTGTGGTACATCGTACGACGATATTTCGGTTTTCTTTCATCTGTATCTGAGAGAAGTGGAACAAAAAAAGTGTGTAGATTATTAACTCCCTGCCTTCCGAAATTCCCAGTTACTAGATATAGTAGTTTTTCCAAATAACCATTCAAAGTGGTGTGCAAAGTGTGTTGTAAACCTAGATCAATCCTCACACAGCCACGTTGAGCATTGGCAAAACCACGAGCAACTTGATAGACAAGTTCGGAATCTACGTCTGAACGACTGATATAATCTTCTACTGGAACAGCAAGGAAAACCTGTTTGACCTGTTCGAAACCATAGGTATGTTGATCAATAAATTGCTGATCGTGTAAGTTTTCTCTAATGATAATGCTAATGATAGCAGACATTAGGAATGCATCGGTACCAGGTTTTAGTTGTAAATGGATATCAGCCTGTTTAGCAGTCTCCGATACACGAGGATCAAAAACAACCATTGTACGATTTGGATCTTTCTTGATATGTTTCAAAGTATCACGTGCATTTGGAATACCATGAGCTTGAAACGGATTTGTACCAATGAAAAGTATATAATCTGCATATTCAACATCTTCGGTTGTATGACAGTCTTGTCTACCAAATAGCCTTCCATTAACCCAGAAATCACCAGTTTTTTCTTGAGCTAAAGAATTATAAGAGTAAAAACTTTTCATGGCTGCAAGCAATTGTTGACTATAAGCACCGCCTAAATGGTTGCCCTGTCCGCCACCCCCTACTGAAGCAAATGCTGTGCCTCCATAAGTATCACGGATATGTATGAGTTTTGCAGCAATCTCCTTTAATGCTTGATCCCAGCTAATTTCAGTATAGCTACCATTTGCTTGACGTTTCAATGGATGAGTTAATCTATCATCATGATTTTGATAATATTCTAGACGCGCTGCTTTTTGGCAAATATATCCCTGCGAAAATGGATGTTGATCGTCACCCTTAATCTTTTTGAAGTGATTATCTTGAATTTCAACAGCTAAGCCACAATTGCGCGAACATAAAATACAAGCGGTTACATCGCTACGTACATTTGACTGAGTATCTTGTATTTTTGTCATTGTATCCTCCATTATCTTGAGTTATTTATTGATACTTACCAGACAAATGAACCGTATCATTGCCGCTGATCAATCTGAGAGCATGTCCTCGCCCTGTTAATTCAGTTGTTTCGACCTTTAACACAGAAGATGGTAATACTACTGGTTTAAGAAATCTTACATCCAATATTCGAATAGTTTCAGGTAATAACTCATAAGTACGAGCCAACGTGCCGAACCCATGCAGAACTTTGTTTTTAAAAGCTGATAGTCTACCCACTAATCCAATCCAATGAATCGGGTTAAAGTCACCTGTCAATAAGGCAAATTTCAAACCATCATGATTTGTTGCTTGCCATTGTCCAATATTGTTCCAGTGTAGTTCAGACGTTTGATTAACTTTTTTACTCTTTTTGAAATCAGGTAAAATAAACGCCATATGTAGAATTGTTTCGACCAGATCAGGCTCAGTGACTGTCCCTGTAATGATTTGTACTGAAACCCGTGCTAAGCCGCTTTGCTCCTGCACCGAATAAACCTTGGCTCGCAGCAACAAATCCTGATTTCTGGGTATATTACCTTTTATCGTTAAAGTAACTCCCTGGTTGATTACGCTGGCAAGATTATATTTGGTGAGTAATAACAAGTCCGTAGCAACAGACAATCCCCACTGAGAAACCATGTGTGGTGGAATGGTATCTTGATAGCGTGTGGTTGGCGCACCAGACCAAACGACATAATGCTGAACCAGTTCATTATTAGGTGCAGCAATGATTTTGGAGATAGCTGGTATATGCTGCCATTCAGAAATGATTTTCTTGGGTTTACTTAGTTTCGCAGTACGCAGAAAAATCTCACCTAAACCTTTTAAGGTGTCCTGATGATGTCGAAGTAACGAAATAGGTAGGCGTTGCATGATCATTGTTTATTTCCTTATTTTTCCACAAATGCACGTTCAATCACATAATCCCCCATCTCACCCATTCGTGGTGATTCTACTAAACCATGCTGATCCAGCAGTGCAGCGACATCTTTTAGAAATGCTGGACTACCACATAACATTGCACGGTCAGTTTCACGATTAAAACGAGGCAACCCTATTTTTTCAAATAGCTCACCTGTCTCAATCGCTGTTGTGACACGACCTTGTGTATGGAAAGATTCGCGGGTTACGGTTGGGTAATAAATGAGCTTATCTTTAATTCCTAATTCTTCAAAAAATTCATGATTAGGTAAATCATCCAGAATCAAATCCTGATATGCCAGTTCAGAGACATAGCGTGTTCCGTGTACCACAATGACTTTTTCAAATTTTTCATAGGTCTCTGGATCACGAATCAAGGAAAGAAACGGAGCTAGGCCTGTACCTGAAGAAAGCAGATAAAGATGTTTACCTGGCAATAAGTCATCATGAACCAAGGTACCTGTTGGCTTTTTTGAAATTAGGATTTCATCGCCTACTTGTACTTTTTGCAAGATGGACGTTAATGGGCCGTCTTGTACTTTAATAGAGAAAAATTCAAGCTCTTCTTCATAATTTGCACTAGCAATTGAATAGGCTCGCATTAATGGTTTACCGTTAACTTCCAATCCAATCATGACGAATTGACCATTTTTAAAACGTAAACTTGTATCACGTGTAGTCTTAAAACTAAATAATGTGTCATTCCAGTGATGCACATTTAAAATCTTTTCTCTTAGAAATGCAGCCATCTAAAGCCCCCTTAACAAGTTGATAAAAATGATTAATTTAAAAGTTTTGCATAAACATGTTATGCGCCATGGCGATCAAGGTTGTTTATTTTGTTAGCGACTCCATGCCATTGCTCATGATCTGGTAATGCATCTTTCTTTTCATTAATAACAATCCAATTTGGATGCTGGGATAACACAGCGTTTAATTCAATAAAATGCTTTTGTTCTTCAGGAACCTCGTCATCTGCACGAATTGCGTCTACAGGACATTCTGGCTCACATAACGCACAATCAATACATTCATCAGGATTAATTACAAGAAAATTAGGGCCTTCATAGAAGCAATCCACCGGACAGACTGCAACACAATCTGTGTGCTTACATTGAATACACTCTTCCAATACTACAAATGCCATAGACTATTATCCCAATGATAAAAATTAGTTCTATAATAGAACTAATTTTATAGTTTTCATAGTATTTATAAAAAATAGAATGACCAGTGCAACAATAAAAAATTTCATATTTATTATCATATGTTTATTTTAATAATTTAAACTCAGTTGAGCACCGAGCTATAAATATAGTTCCAAAATGGAATTAAATTATATTGCTTTATTTAAGTCGCCACAGTATCTTTTACTATTCAAAAGCATTGAAAACAGTACGCCTAGGCGAATGATTGTCATGTCAGAAAAATTTAAGCTTATCAGTTCATCTATTCCCTTAGAGCCGCAATCAACTAAACTTGTTGATCAGTTCGGTCGCTATAAACGAAAGCTCCGTATTTCACTAACGGATCGATGTAACTTTCGTTGTGAATACTGTATGCCAGAGCATCCTGAATGGTTGGCTAAAAAGGATTTACTAAGTTTTGATGAACTATTAAAATTTTGTCGAATCATGGTCTCACTTGGAATCGAGCATATCCGCCTGACTGGTGGTGAGCCCTTAATGCGTCAAGGTATTGTTAGTTTTATTAAGGATCTGCATCTACTTAAAAGGTTAGGTTTAAAACGTATTTCAATGACTAGCAATGCTTTTTATTTAAAAAAGTATGCTACTGAGCTCAAGCTGGCAGGTCTAGATGATATCAATATTAGTCTGGACAGTATCCAGCCAGATATTTTTTTCAACATGACAAAAAAAGCGATTGGTCCAGTGCTTGACGGTATCGGAGCTGCACAAAAAGCAGGACTAAAAATTAAGATAAACTGTGTATTGTTGGCGGATCAAAATGCAAATGAAATTATTCAGCTAACGAAATGGGCTTATCAGCAAAGATTGCCATTGCGTTTCATTGAATATATGCCATTAGATCAAGTGGAGCATTGGAAATTAGATAAAGTCATTACAGAAAACCAAATTATTCAGCAGTTGCAACCTCATTTTCAGATTAAAAAAATACAGCGAACAAATGATCCGGCAACAATTTATCAGTTAAATGATGATTATGAGTTAGGTGTTATCTCAACCATCAGTAAACCTTTTTGTCAAAGCTGTGATCGTTTGCGTTTAACCTCAACTGGCGAGTTATTTACCTGCTTATTTGCCAATACAGGCACACCCTTGCGTTCACTTTTAAGATTAGGCCAAGAAAATTTTTTACTTGCCACTATTAAACAGGCCGTCTGGTATAAAAAAGCAGGTTTTATTGCGCATCAACAGGCTCCCGTACGTAAAATCAGCATGCATACGATTGGAGGCTAATCAAAATAGAGTGAATTGCTAACAGAAAATATAAATTCGATTAACTTTTGAGTTTTACGGTGTGTTAGAAAAGCTAGCAGGAACCGTGGAATATAGTCTTGAATTTGAAACATCTGTTGCAATTGCACAGTCCTTTAAATTTGTTTAGCAGTTCACGTCGCTAGCATCTTACGTGCGTTACATGGGGCGAATCAAATTTTACCAGAATGGCAAAAAGCTGGTTTCGACCTGTCTTCACTCCAAGTTGATTCTCGTGAGCAGCTATTAATGATACATTTGTCTATCACATCATAAGATCAACTACACCTAGCACCCCTAGCCAAACAACAATCACATATGCTCAGTAATCTCAACAAGACAAATGTCATTGTAAGAATCAAAGCACAGAGATTAAATTTTAATCCTTTAAATATTGTTAATTTCATTTATATTTAGGCAATATTTAGAAATCTTTGCATATCACTCAGGACTGCTGTTTTTGTTTTACATGGTAGGAGTAAAGTCCAGGTCCTGGAGAAGGTTGAACATTTTTTGCATTAATCGGCTCACCACATTCAGAACAAACTAAAACAGGTGTAAACTTATGACCACATAATTTATGAGTATATTCTACTGGGGCGCCTAAACCCTCATCAAGCCACGTATCGCCCCATTTCATCATACTCATGATAATTGGATACAAATCTAGACCTTTAACTGTTAGACGGTATTCATATCTTTTTTGTGTATCGGTATAAGGTACTTTGGTCAAGATATCTTGTTCAACCAGAAACTTTAATCGATCAGCTAAGATATGTCTAGTAACCCCCAAAGTGCGTTGAAAATCATCAAAACGTCTTATACCTAAAAAAGTATTACGTATAATCATTGCAGTCCATCGATCACCAATCACAGCAACTGTTCGTGCAATTGAACAAGGTTGATCTCCAATTTCACCTGACTTCATATAAAACCTTTACCATTATGTCATGTGACTATTCTAACATGCTTGAAAGTGATAACTTACAACGGCTTTGTTGCATAAAGCTATTCTTGAAGGCTTCTTCAGTAATATAATTTCCAGATGAAGAAGCGTGCATCTAAAATATACCGTACAACCAATTGGTCCTCGTATAACCAAGCTTTAATCAAGCGAGGAAATATTTCAATCTGGTTTGATCCTAAGACCCAATGGTATGCACAGCCACAAGGCAAGCACGGACGAAATCAAACTTATTCAGATACAGCGATTCAATGCTGTTTAATGATCAAATCTCTATTCCGTCTTTCTTTACGTATGGTCACTGGCTTTGCTCAAAGCTTGATTAAACTCTGTGGCTTGAATTGGACAGC
>NZ_JAKIVI010000023.1:0-8106 GCF_023614015.1 Acinetobacter sp. ACZLY 512
AAAAGAGAATCTATGCAACTAGAACTGAAGCAAGATCCGATATCTTTGAATATATTGAGATGTTCTATAATTCAAAACGCAGACATGGTTCCAATGGTCAGCGTTCTCCATCAGATTATGAAAAGGCCAATCAAAAGATGGTTATGTGTGTCTAGAATTTTGGTGGCTATTCAACTATTCATTATCAAACTCCCAAGTTGAAAATTCTGAATAGTTATCTATTTCATCGAATAGACTATTTGTAACTAAGTCTCCAGTCTGTGTTGTCATAAGTGGTAAGGTACTGTAACTAACTATTTTTGGTTCATCTAGATTGAATTCTATTCGGTCATCCAAAAGTATTTTTAAATGATTTGGCAGCCCAACCCTACATTTTTTCGATTTTTTATTTAACTTAATATCTGATTGAAAACGTTGATGTAATGTCCATCGTGCAAAATCTGTTACATGTTCACCTAATTTTTCCTTATCTGCTTTTGATATTTTCTTTATTTCTTCTTGAATTAACTCATGTTCATACAAGACAACTTATATGTCGCGTGACGACAGTATTGTGTAGGCCACAGTCTTTAGATATCTTATTTAACATAATGTATATTATGCGAAGTATGATTGTAAACCCAAATAGAAATGTTCGATTTTCCAATAAATAATATTTAGTTTTAGAATATGTTTCTGAAATTATTTTTGATCATACAAATAATAAAGAAGATAAATTTAAAAATCTTGATACATAACAACATTCGGAAATTTTATGACTCCAAACGTTTATATAATAGGTTCTAAATAATGCTATTCACTATTAATCGAGATGAAAATTGAAGAATTTTTCAAAAACTAACAGCCATCGAGTAGTTCTCTAACTAATACTAAAAAAGCTTTGAATAATTACTTCAACGACTTTATATAACTTAGGATCTTCTCTTTTTGTTCCGAACCTAATGAATAACTTTGTTTAATAATTTCAGCTAGTTGATCATCTTCTATATAAAAATAAGCAGCCGGAACATCAAGAACTCTAGCAATTTGAGATGCCATCAGAAAGTCAGGCGTATGTTTGCCTTTCTCATATTGATTCATTCTGGCACTTGCAGATGATTCATCAATACCGGCCAAAATTCCGAGTCGTTCTTGAGATAAGTTTTTTGCTTTACGTGCAAGGCGTAAGCGCATGGCAAACACATTCGAATAATTAGACTGCATGCAAAGTAATCAAGTTCAAAACTAAGATTTTCTTAGCTTCTGATTGATTTTTTACTAAGGATTGCTTAGTATTTAGTTTGCTAAGGAATCCTTAGTTTTTTAAATTGGTGCTATTTACGACCAGAAATATTATTTGCTTTAGAAAAATATTCTACAGGTCGGGAAGCAAATCTTTGGGGCTGACATTTAGGACAGAAGCAATCTCATATAGCTTGATCACAGTAATGTTGACCTCTCCGCGCTCAATTCGACCTACATAGCTACGATCAATATTGCACAGCAAAGCTAACTTTTCTTGGCTGATCTTTTTATCTGAACGTTGCTTGCGTATTAAGCATCCGATTTGTTGGGGCAAATCACTCATAAGTTTTATTCGCTCAAAGAACAAAACTATTAAAGTTTGCGGATTATTAGTCCACGGATTATAATCCTCATATTGTTTTTGGGATTTTTACATGTACAAGAAATCACTTATCATTTTCACAGCGTTTACAGCAATTTCTCTTGGCGGTTGCCAACACATGCAAGATGCAGCAAACACAACCATGGGGACTGTCTCCAAAGGGATTCAGGCTTATGACGGCTGGGTCAGTAAAGGCACAAAACGGGTTTGGGATGAAATGGCTAATCCCGCGATTCGAGATAAGTTTCTCGTGTTGAATCAAAACTCAAATGGCAATAACCAGATGAAGCTTAATCCCTTATTAGTCAATGATAAATTTGAATTAAAAGAACGAAATTTCAGCACCATTTATTTAGAAAAATATGTGTTTCAAGAGTCAAATTTTGATGAAGCGAATCGTCGCATTCGTAATGGTGCATATATCTCAGAAAAAGACTTAGCCGCAAAGCTGTTTATCGAACAGGCTTTAGCACAAGGCCATGAAGTACGCATGTATAAAGCATCGCTCAATGCAGAGATCAATCAGCATTTAAAACAGACCATCATTGAATTTAAAGGTGCGCAAAATAACTATGGTTTTGATCCGGTCTTTATTGAATTCGATCAAACCGGCAGTCCTGTTGCGATTATGACTCGCTCTTGGCAAACCGTTTCAGTCATCGGTGTTGCCAGTCGTGTTTATACCAACATCTATTTTGGGCAAGCCACCATGCGTTGGTTTGAGAATAACTTTTCCAATCGATATCTAGAAAATACGCTGATTCGTACTATTCGTTAACTTTTATAACCAGAAAGGATACTTTTCATGAAAAAACTATTTTTGCTTAGTCTACTTAGTGCTATCGGAACCAGTACATTTGCAGCTTCTAATTGTTCAATTCTCTACGCTGCTGATGATAACTTAGTTGATATTATTCAAAAAAATAACTTTGATTTTGATAATTATGAAGACGTTTGCCAACATTTAAGAAATGCTAAGGCCAGAATTAAGCTGTCATATATGACTGGCACAAGCGATCAAGAAACCACTACTGTAGTTATTGCGACAGTAAAAGATAAAAATCTCCCGATTGAATCACATACCTACACTAGATCAATGTGGAATAATTCACAACAAGATGGTTCTGTTGCGGAAAGCCTGATAATGAATGCGGTAAATCATGCCGTAAGTAACATCAATCAAAAAGATATCGATGGATTAAATGCAAGCCGAAAAAAATTAGGATTTAAAACTTATCCAGCATCAACCAGCACCAATAAAAAATAATAAGGAATTTTAAAATGTCGAAACAGAGATTGACTGTTCTGGTTTTGCTGACTCTGTTGATTGGTAACGGTTGTAGTAAGAAAGATTCAACTCATGCCACGACTGCTGGAGAAGAGAATAACTCTTCATCAAAGCAGGTCGGAAAAAATGACAGAGTCATGATGGGCGATGATCCTAATTCCAAGTTTACAGCTTCTCAAACATCAATCAATTCATTTGAAAGCAGTAACACATATAACAATTATGGTTTTGCTTATCGTTATGAACGTCGTAGTGGTGATGGTCAGGAACATTTCTATAAATCTATTCAAGAATTCACCAAGAATGATTTAACCAACCAACGAAATCTGTTGGCTGAAACTTGGGTTGAAATCACTCAGCAAGAATGGATTGCAACCAAACAACATTATGAACAGACCAGAGAACTCGTTGATTTAAATCCAAAGCTTTTACAGACCACACCGATTTATCAAAAATTGATCCAGTTCATAGATGAGCAAAATGCTAGGCAGGCGCAGTTTGAAAAACAACGCGCTGAGTTCGAGGCGAATTTTAATCGTCAGCGAGCAGACTTCGATAAACGCTGGAATGAATCTACTCAACCATCCTCACGATCACATGATACTGAAAAGACTCAATTTGGGGCGAGTAACAACTCACCAGCAGTTGAATCAGATCAGCCAAATGATGACAGTCAAAAGCAAGATTCGAATGTGTTTTAAAACTCAACCACATCACATCATTATAATTAGGAAACGATATTATGCGTCATTTATTGGGTTCTGCCATCATTGCCTGTTCAATGATAACCTCGACATCTGTCTTTGCCGATCCTAAGTTATTCAATGCCGAACTGAAAGGCATCTCACGCGATAAAATGCGTACCGTACTCGCAGGCACAGCAGTGAAGCCGATCCGTGAAGAGGATCAGTATTGGGTTGATAAATACAATGCAAATGGCGTACTAGAAGGTGCAACGGATTTAAATTTTGCTTATACCTCAAACGGGCAATTTGCATATGCTGAATACAAGTTTCCAGCGTTTGTGAATACGGGGAAAATTTTAGAAGTGTCTAACTTAGTGGCCAGCAAATACGGTCAACCAAGCCAGCGTTCAGGAAATACAAATGTAGGAGAAGCAAGCTTTACGTGGAATTTTAAGAACGGTATGGCTATTGTGGTCTATCGTGGCTGGCCTGACTCAACGACCTACTTACAGATCAAAGACAAAGCAAGCTATAACAAAATGAAAGCTGAGATGGATGCGCAAGACAAAAAGCAATTACAACAGAAGGCGAAGCAGCAACAGGCGGCTTTTTAATTTAATTGATAGAGCCGTTCTAGTGCGCTGAACCCTAGAACGGCTTAGTTTAATATCTTGAGGCTAAAGTAAAAATTTCAAGTATTTCGCGTAAGGCGTATTATGTTAATTTTAAAAATATTTAATAATGAAGTGCATTTTTAATAACGGAAAATGCAGGAGAAACTAACTTTCTACTGGTATAAAACAAATAAAAAGGCGGCAGCGTAATCGCTTTTTCAGGCATGATTTCAACCAATAACTCTTGATCTATATAAGTACTGGCTAAATCTTGAGGTAAATAGGAAATACCATAACCATTCAGCGTTGCATCTGCGATTTGCTCAATACTCGTCAATGTCAGTTGTCCACTTCCCTTAAATGAAATGTTCTGTCCATCATCATTAAACATCCAAGGCAAAAGTGAATTGTCCGTTAAAATTCGGACATGAATACATTGATGTTTTTTTAAATCATCAATAGATGGAGGTATTCCATATGTGTTTAAATAATCAGGGGATGCGACTAAACACATTTTGATTTTATGGCTAATAGGAATTGCAACCATATCTTTTTCAACTAAATTACCTAATCTTACCCCTGCGTCATAGCCTTCTTTGGCGATATCAATTCGTCTATTTTCAGAAATTAATTCAAGTTGAATATCAGGATAATTTTTTAAGGTCGTTTTGAGCCTGTTCCAAATATGATATTTGATCACGTATTCATCTGCTGAAATTCGCACAATTCCAGCAGGCTTATCTTTCATGGCACTCAATTGTTCCAGACCAAGTGTAATTTCTTCAAGATTTTTTCCGACTAATTCACTTAATCGGTAACCTGCATCCGTCAAGGTCAAACTACGGGTCGTTCGATTAAAAAGTTTTAAGCCAATATGCTCTTCCAATTGACTCATACTCTGACTTACAGCCGATTGGGTAATGCCTAATTTGGCTGCTGTTTTTGTAAAATTTTGATTTTTAATCACTTCTGTAAAAGTCATCAAATCATTTAGATTAATTTTCATTATTCATAAGTAATACTAATGTCATCAATCTAATTATAACATCTAATCAACATAATCATGCCTTGTTAATATTGTTTTATCGAAATGAGAAACAGTAGAGACCATATGAAAAATGTATTGATACTGGGTGCAAGCGGACAAATTGCTCAGTGGGTGATTAAGTTTTTAGCTAATAAAAACGACATAAAGCTGACACTGTTTGTTCGTGATGCAAATAAAATCAATGTTAAAAATATACGTAATGCTCAAGTCATTGTTGGTGATGTTTTAAATATGCAGCAGCTCACTGGTGCAATGGTAGGTCAGGACATTGTCTATGCTAATCTCGCAGGTGAAATGGAGCAACAAACTCAAAATATTATTCAGGCAATGCATAAAAATGAAGTAAAAAGACTCATTTCTATCAATTCATTAGGTATTTATAACGAAATCTTAGGCAAATTTGGTGAATGGAATACGCGTGAAATTGGTCAATATTTACCGCCTTATCGTCAATCTGCCGATCTGATTGAAGCCTCTAACTTGGACTACACCATTTTACGTGCAGCATGGTTGATGGATGAAAATGAAGTGGATTTTGAAACAACAGAAAAAGGTGAAGCTTTTAAAGGAACGGTGGTTTCTCGCAAAAGCGTTGCACAGTTAGTTACTGAAATTATTGATCATCCTACATTTCACAGCAGAAAAAATTTAGGTGTGAATAAACCGAATACCGAAGCTGACAAACCTTATTTTATGTAATCCCTATTTTTTAAAGAGGTCAATGAAAATGAAAAGTGTGAAAGTAAAAGCACCATACTGGGAAATTGCAGCAAACTTGTATTTCCCTGAAAAATTTGATGAGAGCCAAAAATACCCAGCCATTATTTCAGGTCATCCAATTGGAAGTTGTAAAGAGCAAACATCGGGCAATGTTTATGGTGAAGCTTTAGCTAAAGCAGGTTTTGTAGTCATCGCATTTGATGCCAGTTTTCAAGGTGAAAGTGGTGGTGAACCGCGTTCAATCGAAAATCCAACACTACGTGTCGAAGACTTTCGTTTAGTCACTGATTACCTTGTGACATTGGATTATGTCGATGAAAACCGTATTGGTGTTTTAGGTATCTGTGGTGGTGGTGGCTATGCTCTCAATGTCGCGATGACCGAAAAACGCATTAAAGCAGTCGGTACAATCGATGCCGTCAATTTTGGGCGTTTATCCCGAGAAGCTTTTAGCAATTGGAATCCACTTGAAAAGTTGGAATTGATTGCTCAACAACGTACAGCCGAAGCTCGTGGCGAAGCCAATCAAGTCGATAATTTGCTCCCAAATTCAGTAGCAGAAGCGAAATCATTTGGTTTAACCGATATTGATGTCCTTGAAGCGACCGATTATTACAAGTCTGATCGGGGTCAAAAGCCTAATGGTGCGGCAAAAACGTTGTTTTCACAATCCGCAGTTTCAATCGGTTGGGATGCTTTTCATTTAGCAGAAGTCTTACTGACTCAACCACTGATGCTTATTGCAGGTGATAAAGTGGGTGGGTTTGGATCTTATCGTGACACGCTTGAAATTTATGGTCGTGCACGTTCTGAGAAGAAAGAATTACTAGTTGTTGAAGGTTGGTCTCACTATGATCTTTATGACAAACCTGAACCTGTTCAAAAAGCCTTAGCTAAATTGATTCCTTTTTATCAAGAAAACCTTTAAGTTAGTGAGATAAATACAATGAAAACAGTTACTTTTCTAAATAAAAATGGTCAGGATATTTCCATTGCTGCAAATATTCATTTCCCTGAAAATTTTAGTGAAAATCAGAAATATCCAACGATTGTTGTTGCTCATCCAGGTGGCGGTGTTAAAGAGCAGACCGCAGGTTTATATGCTTCTAAATTAGCTCAACACGGCTTTGTTGCCATTGCTTTTGATGCGTCATACCAAGGTGCAAGCACAGGATTACCGCGTCAATTAGAAAACCCTTACATTCGTACAGAAGATATTAGTGCCGTGGTTGATTATTTAACAACACTCAGTTATGTCGATCACGATCGTATCGGTGCGATGGGTATTTGTGCTGGTGCAGGTTATACAGCGAATGCGGCAATCAATGACAGACGTATCAAAGCGATTGGAACAGTAAGTGCAGTCAATATTGGTTCAATGTTCCGTAATGGCTGGGAAAATACCGTTAAAGATGCAGATGCGATCCCTTACATTCAGGCAGGCTCAGATGCACGTACTGCTGATGCAAATAGCCATGAATTTGCAACAATTCCATTGGCTCCGTTAAATGAAGCAGATGCACCTAATGAGGAGCTTCGTCAGGCTTGGGAATATTATCATACACCACGTGCTGAGCATCCTAACTCACCAGGAGTCGCAACAGCACGTAGCTTAACGCAGATCATTACTTATGATGCCTATAACAAAGCTGAGGCTTTCTTGACTCAGCCTCTGATTGCGATTGCAGGCAATGTTGCAGGGAGTAAATGGATGAGTGAAGACTTAGTGAATCGTGCTGCGAGTACAAAAAAATCACTCTATATCGTTGAAGGTTCAAATCACATGGAACTTTACGATGTTCCCAAATATGTTGATGAAGCTGCTCAAGTTCTCAGTCAGTTTTTTAACGAAAATATTTAAGTCGAAATATGATATCGAATCTCTAAAAATACGATGAAATTTTTAGAGATTCTAACTTCCATTTAACATAATGGACTTTATGTGAAATTCAGAATACATCACCAATAGGCTAAATTATTTGTAATGTATTCTGAATTTTCCTCATTATCGATGATCAATTCATCTTTATAAGTTTCTTGCATTATCTCTAACAATTGTTGCTTCTCATCCCCATCGAGGGGCCATGTACTTGGATCTATAATAACTTCATAATTTACAGTCATATCAAATTTGATACTTAGTT
>NZ_JAKIVI010000024.1:0-4699 GCF_023614015.1 Acinetobacter sp. ACZLY 512
GATGAGTGGACGTTACTCGCAGAATAAGCACCGGCTAACTCTGTGCCAGCAGCCGCGGTAATACAGAGGGTGCAAGCGTTAATCGGATTTACTGGGCGTAAAGCGCGCGTAGGCGGCCAATTAAGTCAAATGTGAAATCCCCGAGCTTAACTTGGGAATTGCATTCGATACTGGTTGGCTAGAGTGTGGGAGAGGATGGTAGAATTCCAGGTGTAGCGGTGAAATGCGTAGAGATCTGGAGGAATACCGATGGCGAAGGCAGCCATCTGGCCTAACACTGACGCTGAGGTGCGAAAGCATGGGGAGCAAACAGGATTAGATACCCTGGTAGTCCATGCCGTAAACGATGTCTACTAGCCGTTGGGGCCTTTGAGGCTTTAGTGGCGCAGCTAACGCGATAAGTAGACCGCCTGGGGAGTACGGTCGCAAGACTAAAACTCAAATGAATTGACGGGGGCCCGCACAAGCGGTGGAGCATGTGGTTTAATTCGATGCAACGCGAAGAACCTTACCTGGCCTTGACATAGTAGAAACTTTCCAGAGATGGATTGGTGCCTTCGGGAATCTACATACAGGTGCTGCATGGCTGTCGTCAGCTCGTGTCGTGAGATGTTGGGTTAAGTCCCGCAACGAGCGCAACCCTTTTCCTTACTTGCCAGCATTTCGGATGGGAACTTTAAGGATACTGCCAGTGACAAACTGGAGGAAGGCGGGGACGACGTCAAGTCATCATGGCCCTTACGGCCAGGGCTACACACGTGCTACAATGGTCGGTACAAAGGGTTGCTACCTAGCGATAGGATGCTAATCTCAAAAAGCCGATCGTAGTCCGGATTGGAGTCTGCAACTCGACTCCATGAAGTCGGAATCGCTAGTAATCGCGGATCAGAATGCCGCGGTGAATACGTTCCCGGGCCTTGTACACACCGCCCGTCACACCATGGGAGTTTGTTGCACCAGAAGTAGCTAGCCTAACTGCAAAGAGGGCGGTTACCACGGTGTGGCCGATGACTGGGGTGAAGTCGTAACAAGGTAGCCGTAGGGGAACCTGCGGCTGGATCACCTCCTTAACGAAAGATTGATTGGCCGGTAAGAATCCACAACAAGTTGTTCTTCTAAGATGTATCTGAGGGTCTGTAGCTCAGTTGGTTAGAGCACACGCTTGATAAGCGTGGGGTCACAAGTTCAAGTCTTGTCAGACCCACCAAGTCTACGGCAGAAAGATACATTAATGATATAAGCTGGGGACTTAGCTTAGTTGGTAGAGCGCCTGCTTTGCACGCAGGAGGTCAGGAGTTCGACTCTCCTAGTCTCCACCACGTACTTTAAAGAGTACGGCTAAGGTGTAGATTATAGAACTTAGTAAAAAGAAGGTCTTGAGATCTTATTTTATTAAGTTCTGTGATTTATCACAGTTTAGTGTGATCTGACGAAGACACATTAATTCATTAACAGATTGGAAAATATTGAGTCTGAAATAAATTGTTCAAACTCGATTAGATAAGAAGCTAACAAGCAATTGTTAGGTGACGATTTAATCCGAGAACTAGCAAATTAACTGAATCAAGCGTTTTGGTATATGAATTTAGATTGAAGCTGTACGGTGATTCAATTCACAGTACTTCAAACTGTAATGTTGATAATGCTACTTGTAGGCATTAGCGACTGTTTGGGGTTGTATAGTCAAGTAATTAAGTGCATGTGGTGGATGCCTTGGCAGTCAGAGGCGACGAAAGACGTGATAGCCTGCGAAAAGCTCCGGGGAGGCGGCAAATATCCTTTGATCCGGAGATGTCTGAATGGGGGAACCCACTTATCATAAGATAGGTATTGCATGATGAATACATAGTCATGCAAGGCGAACGAGGGGAAGTGAAACATCTCAGTACCCTTAGGAAAAGAAATCAATTGAGATTCCCTTAGTAGCGGCGAGCGAAAGGGGAACAGCCCATTAAGTTGTGTGTGTTCTAGTGGAACGCTCTGGGAAGTGCGAACGTAGAGGGTGATATTCCCGTACACGAAAGGGCACACACAATGATGACGAGTAGGGCGAGGCACGTGAAACCTTGTCTGAATATGGGGGGACCATCCTCCAAGGCTAAATACTCCTGACTGACCGATAGTGAACCAGTACCGTGAGGGAAAGGCGAAAAGAACCCCTGTGAGGGGAGTGAAATAGATCCTGAAACCGCATGCATACAAGCAGTGGGAGCCGACATGTTCGGTGACTGCGTACCTTTTGTATAATGGGTCAGCGACTTATATTCAGTAGCAAGGTTAACCGCATAGGGGAGCCGTAGGGAAACCGAGTCTTAATAGGGCGTATAGTTGCTGGGTATAGACCCGAAACCAGGCGATCTATCCATGAGCAGGTTGAAGGTTGGGTAACACTAACTGGAGGACCGAACCCACTGTCGTTGAAAAGCCAGGGGATGACTTGTGGATAGGGGTGAAAGGCTAATCAAGCCTGGTGATAGCTGGTTCTCCCCGAAAGCTATTTAGGTAGCGCCTCGGACGAATACCATAGGGGGTAGAGCACTGTTTCGGCTAGGGGGTCATCCCGACTTACCAAACCGATGCAAACTCCGAATACCTATGAGTACTATCCGGGAGACAGACTGCGGGTGCTAACGTCCGTAGTCAAGAGGAAAACAATCCAGACCGCCAGCTAAGGCCCCAAAATCATAGTTAAGTGGGAAACGATGTGGGAAGGCATAGACAGCTAGGAGGTTGGCTTAGAAGCAGCCACCCTTTAAAGAAAGCGTAATAGCTCACTAGTCGAGTCGGCCTGCGCGGAAGATGTAACGGGGCTAAAACTATGTGCCGAAGCTGCGGATGTAACTTTAAGTTACGTGGTAGGGGAGCGTTCTGTAAGCCGATGAAGGTGGATTGAGAAGTCTGCTGGAGGTATCAGAAGTGCGAATGCTGACGTGAGTAACGACAAAACGGGTGAAAAACCCGTTCGCCGAAAGACCAAGGGTTCCAGTCCAACGTTAATCGGGGCTGGGTGAGTCGACCCCTAAGGCGAGGCCGAAAGGCGTAGTCGATGGGAAATTGGTTAATATTCCAATACTTCTGTGTAATGCGATGAGAGGACGGAGAAGGTTAGGTCAGCCTGGCGTTGGTTGTCCAGGTGGAAGACAGTAGGCATGCATCTTAGGCAAATCCGGGGTGCTCTATGCTGAGAGTCGATAGCAAGCTAGTTTACTAGCGAAGTGGCTGATACCATACTTCCAAGAAAAGTCTCTAAGCTTCAGTTACACAGGAATCGTACCCGAAACCGACACAGGTGGTCAGGTCGAGTAGACCAAGGCGCTTGAGAGAACTCTGCTGAAGGAACTAGGCAAAATGGTACCGTAACTTCGGGAGAAGGTACGCTGTTGATGGTGATGGGACTTGCTCCCTGAGCGATTGACAGCCGCAGAAACCAGGCCGCTGCAACTGTTTATTAAAAACATAGCACTCTGCAAACACGAAAGTGGACGTATAGGGTGTGATGCCTGCCCGGTGCTGGAAGGTTAATTGATGGGGTTAGCGTAAGCGAAGCTCTTGATCGAAGCCCCAGTAAACGGCGGCCGTAACTATAACGGTCCTAAGGTAGCGAAATTCCTTGTCGGGTAAGTTCCGACCTGCACGAATGGCATAATGATGGCGGCGCTGTCTCCAGCAGAGGCTCAGTGAAATCGAAATCGCTGTGAAGATGCAGTGTACCCGCGGCTAGACGGAAAGACCCCGTGAACCTTTACTGCAGCTTGACATTGAACTTTGACCTTACTTGTGTAGGATAGGTGGGAGGCTTTGAAGATGGGACGCCAGTTCCATTGGAGCCATCCTTGAAATACCACCCTGGTAATGTTGAGGTTCTAACTCTGCCCCGTAATCCGGGGCGAGGACCATGTCTGGTGGGTAGTTTGACTGGGGCGGTCTCCTCCTAAAGAGTAACGGAGGAGTACGAAGGTGCGCTCAGCGTGGTCGGAAATCACGCGTAGAGTATAAAGGCAAAAGCGCGCTTAACTGCGAGACCCACAAGTCGAGCAGGTACGAAAGTAGGTCTTAGTGATCCGGTGGTTCTGTATGGAAGGGCCATCGCTCAACGGATAAAAGGTACTCTGGGGATAACAGGCTGATACCGCCCAAGAGTTCATATCGACGGCGGTGTTTGGCACCTCGATGTCGGCTCATCTCATCCTGGGGCTGAAGCAGGTCCCAAGGGTATGGCTGTTCGCCATTTAAAGAGGTACGCGAGCTGGGTTTAGAACGTCGTGAGACAGTTCGGTCCCTATCTACCGTGGGCGCTGGAAATTTGAGAGGATCTGCTCCTAGTACGAGAGGACCAGAGTGGACGAACCTCTGGTGTACCGGTTGTGACGCCAGTCGCATCGCCGGGTAGCTATGTTCGGAAGGGATAACCGCTGAAAGCATCTAAGCGGGAAGCCTACCTCAAGATAAGATTTCCCTAGGAATTTATTCCTCTAAAGAGCCGTTCAAGACTAGGACGTTGATAGGTTGGATGTGGAAGCATAGTGATATGTGAAGCTGACCAATACTAATTGCTCGTGAGGCTTGACTATACAACACCCAAACAGTTGTTGTAGCAAGATAAATTCGATACGAATACTTGATTTAGTGAAAGCTAGAACATAAAATACCGACTCAATATTCCAATCCGTTAAACTCATTTGGTACAAAGTACGGCACA
>NZ_JAKIVI010000025.1:0-1518 GCF_023614015.1 Acinetobacter sp. ACZLY 512
CCCATGGTGGTGTCTTCTATCTTCTGGGTGCGTCCAAACGCCCCTTCTGATTTCCCCATCACATACGGTGCGCGGCTCATGCTTTCGACACCCCCTGCAATGATCAGATGGGCTTCGCCTGCTTTGATCGCACGTGCTGCCATGGCGATTGCATCCAGAGATGAGCCACACAGGCGGTTGACCGTCGTTGCCGGTACTTCGACCGGCAGGCCTGCCAGCAGTGCCGACATACGGCCAACGTTACGGTTGTCTTCTCCTGCCTGATTGGCACAGCCGTAGATCACGTCATCGACCTGTGCCCAGTTCACGCTTGGGTTGCGTTCGATCAGGGCAGCAATCGGGATTGCACCGAGGTCATCCGCACGTACTGCTGCCAATCCGCCTGCATAGCGGCCAAACGGGGTACGGATCGCATCGACGATGTATGCATGTTTCATATTCAGTTATCCTTGGCCTTATGTCGCATCGATCAGTGTTGCACCGGTCAGGCGTTGTAGTTCTTCAAAGCTTAAGCCTTCGACTTTCTCGATCACTTTCAGCCCTTCTGGCACCACATCGATGATGCACAGGTCGGTGTAGATCCGGTCGACACATTTCTGGCCCGTGGCTGGATACGTCAGTTCAGCGACAATCTTCGGCTCACCTTTTTTGGTGACATGATCGGTGGTTACAAAGACTTTTTTTGCCCCAACCGCAAGATCCATGGCTCCACCGACCGACGGTATGGCATCCGGTGCACCGGTGTGCCAGTTGGCCAGGTCTCCATTGGCGGCGATCTGGAATGCGCCTAGTACGCAGATATCCAGATGTCCACCGCGCATCATGGCGAAGGAGTCGCCATGGTGAAAGAAGCAACCGCCTTCGAGCATGGTCACGTATTCTTTGCCTGCGTTGATCAGTTCCGGGTCTTCTTCGCCGGCCGCTGGTGGTGGACCAAAAGCCAGCAGTCCGTTTTCTGAATGTAGAAATACGTCTTTGTCGGCAGGCAGATAGCTGGCAATTTTGGTCGGCAGGCCAATCCCTAGATTGACATAGGAGCCTTCCGGAATATCTTGGGCAACGCGCTGGGCGATCTGGTCACGGGTCAGTTTGTGATAACTCATCTCGATCTCCTTATGGTGCAGCGCTTGCTGGGGTAGATTGGACTGGTACGACGTGTTGAACAAAGATGCCTGGGGTCACCACGTTTTCCGGATCGAGTTCTCCTAGTGCCACCACTTCGCTCACTTGTGCGATGGTTACGTTGGCGGCCATGGCCATGATCGGGCCGAAGTTTCGTGCTGATTTGCGATAGACCAGATTGCCCCAGCGGTCACCCTTGTAGGCTTTGATCAGGGCAAAGTCGGCCTTGATCGGGTTTTCCAGTACGTAGTCTTTGCCATCAAAGTTCAGGGTGGGTTTACCTTCTGCGAGTAAAGTGCCAAAACCAGTTGGGGTGTAGATCGGCCCCAGCCCCATGCCAGCGGCCTGTATGCGGCAGGCCAGATTGCCCTGCGGCACGATTTCAAGTTCAATTTT
>NZ_JAKIVI010000026.1:0-1036 GCF_023614015.1 Acinetobacter sp. ACZLY 512
TATTTGGCGTATTAGAACGCTTGGGATTAGGCACACAGCAACGCGCCTTGCACGTGACCTTCTCAGATCCCGCCCTGAACAGTCAGGTGTATTTACAACGCATACAGGGACAGCAGCAGATCAATCAGGGCAGTACTGCCGAGCTGCTGTGCTTCAGCACGCACGCACAGATTGCCCTCAAACAATTTATCGGCTGTCAGGTTGCCGTCGATCAGGTGACCGATATCGGCCAGCTGTATCGCACCAGTGGCATCATCACTGCTGCCAAACAAGCACAAAGCGATGGTGCACTGACCAGTTATACCCTGACTCTGCAAGACCCGACCGCACTGTGGTACAAACGCCGCAACAGCCGCGTGTTTATGAACAAAAGCGTGCGCGAGATCAGTGAGCTGCTGTTTAGAGAATGGCAAACGAAAAGCCCGCTGTTTGCCGCCAGCCTGACGCTTGATACCTCAGGCTTAAACCGGGACTATGACATCCGGCCGTTTAGCATGCAGGCCAACGAAACCGACTACGACTACCTGACCCGACTGTGGCGCAGCGAAGGCATCAACTGGCTGATCGATGAAGCAGCCCTGACCGTCCCGACGATGAATACGCCGATACAGGCACAAGTACTGCGTCTGATTGACGACAACCAGCATTACACTGCCTTAAGCAGACAAGTCATACATTACCAGCGCAGCAGTGCCACCGAACCCTACGATACCCTGACACAGGTACAAGCCGAGCGGTCCCTGCAACCCACATCGGTCTATACCCAGCGCTGGCAAGCCGATGCCTTACAACAAGAAGAAGGCAGTGGCAGTGTGCAAAGCACCCAGCAACACAGCCAGCAACACGACAATGCCAGCCTGAATCTGGAGGATGCCTGGCATATCACCCCGGCATGGATTGCCGATCTAGAACAACAAGATCAAGCCACCGCATCTGGTAATCCCCAGTTGGAACAGCTCAACCAGCAGATCAATGCCTATCACCATCTACAGAGCAAACAATTCAGCGCCCGTGGAAGCGTACGCGATGCACAGGT
>NZ_JAKIVI010000027.1:0-697 GCF_023614015.1 Acinetobacter sp. ACZLY 512
CCAGTGTTGGTGTGGTGTCATCGGTTGCAGCATTGTTGGCCAGGTCACCGACCTTGCTGCCAACATTGTCGACCGCCTTGTTGATGCTTACCACCACATTCGTGGTGTCTAGATTAAAGTCTAATGTTGGACTTTTACCACTTTCATTACCTGCCGGATCCTTTTCAGTGTATCCAATACTGTGGCTACCATCTGTCAAAGGTGTATTTGGCGTGAAGCTCCAGGTGCCATCGCTTGCAACGGTGGTGCTGCCCAGTACCGTAGTGCCATCTTTAATGGTAATGACATTACCTGCTGTGCCTGTACCAGCAATAGTTGGGGTACTGTCATTAGTTGAACCACCTGATGTAATAGGTCCAATAACAGGTGCTTGATCATCTGTTCCTGTTGGAGCTGTAGTCGGTGTAGCTGGCGCTGTGGTATCCAGTACGATTGGATAAGCACCCGAATCCGGGCTCGACTGGCCTGCACCGTCGGTCTGTTTCGCAATCAGGTTCTTGGTACCGTCTGCACCTAGATCCGTCGTGGTCACACTCCAGGTCCCGTCTGAAGCCACTGTGGTTGAACCCACTGCCGTGCCGTCAAAATATACCGTCACCACCGCACCCACTTGCCCGGTACCACTGATGGTCGGCGTGCGGTCATCTGTGGTCTGGTTCTTCTGCAGATCTCCTGTCACATCACCCTGATTATCCGT
>NZ_JAKIVI010000028.1:0-597 GCF_023614015.1 Acinetobacter sp. ACZLY 512
GGCACAGGCCAAAGGCTACTTTGCAAAAGAAATCGTGCCTGTCACGATTCCACAGCGCAAAGGAGAGCCGGTGGTGATCGCCACCGATGAGCATCCACGTGCCTCAACCACACTAGAGGGACTGGCCAAGCTAAAAGGCGTGGTCAAGCCGGAAGGTAGCGTGACAGCAGGCAATGCGTCAGGCATCAACGACGGTGCAGCAGCAGTTTTAATTGCATCAGACGAAGCGGTTGCACAATATCAGCTTAAAGCACGTGCCAAGATCATTGCCTCCACCACGGTGGGTATCGAGCCACGCATCATGGGCTTCGCACCGGCACCGGCGATCAAAAAGCTGCTCAAGCAGGCCAATCTGACACTTGATCAGATGGATGTGATTGAGCTGAACGAAGCCTTTGCTGCACAGGCACTGGCCTGTACCCGAGACTTAGGACTGGCAGATGACGATGCACGGGTGAATCCGAATGGCGGTGCAATTGCACTGGGTCATCCATTGGGTGCATCTGGTGCGCGTCTGGTGACGACGGCTTTAAACCAGCTGGAACAGTCGGGCGGTAAGTATGCGCTGTGTTCGATGTGTATCGGCGTGGGTCAGGG
>NZ_JAKIVI010000029.1:0-448 GCF_023614015.1 Acinetobacter sp. ACZLY 512
GTCTTCACTTCGGGTAAACAGGAACCGGACTTTGATGCGTCCCCATTCGTCCACATGTACCTGTTCGCCTTCTGGCCCTACCACTTTGGCGCGTTGCGGATGTGCCGGTGGACGATGTTGCTGCGGGTGGTACTCGGGTACGATTTTGATGTTGCGGCGAACCAAGGTCAGTTCGCTGTGGTGGCGTTGTTCGGGTACGTTGTAGTTGAGCTGTTGTTGTAGTTCTTTGGGCAAGTTGTTTTGATTGCTGTAGTGTTTGCCCACAATGATCATCTGGCGCTCGTCTGCGCTGTGCTGGGTCAGTTCGGGATGCCCTTCGAGCTGAAACCAGTAGCCGACCTGTGCATCGCGTACGCTTCCACGGGCGCTGAATTGTTTGCTCTGTAGATGGTGATAGGCATTGATCTGCTGGTTGAGCTGTTCCAACTGGGGATTACCAGATGCGGTG
>NZ_JAKIVI010000030.1:0-418 GCF_023614015.1 Acinetobacter sp. ACZLY 512
GTTTTCAATGTCCATGGTGTCCATGACCTGACCGCCAAAGCGCTCTGCGATCATACCGGTACGAATGCCTTTACGTGCGGCATAAATGGCCGAGGTTCCACCCGCAGGGCCAGCACCGACCACCAGCACATCAAAGGCAGCTTTGGCATTGATGGCCGCAGCGTCTTTTTCAGCCGAATTATTGTCGAGTTTAGCTACAATCTCTTCAAGCGTCATGCGTCCCTGACCAATATGCTGACCGTTTTGGAACACCATCGGTACAGCCATGATCTTGCGTTCTTCAACCTCATCCTGGAAGAAGGCACCATCAATCATGGTGGCTGTTGCATTCGGGTTATAAATGGCAATCAGGTTGAGGGCCTGTACCACATCTGGACAGTTATGGCAGCTTAACGACACAAATACATCAAAATGATCG
>NZ_JAKIVI010000031.1:0-366 GCF_023614015.1 Acinetobacter sp. ACZLY 512
GTGGTTGAGGCACGTGGATGCTCATCGGTGGCGATCACCACCGGCTCTCCTTTGCGCTGTGGAATCGTGACAGGCACGATTTCTTTTGCAAAGTAGCCTTTGGCCTGTGCCGCCGCGGTGCGTTGCTGGCTGGTGTAGGCAAACTGGTCTTGGTCTTCACGCTGGATGCCAAACTGCTCGGCCACATTTTCTGCGGTTTGCGGCATGGTCTCCACACCATACATGGCTTTGAGCTTCGGATTGATGAAGCGCCATCCCATGGTGGTGTCTTCTATCTTCTGGGTGCGTCCAAACGCCCCTTCTGATTTCCCCATCACATACGGTGCGCGGCTCATGCTTTCGACACCCCCTGCAATGATCAGATGG
>NZ_JAKIVI010000032.1:0-345 GCF_023614015.1 Acinetobacter sp. ACZLY 512
GGCCTGAACTTCCGAGCGAATACAGGTGCCTCAGACAATGTGAAGCTTGGTGAAACCATCACCCTTGCAGATGGTACAAACACCACGGCAGAGTATGATGCAGCAACCAACACCTATCGCTATAACGTGATTGCGAATCCGACATTCACGACGGTAACGACGGGGAACAGCAAGTTAGATACCAACGGACTTACAATCACCAATCCAGCAGATTCGACCAAGACGGTGAGTGTAACTGGGGCGGGAATCAATGCAGGTAATAACAAGATCAGCAATCTTGCAGATGGTATAAACACCAATGATGCAATCAATAAAGGTCAGTTAGATAAAGCCCAAGCTGCGGCG